>JAVXSC010000005.1:0-38091 GCA_036643355.1 Myroides sp.
GATACATTATTCATTGGGAGCTATGTGATTCAATGAAGGCTGATGATGTAAAAAGAACCGTTGATACGGCAATTGTAAAAGCTCGTTTAAAGACAAAGCGAAAACCAAAACTCTTATCAGACAACGGACCTTGTTATGTATCGAACGATTTAAAAAAATATCTGAAAGAAGAGCTGGATATGAAACAAGTTCACGGAAAACCCATGCATCCGCAAACTCAAGGTAAAATTGAACGCTATCACAGAACAATGAAAAATGTGGTAAAGCTTAATTATTTTTATCATCCAGAAGAATTAATCGATGCTTTAAATGATTTTGTTAATCATTACAATAACAACAGGTATCACGAATCTTTAAAAAATCTGACTCCCGCAGATGTATATCATGGAAGATCTGATAAAATATTAGAAAAAAGAAATGAAATAAAAAACAGTACAATTCAGAAAAGAAGACAATTGTACAACCAACAAAAATTAATAAATTTATAAACTAAACACTAAATTAGTTTTTATATTTAACTGTCTAATTTACTTTGAAGACGTACAATCTTTAGTATCAGCTTGTTTATAAAAAGGGAATTTTTTTATCATTGAGTTTAAAAGAAATAAATTAGAGTTAAACGGCTCAAATATAACAAAAATACATCTGTACATTCTGATAATTAGCTTTAATTTCTCATATAGGCTATATAAATAACAACATGGATATTACCTATTTTATTAGATTATAGTTTATATTTGTTACAATAAGCTTTTCAAGTCATATAAAATAATTATAAATGAAAGTATTAATAATTTCTTTTTTGGTCTTAATTTTTTCTTCTACACTAAATGCCCAAACGGATCGGGATACATTAGTTTCTGAAATTGTATATAATATTCCAAAAGATTTAATAAGCTATAAAGAGCTTAAATTAAATATAAAAAAATTAGAGGAGTTGGAAGAAAAACCTAATCCAGAAATTTTACACAGTAAGTTAAAATATATCTACCAGCAAGATGACATAGAGTATTTTAAAGAGGTTTTAACTCTTCTTACCCGAAATTATGGATTTAATTTATCATATGCTTCGGGCAACGAATCGTATTATAACGATATAATAAGTGGAAGTTTAGCTATCTGGTTTAAAGATATGTATATTAAAAATCACAGCGAATGGCTGAGTAAAAATTTAGACAAACAAATTGATATTTACAGATTAAATACCTTGCAGGAAAAAGACCAATTAGTTAATGGTATTTCCACAGCTTTTCACAGATCAACATCATTTACAAATGAACAAAAAAAAATTATAGAAAAAATTTTAGATGAATATTCATTTGATAACGCAAGAGTAATTCTTGATCTTTCTACTGAAATAGGATTTTTACCAACAGGAAACTCTTTTTCTCTAATACAAAAAGATTATAATTATGTTGAGCTCCATAACTTACAAAGAGTAAATAATTTTGATAAAATTTGGGAGTCATTTTATCCCTATTATAAAACTTCTTACCTTAATAAAGATATTTCATCTATCAAATTCAAAGCAGTAGATTTCACAAAATACAGACACGATGGTACACAAATATTTAATTTGATTAAAATTGATGATTTTCACGAAAGTTGGCGAAGAAACCCTGATGATAGTGAAATTCCCATAGATAATAATGAACAAACTAAAAAGTTAAGAACAGAATTAGGATGGTTTTAATATTAAGTGCAAAAGATGATTTTTCAACTAATGATGTCATAAATTGGCTTGTTTTTATGGATAAAAAGTTTATCCGTATATCAGAAGAAGATGAAATTCAGTTCTCAAAAATTGAGATTACTAATGAAAATATAGATCTACTCATTATAATTAATAATAAAGTTGAAATAAAATTATCTGAAATAAATAGATTTTGGTACAGAAGATCCTCTTTAAACATATTTATTGAAAAGTTACAAAAAAATACAATACTTAACTCCAAAGTAAATAATCATTTATTCTTGGAAGGACATATGTTGCAGAACTATTTTATTAATGAAATAAAAAATAAATCTTTAAATATTCCTTCTGATAATTATTTAAATAAATTGATTGTATTAAGAGAAGCTATAGATTTAGGAATAAATGTACCTAGAACATTAATAACGAACAGCAAAAAAGAATTACTTTCCTTTTACTCTACTAACAAACAAATAATAACAAAAAATATGAGTCCGGGAGTTTTTATTACTGAGCAGGATAAAGTACTATCTACTATTACGCAAAGAGTAAGTTTAGAGGATATAACCTCTTTACCTGAACGGTTTGCTTATTCTTTGTTTCAAGAAGAAATAAAAAAAATGTTTGAATTAAGGATATTCTTTATAGAAAGCAATTTTTATGCGAGTGCAATTTTTTCACAGAATGATAAAAAAACTGAAGTTGACTTTAGAAACTATAATTTTGAAAAACCAAATAGAACCCCACCTTTTAAATTACCTAGATCTATTGAGAAAAGATTAGATAAATTAATGAAAAAAGTTAAATTAAACTCCGGCTCTATTGATTTAATATATTCAGATGACGGTAAGTATTATTTTTTAGAAGTAAACCCCATTGGGCAATTTTATCAAGTATCAAATCCTTGTAATTATTATTTAGAAAAAAAAATCGCAGAATTTTTATGAAAGAACCTTTTAAAGACATTAACTCGTTACCTCTTTTTATTAGAAAAGGTAAACTCGTAGAACAGCATACAAAAGAAAAACAATTTATTAATTCAACAATCCATAATACAGACTTATACCCTATAAAAAAATACTATAAACCTATTCTTTAGTTTTAATAATATGATAGTTTTAAAGAAACATGCCCAAGTAGAATTTATCAAAGGTTATAATCGAACATGCGTCTATGATATTTCAAGAAGAGATTACGAATTCATTCCAAATAATATTGCGAATTTATTTTTAAATAAGGTTCATATTATAGAAAGTGATCTAGATTATACAGATCCTGATATAAAATATTGGATTGATTTATTATTTGAAAAAGAATATATTTTTCGTATTCCTAAAAAATTGAGTAAAAGATTTATAAATATAGACAGACATTTCATATCCCCTAATAATATAGAATTTGCTATTATCGAAATAGATTCTGAGGTAGACTTTGAAATCTTTTCAAAATTAGAAAGTCTATTTTGCAGGCATATTGCCCTTAAATTTAATGAGATTAAAGAAATTGATAATTTATTAAACATAATCATTTCCAATTACTTTTTTGAGTCTGTGAGTATTATATTAGACAAAGAGATAGCTATTGAAGAACAAAATTATTTAAAAAATAAATATCTAAATTTATATAAAATTGAAAAACACAAAATAGATACTTCTAATAAATATTTTAGACCTGACTTTAGGATAAACATTGAAATATTTAATGAAGCTTTGAAATATAATGTTTATCATAACAGGAGAATATATATAAATAAAGCTGGTTATTTTTCTTTTGGCATTAATGATAAGAATTTTTCAAAAGAAAAATTTTTAAATACTTCAGATTTTGATTCTGAACTATGGAGAGTTTCTAAAGACAAATGTTTAGTTTGTAAAGAATGTGAATTCAGATATATGTGTATCGATAACAGAATTCCCAAAAAAAACCAAAATAATATGTACTATTATGTTGATGAATGTTCTTACAATCCATATATCAGTAAATGGAATAACGATAAAGATTACTATACCCTCTCTCAAATAGGAATAAAATATCCTGATTTCACTGTAGATGAAAATGAAATAAAAGAAATAATAGAAGAAATTTGGTAAGTGATTACCAAATTAATCTATTTATTAATTCAATTCAAAATCATTAAATCATGAACAAGAAATTATTTAAAAAATTCGAGGAGAAAAAAATTTTAGAAGAATCAAGCGTTAAAATTTTAGGTGGTGGTCCTACTTGGCCGGGAAATGATTATTCTGCAGAAACAGGAGATAATGACTCAACTGCAAATGGAACAGATTGTGGCGATGGCAACGACACAGATGTATTTACCGATGCGGTTCCTACTCATGCTAATAGTGATGGACCAGAGCCTTCAACAGGTGTTGGTCTTTTTCCACGCCCATAAGATAAAAAAGGGAATATTATTTTATTCCCTTTTTTAATTTATTAAAATTAATAACTTTAATAATCATTTAGTGAAATAATATATCAAGGTGATATGAAAAAAAACTTATTTAAAAAATACGAAGATAAAAAAATCTTAGAAGAATCAAGTGTTAAGATTTTGGGTGGTAATCCCACTTTCTCGGGAAATGATTATTCTGCTGAAACAGGAGACAACGACTCAACTGCAAATGGAACAGATTGTGGCGATCTTCAGCATGGTACAGATTTTTTCCAAGATTGTTATACTACTAAAGTTAACGAAGATTCTAGTATTGCTACGGGATTTGGACTCTCTCCACGCCCATAGTATAAATATATAGTTATATATCATAAACGATTTTTCAATATATACTATACTTCTAATTTTATTTTTTTAACTGTGAAAAAGTCTAAACCGTTTCCACAGCTAAAAAAATAAAATTTATCTGTTTCACAGAACGGGTAGATTTATATTGAGAAGTCCGATAAAAAAAGAGCTATCAAAAATAGAGAAAAACCGAAAACACGGGCTTTCTTTAAAATTTCAATTACGAAAGTTCTCTAAAATTTTAATTTCGGCATCTTCATAGCTCCTTGTGCTAAAAGCTATATAGGCACCTTATCATATTATTATGAAAATTTAATCATCTCCTCAGTCCTCTTCTTTTCTCAGGCTCTTTCTGTTCTACAATTTGATTACTCTTTTTCGTTGATATACTTCTGTTTTGCTCATTACCAAAACGCAAGAGTGTGAAAAGCTGAGCTACATTATTTGGATTTTTAAAGATTTCGTCGAACGCAGAGAAAGGGATATTGTGATCTTTTGATGTTTCTTCGCTTATTTTACTTAACTTTTCTATCAATTGTTTTTCGTTATCTATTTTTAAATAAGGTTGTTTTAGTCTTTCAAATTTGATTGCTTGCTCCAAAGTATTCATTACCGAATCTAGATATTTTTTCTTTTCAACAGCAAAAATACTTTCATTGGTAAGCAGAGTGGTGTTTTTGCTTGTGTAAAACTGTACTTCTTTTTTTAAACTTTCATTTCTTGTCAATATTTCAGCAATCTGTTTCGTTTTGGCTTCTAGATCGGTTTTGTTTTTTAAAAGTTGAGCTTTCTGAGCTTTAAATATTTTCTCCATATTCATCAGTGTTTTCTCGGTTTTCATTCTTTGAAATCCTAAAAAGTCTGGTTCTTTGATAATCAGTTCCTCAAATTTGTCTGAACTTAATTCCTTTTTTATTTCGTTTTTGCGTTCTTCCAAAACTTTCAGATAATCTTCTTCTTTCTTGATTTTGAATTGTATGGCTTCTAATCTTGCTTTAGAACCCGAAATTCCTCGTTCCATTCCCAAGCATTCTGCTGTTATATCCTGCATTTTGGAATAATGAAAAGATTGATGTTTTAATGTTTTTCCCGTTTCCAAATCCTGCCAATCCGCTACTAAATGAGCGTGAAAATTTGGTTTCCATTCGTTGGTATCCTTATCGTAATGTCCTTCGTCTTTGTGAATCGCAATCTGAAAAACGCGTATTTTCAATTCTTCTTCCAATCGTTTTGAAAGATTATGTAAATCTTGCATCGTGGTATTTTCTTTAATGACTACAACAGCTTCACGAACAGGCATCGCATTTTTCTGTAATTTTCGTCCGGATTTTTCTTTGCAATAAGTTTCAATTTTTTGAATTCGGTCTGCAATTTTTTGTTCCTGCCAATATTCATTTTTTGATGTTAAATCTTTTCGGATATAATCAAAAGTTTTTTTTCTGAAATTATGGCTTTCAGAATCGGATTTAACAGCTTTAAAATTTATTGATGTCTTCATAATTTATTTCATTAATGATATATTTGCAACTCATTTTCCATAGGCTTAGAAAGCCTAACCTTTCATTATTTTTTACAGGTTTAAACCGATTGAACCTTATATTATCTTTAACCGGTTCAAAGCCTCGCAGAGCGAAGTAGAAACTTTAAGAGGAGGCACGACGATGAAAGTTGCGAATGAGCTCCTAACTTCTTTTTATGTAGTTAGGTTGCGGAACGTCGATTATTAATCTGCTTGATAATAAAATCTCCCAAATCTTCCTGGTTCTCCTTTTCAATTGTGTTTGCAAAGTATTCCAAGAAGTAATTTATTTTTATTGATAGGTTTAATTTAGCACCAATTTCTTTTGCTTTTTTTTCCCATCGATACAGTGCCGGTTTTTTTGATGATTGTGAACTCAAATCCGGAAAAAGAATAACTTTTCTTCCCCATAGATCTTTAAATTTTTGTTCAGATAAACCTTGTAATCCTCCTGAAGCAATCCAGATCATTTTTTCATTAAAAAACAAATCACAAAGAAGTGCCGTCTTCTCAGATTCTACAATTCCTATCGTATAATCTGGATAATAATTAATTAAATGTACTCCAAAGAAAACTTGTCGCATTTCGGTTAGTTCATCTGTATTTCTTATCCAGCCGAATTGGTATTTATGTCGCTTTCCGGTAAGAGTATTGTATTGCATAATTTTACCGCAACAAACTTTCATACTGGTGTCTAATTGCCAGAATATGGTCGATTTTGGAAACTTACTAGATATTCCTACGAAGTATTTATCGAAACACAAACGGACTTTATCTATTTGAAAGAAAAGTTTAAAGTATTGAAACAAATGACAGTTTTCATTTTTTTGTAACGATTTAATGACCTTTTCTTCATTACAAAAGAAAGTGGGTTTCTTGACTGCTTGTTGCATTGGAACAAGGGGTGATAAGTTAAATGAATTTCCTGAATATTGATAAGGTGTTTTATGATAACCACATTTTTCTATTCGGTTACATTTCCCTACTGTAATATCAATATACTCTTGTATGTCATTATCAATATATCGTACAAAAACTTTGTCTTTTCTACACAAAGGACACCTATATCTGTTTTTCCCTCTGGACTGATATTTTTCTAATGAATATCTATATGTTGTCATGGAATTGTTTTTTAATGCGTCTACTATGTCGAGCTCAAAAGAGTCTTTTTTACTTGAAAAATCACTCAAAATCAGTGTTTTATTTTATCTCTATATAAACTCGTCTCGTCATCAATGGGTACTGGAAAAACTCGTCACAATACTGTGAGGAAACTCTCATACATTTTTGCGACGAGACGAGTCTAATATTATTCAGACATAATAAACAATATATCAATACTTTAGAATACTTTAACTTTCGTCATCATTCGTATTTTGCCACGAATCGATTCGTTTTAATTTTCTGCGTATGGTAGCTTCACTCACTCCTAATTGTAATGCTATTTTTACATTGGAAAGGTTACTTTTCTTTAGCTAAATAATTCTTTCTAAAAGATGCTCTTCTTCATCCATATTCAAAGCTGATTTTAAATGGTGGGATTCTTTCCCAAACCCTTTAAATTTGAAATGTAAAAAAGAGTTTTCTTTGATTAATTGGCACTCAATTACATGATTCTCGTGATAATCTATCCGATGATTTCGGTTTTTCAACTGCTTAATATAACGGATATCCGATCCCTGAATTGATTCTCCAATACAAAATACGATGTCGGTAAAATTGCTCAATGCCTTGCTACCAGCTAAATCATCTAATTGAATCGGCTTAAAAATATCTCGTTTAGGTGTATGAGCAATTAGGAGAATCGATAAATTTCGTTTTCTTGATAAATCCAGAATAAGTTTCATTAATGCCAATGCTTGCTGGCTTTTTTCGTTTGTTGCAGCTAAGTAGCTTATATTGTCAATGATGATGGATTCGGGATTATATTTTTCAACATGATGCTTAATTGAGTGGATTACCAATTCTTCAAAAGAAAGCTCTTCTCGTGCCAATTGCTTGTTTCGATCTATCTCCACACGGATAAATTTTTCATTAAAATGATGCGAAGCTCCATTTTCATCTGTGTAACGTATTTGAAAAGCTTTGGTTGATAATTCAAAATCGAAATAAATAATTCGTTGCTTAGAGGTTTGAAGATTAAGTAATTCTTTACCTTCTGAAACAGCATCGGCAATCTGAACTCCCAAAACAGATTTTCCTTTCCCAGTATTGGAAAAAAGAATCCCTACTTCTCCGCTTCTCCATATACTCCCCATTAAGGGGCGGGGATTTGGAATTTCTTTTCCCATTTTTATCCAATTGTTTGCGAGGTTTCCCATGAGAATATTCATTTCTTCCCTTTTGTCATTTTCTTTTGAAACGGATTTATTGAACCGTTCTTCGAAAATTCTTGCTATTTTTGATTGATTTTCTTCCATAGAAAGAGTATTATGAAGATCAAATAAAATCGTTATATTTAGATGATTTTCAATTTAAAAAAGATTACAAGGTATAACTGTCGGGGTTATACCTATTTTTTTAACCGATATTTTTTTAGAAGTTCTTCGGCATCTTTTTCCGTATGGATACGATGCTCCTTTACCCAATCAATGAGTTCACTCTTTATGAAGAATAACCGCCCGTTTGTAGGTTTGTAATGAGGAAGTAGTTTTTTGCTTGTCAGCTTAAAAAGAAGGCTTTCTGATATGTTTAAAATTTTTAACACATCCGAACTGCTTAGCAAATCTTTATTATTGATGTAAAGATCTTTAATGAGCTTTTTAATCTCATTTAATTCTTGGTTTAATTGAATCTGTGTCATAACAAAAAAATTGATGATTATGACACGAAAGTAGATGTATGACGTTAGATGAAAGGGGAATTATTAACTTACAGTTATTTAAAATTAACGCATATTTCACAAATAAGATTAACTTTTAATTCGTTTATTTCTTTGAAAATCAGATGATTTAATAGAATTAAATTTTAAGCTTTTATGTTCTTTCATTTTCTTTTCATAAGAACTAAAAAGTTTGGCTAATTGGATTTCATTGATTCCTGTTATCCCTTTTAAATCGGAAATTAATGACTTAATCTTATGATTTTCTAAATCATCATTCAATTTTATTTTATGATCAATACCAATTTCTTTTTGATCTTTTAACAAGTCTAATAGATATCCGGCGTTATAATCGATTGTTTCAAAATACTTGCCTGCTTCTGTTTTATAAAATTCCATTATTTTTCTTTCGCCGGCTTTTGTCATTTTTTTATTTGGAACAAACAAGTCTTTTTGTTCCCATTTTCCACGAAATAAATAAGAATATAAATAAAGAAGCTTTGAGTGTTTTACTTCTTTTTCAGCATATTCAATCGTCTTGCCAAGATTTTCTTTATTAAAAGAAAATGATTCAATCGAAGCACTTTTCAAATGATTATGTAATTGCTTGAATGCAAAAAAGTCTTTTTTTCGAATCCTATACCAAGAAGGAATCATAAGCATCGGAGAAAAGAAAACTAGTCCCAAAAGTACCAGTATAGAGATTAAGCTTACTAAGTCATTATTTTGAGCACTTGTATAAACATAGACAGAAATAATGATAGGAAAATAAAAGAACACCAAATAAGGAGTTATCTTTTTTGTGTTATATGATGATATTGTATCAATGATCTCAAAGTATTTTACTAACATAACAATCAATTTTGTATGTCAAATATACAATTAATTGCAATTAAATGAAAAGAATAACTATCTTTGAATCAGTTAGTTTGTTGTACTAATGTTGTACTTTGATAAATTATGAAGTCATAAAAAAAGCACCTACATAATTGCAAGTGCTTGATTTTCATTCTAGTGGTCCCACCTGGGCTCGAACCAGGGACCACCTGATTATGAGTCAGGTGCTCTAACCAACTGAGCTATAGGACCGGTGTCAATTGTTATTAACGAGTGCAATATTACTATGTTTTTTTAGCATTTGCAAGCGTTCATTAAATAATTTTCAATTTTATTTTATTTCCTGGCACAGTTCTATTAAAACTCCGTTTGTTGTTTTAGGGTGCAAAAATGCAACTAATTTATTATCAGCTCCTTTCTTTGGTGTTTCGTTCAAAACGGTGAAACCTTCGTTTTTCAGTCGTTCAATTTCCACCAAAATATCTTCCACATCAAAAGCTATATGATGAATTCCTTCTCCTTTTTTCTCTAAAAATTTTGCAATTGGCGAATCGGGATTCGTAGCTTCCAAAAGTTCAATTTTGTTGGGTCCGTTCATAAAGAAAGATGTTTTCACACCTTCGCTTATAACTTCTTCTTCTTTGTAAGCTGGCTGTCCCAATAATTTTTCAAATAAAACATTCGATTCTTCCAAACTTTTTACGGCAATACCAATATGTTCAATTTTGCGCATCATAAACTAAAAATTTTGTTTCTGTAAAGATAAATATATATCTGTATGAATTTCGTATTTTTGCACAATGGAAACAAACAGACAAAAAAAAATGGGGGCTTTACTGCAAGCCGACCTGGTTGATATATTACAAGGTGAGGTGCGTAAAAACGGACTTTCAAACTTAATCATAACGGTTTCAAAAGTGAATATCACTACCGATTTATCTATCGCCAAAGTATATTTAAGTATTTTTCCTACCGAAAAAGGTGCCGAATTATTAAAAGCTATCAAATCTAACGCTCCGTTAATTAAGCATGATTTGGCGCAGCGTGTTAAAAATCAGTTGCGAAAAGTACCAAACTTAATTTTTTATGTTGATGACAGTTTAGATTATATTGAAAAAATTGACAGTGCTTTAAAAGGTGATGAAAACCCGATTGAAAACCGTGAGTTACTGGCTCGCAGAAAGAAAAAATAAGTTTGAATACCGTTTTTTACATAGCCAAACGATACGCTTTCAGTAAAAGTAAAACTAAAGCCATAAATATTATTACGCGGATTTCGGCTATCGGAATCATTGTAAGCAGTATGGCTTTGTTTGTGGTATTGTCGGTTTTCAGTGGCTTAGAAAATTCACTGGTTTCATTTACCAATGTAATTGATCCTGATTTGGTTGTTCTTCCATCAAAAGGAAAAAGTATTACCGTAACTGCGAATCAACAGGAAAAACTTAAGTCATTAGGTAAAATTGCAAATCAATCAAACATTATTGAAGATCGCGTTATTTTTATTTATGGCGATAAACAGATTGTTGCCATTTTAAAGGCTGTTGATAGTAATTATCCTAAAACGGTTGCTATCACAGAAAATATTCTGCATGGAAAATGGATTCAGCCTAATACGAACGACGCCGTTATGGGCAGCGTTTTAGCCAACGAACTTTCGGCAGGAATGTATTCTAACGACAAGCTTTTGGAGGTTTTAGCCATGAAACCCGGTAAAGGCATGATTACGATGCCCGAAGATGCTTACATTAAACTGCCTTTGTATCCTTCAGGAATTTACAGCCTGAACAATATCGATACAGACAATAAGTATATTTATGCCGATATTAATGTTGGGAAAGATCTGTTGGGTTTTAAAGCAAACGAATTTTCTAAAATTGAATTTAAACTTATAAACGGAGCTTCGGAAAGAGCATTAACTTCTGCTTTAAATGATATTTTTCCAAATGAAATAATCAAAAACCGATCGCAGTTAAATGAAGGTTTATACAAAATGCTGAAAACCGAAAGTTTGGCAATTTACCTTATTTTTACGTTGATTATTATTGTTACTCTGTTTTGCTTAACAGGTGCTTTAATAATGATTATTTTGGAAAAGAAAGCACACATTAAAACATTATACGATATTGGTTTTACGCAAAAAAAACTAAAACGTATTTTTCTTTATCAAGGTTTGATTCTTTCTGTTGGCGGCGTTGTTATTGGATTGATCTTGGGAATTACCATTACATTATTACAACAGCATTTTGGTTTTGTAAAAATAGCCGATGATTTTCCTTACCCAATTGTTTTCAGTTGGAAAAACGGAGCAATTGTTACCATAACCATTATAATTTTAAGTATTATTGCATCTTATATTGCTGCAAGTAGAATAAAAATTTTGATGAATGAATAATTTTTGTATTTTTATAACTTTATTTTAATAATTAACCCACTAATATATAATACAATGAAAAAGATCTTGTTCTTTATCGCAATAGCTTCCTTTTCAACAATTGGTTTTACTTCGTGTTCAGGAGATGATGCAGTTGTAGAAATACCAACACCTAATCCAAATCCAAATGTTAACCAACAGTTAAAAATAGCAACTGATGCCCCTTACATAGAAGATAAAAACATGTACTTTAAGGAATTAGGCAAAGGACCAGTTAAGTTCACTACAACTAGTGGTTCTAATACAATTGCTGATGTGGTATATTATGTTGATGGTGTTAAAATTAATGGTAATACTTATACACATACAACTGTTGCAAACGTAAAAGTACAAGCCAGACGTGCAGGTTTTGTTGATAGTGAAATAATTACTGTGCAATTTGCACAAAAACCTTTTTAATAAGAAAATATATCTGTATATAGAAACCATCTCATTTGCGAGATGGTTTTTTTGTGCGTATTTTTAATCGATTTTAAAACCAAAATATGTACGCTACTATAAGCCAAGAACAGACAGATATACTTAAAAAATTATCCAAGAAAAATAACATATTAAGTTACAGTAGAATTATTTTGCTGTTAGCTGCTGTATATTTTTTGTATTTGATGATGTATGAAAAAAATCATTTGTACGGATTTGTTGCGTTGGCGCTCATTATTGTATTTATAATTGTTGTAAATATCTATTTAAAAGTACAGTCAAAAATTGCGTATCATAAAACGTTAAAGCAGATAAATACCGATGAAATTTCTTTTTTAGAAGGCAATCATCAGTTTAATAATGGAGTAGAATATCAAAATCCGCAACATGCTTTTTCGTACGATTTAGATTTATTCGGATCTAATTCTATCTTTCAGTTTACCAATCGTACCGGAACGTTTTTGGGAAAAGATGTATTGGCAAAAAGCTTTCAGGAAATCCCTACAGAAGAATTAATCCTAAAAAAACAGGAAGCTGTAAAAGAACTTTCGCAAAAATTGACTTTCCGTCAGCATTTTCAAACCTTATCATCACTGGCAGGAACTACCGAAAAAGAAGATCTTGCCATAAAAAATTGGACTGAAACTATTTCTGAAAAACCGAAAGCTTTTATGCAGTTTTTCGCGGTTTTAATTCCTGTACTTTTATTGATATCAATTGTTGGGTCTGTATTCAACTGGCATCCGGTTTTTTCAAAATTAACCGTATTTTTCTTTACGTTGAATTTATTGTTGATAGGCTATTTTAGTCAGCATATTTTAAAAGAAATCGGTAAAAGTGATCGAATTGCCAACAGTTTACAGCAGTATTCAAAAATGCTTCAGGCATTTGAAACAGAAAAATTTCAATCGGTTTATTTGAATGATCTTCAATCTAAACTGCAATCTGACCAAAAAACGGCTTTTCAAATTGTTACAAATCTGGCAAATTGTTTTGAAAAACTCAATACCATCGCCAATTTGTTTGTCTTTATCGCGTTAAACGGAACTTTTCAATATCACTTTTGGGTCTATAAAAAATTGATGAAGTGGAAAGAAAATCATCAGCAAGATTTATGGAAGTTCATGAAAATTATTGGTGAAGTAGAGGCATTGAACAGTTTGGCGAATTTTGCTTACAACAATCCAGAATATCAGTATCCAACAATTAAATCGGACCAAATTATGATGGAAGATTTAGGACATCCGCTGATTTCAAAAGATAAAAGAGTTAGAAATACGATTGATTTCAGCCAGAAACGATTTGTGATTTTAACGGGAAGCAACATGAGTGGTAAAAGTACTTTTCTGCGAACTGTGGGTATTAATTTGGTATTGAGTTACGCTGGTACTCCGATTGATGCCAAACAAGCAGTGGTTTATCCATTGCCGTTGTGGGTTTCTATGCGATTAACAGATTCGCTTTCAGACAGTGAATCGTTCTTTTTTGCCGAAGTAAAGCGTTTAAAGCAAATTGTTACCGAAGCCGAAAAACAGCCAATTTTTGTGTTATTAGATGAAATTTTAAAAGGAACAAATTCCGACGATAAAAAAACGGGAACTGTTGGTGTTATTGAAAAACTGCATAAGTTGAATGTCACCGGAATAATTGCTACACATGATTTAGAAGTTTGTAAAACAACCGATAATCATTTGCAAACTATGGAAAATAAATGTTTTGAAGTCGAGATTATCAATAACGAACTCCATTTTGATTATAAACTGAAAAACGGAATCTGCCAGAACAAAAATGCTACTTTCATTATGAAAAAAATGGAAATTATTTAGTACATGCCATTCGTCAATAATCTTCTTTGTTATATTTGTCTCTAAATTCAGAAAAAAAATGAAGAAATTAGTTGGGCTTTTGTTTCTTGTTTTTACGTTTACGTCTTGTGTTTCTAAAAAAACGCAAGCTTTGCGCGATAACATTTTAACTTTAAAAGACAGTTACTGCAAGGCACCTTTTAAGTACAATTACGATAAAAAACTACCTTCGTACAACGCAGATTCAATACTGCTTGCAAACAAAAATCTGTCTGAACATTTTTCAGATCAAAGCATATTGATTCTTAATGCGTTGGGAACTACCGATGAAGTTAAGAAAATTATCGAAATTAAAAAGGATACTTCCGTTGAGTCAAAACTTGAAATACTGCATTTACGGTCTGTTATCGATAGCAAAGTTACCATAGCCATTACCGAATTAGATGCCGTTGCTGCCGAATTTGATTGTGAAGGGGAACGTGTTGGACAGATGGCAAGTTTTATAGATGATTTGAATGCACGTAAAATGAATCGTATGGTAATTCTTTCTATTGTTTTAGGAGCGGCGGCATCTACAACCAGCGCCATTGTAAAAAATGAAAATGTTGGCAAATCGGTTGATATTGGTGCTGGTGTTTTAGGTGCAGGGTTAGGTTTTATGATGTTGAACCCAAAAGGTAAAAAAGTAGAATTTATACACCAACGGAATTTATTAAGAGATATTTGGCAAGAAAAGCTGGTTTCAGAGAATTTTCCACCTTTTGTATGGTATATGTACACCGAAAAAAGTTTTTCAAATTATACACAAGAAGCATCAATCATTAAAAATATAAAAAAGCGCTGGGTAGAATACAACTTTGGAAACGATATAGAAGTTGCACAACAGTCTATTTTATTTGATAATGGCGGTTTTTATCTTGCCGAAGATTTACATAACCGTACTTCAATGTTAAACCAAATGCAATCTGCAACCCGAACAATAAATCAAAATATAAATTATTTGTTGTTGGATCTAGATAAATTAATGTTATAATGAATGTAAACTATACAATTATCAAGAAAAAAAACATTCTACCAAATATTTGGGACGGAGGCGAAACGTTTGAATATTATATTTATCCGGAAAAAGCATTGTATATAAATCGCGATTTTTTGTTTCGGATAAGTGTGGCAACCATTAATAAAGTTCCGTCTACATTTACAAAATTTAAAAATTATCAACGCTTTTTAGTGATGTTAGATAATGATTTGAACATAAATATCAATGGAAAAGAAGAAAGCTACACACCAAATGATGTTTTTAAATTTGATTCGGACAGTGATATTACGTCCTATACAAAAGGAAACGATTTTAACTTAATGGTGAGTAAAAATGTTGAAATA
Source organism: Myroides sp. (assembly GCA_036643355.1). Taxonomy (GTDB): domain Bacteria; phylum Bacteroidota; class Bacteroidia; order Flavobacteriales; family Flavobacteriaceae; genus Flavobacterium. Next base: position 15,656 of record JAVXSC010000005.1, read on the forward strand.
GCTGATGTGTTCTTTTTGAATGATACTGTTCAGTTAAACCAATCGTTTATTTTTCTTTTTGCATTAAAAGATACTTTGATTGAATTAAACAAGGAAAAAATAAATTTAGAAAAAGCAGATTTATTATTGATTGAAAATAGTGATCAATCGGATGTTTTACTAAAATCAGAATTTTCAGTTTTGGTTGGGACTTTGATTGTTTAAGAACAGATGGTTCATCAATTATAAAAAATCCTCTTTATTATTTTAAAGAGGATTTTTGTTGAATAATTTTTTACAAGTTTATTGTTTGATTAATCTTAATCTGATCTAAAAAAGTTTCATCGTGCGAAATCACTATTAATGTTCCTTGATAATCGTTAATTGCATTGGTAAGTATTTCTATGTTTTGAATATCCAGATTGTTGGTTGGTTCGTCTAAAATAATAATATCCGGCGATTCACTTCCGATACTCAAACAGCATAACATTAACCGCATACGTTCGCCTCCGCTTAACGCACTGCAAGGTTTATCCCAAGTATTTTGAGGAAAAAGAAAACGATTCAGCCTGATTTTTACTTCATGTTCTTCCAAGTTAAAAGTATTAAACTGTTGAGCCTGTTCATACACTTTTAAATGATTGTTTATCAAAGAATAATCCTGATCAATATAAACTGATGTACTTTCTTTGAGAAAAACGGTTCCATGTTGTGGTTCCAAATTTCCTAAAAGGATTTTTATAAATGTAGTTTTTCCGGATCCGTTAGAACCTTTTATTGCAATACGCGATCCACTTAAAATCTGCAGATTTAAATTTTTCTTCCAAATAAAACTGCTGTATTCGTATTTAAAATTTATATTTTCTGCAGTAAAAAGCACTTTTCCTTTATGAAGAGAAGAATTGTTAAAACCGAATTTCATTTGTTCGGTTGATATTACTGAAGAACGTAAATCCTGCAATTCCTCTCTAATGTTTCCTATTTTTTCTGTGTGAACACTTTTAAGCTTCGCCGTGCTGTTTTCGGCATTATTTCGCAAGGTATTCATCATTATTTTGGCAATACCCGATTTTTCCTGCTTGCCTTTTCCTCTGCTGTCTAATTTTTGTTGTCGTTCAATGGTTTCGCGTTCTTTTTCACGAGCTTTCTTCAGTGCTTTTTCCTTGCTGTGAATATCTTGTACAAGTGCATTTTGTTCGATCTGTTTTTGTTCAGTATAAAAATCGAAATTTCCTCCGTAAACAGTAATTCCGTTTTTGGATAATTCGCAAACCTTATTCAGAATATTCAGTAGTTTTCTATCGTGACTTACAACAATAAGTGTGCTTTTGGTCGATCTTATAAAATCGTACAAAAGTTCGCGACTTTCAAAATCGAGATGATTGCTGGGTTCATCCAGTAAAATCAGTTCGGGTTTATGAATCGAAATCCCTGCTAAAAAAACCTTTGTTTTTTGTCCGCCACTTAACGTTTCCATTTTTTGCGATAAATCCAGATCATTTAACTTCCAATGCTTCAAAACTTCATTGCAGCGATCTTCAATAGTCCAGTCGTCGTTTAATATTTCATAGTTTTCTTCTGAAATATTTCCATTTAAAATTTCATGTAAGGCAGTCAGTTTTTTATCGATTCCTAAAGCTTCTGCAATAGTGAGATTATTATATTGACCGAAAATCTGTGGAATATAATAAGGTTTTGTAGCGATATTAACCGAGCCGTTTAAAGGCTTTAGCAAACCTGACATAATTTTTAGTAAAGTTGATTTTCCGGAACCGTTGTTGCCGATTAGTGCGATTTTTTCGCCTGAATTTACTGTAAGATTTATGTTACCGAAAAGTAAATCCTTGTTTGGATGTGTATAGGATAAGTTTTGAATAATAAGCATGATTTCTTTCGTTGAAGATGTAACAATACAGCGAACCATTTTATGGTTTACCGCTTTTGAAAGTCTGAAAGAAATTGTTTTTTACATTTTATTGCTTATTTTTTTGTGCTACAAAGGTAGCAATTTTTATGATTTGTTCAGCAAATTATTTAGCTTCTCACTTATTATATGGTTGTTTTCGCTACAATTTATAAAACAATTAGTCTGCCATGCTTTGGTTTTTGTTGCTTGATTGTTCTCGGTTTCTGTCCAATCGGGATAAACTCTAAAACCTCTTTTTCCTTCTTTTTTACTGTTTGTCAATATGTTTTTCTCACTTAAAATATCTTTCGAAAAAATAAAAAATCCAAAATGATCTTCTTGTTTTACAGCGATAATGTAAAAATCAAACGGATCGTTTACACTGAAAGGTTCGGTTTTATTTTCAATATTTCGTTTCCAAAGGGTTACAAACAAACCAACTTTTTTCGGAGTTACCTTTGCTTGGCGAAATTTTACTTTTAGATCGTCCAATTTAAAACTACATCCCAAATATTCCAAACATTCATCATCTGTAACAAAATCGGTAATTTTTTTATTGGTTAACTGTGAAAGTTGTAGTTCCATCTTATGGAAATCGTTTGTCATTTTTCTTGTAAATGTATCGTAAAGTTTTTTAACGGAAAATTCCGAATTTATATTATTAATTTCATCTTCAAAAGTTTATTTTTGAGGATGTTTTATTTTTAACAGTTATGAAAAAAATCTGGTTAGCGTTTTTATATATTCCCTTAACAATATTTGCACAACCCAAACAAAAATTTCAGCCCGCACAAAAGTGGGTCGATAGTGTTTACAATCAAATGTCGTTCGATGAAAAAGTGGGGCAGCTTTTCATGGTGGCAGCTTATTCCAACCGCGACAGTAAGCATATTCAGGAACTTATAGATTTAGTGAAATCTAAAAATATTGGTGGTGTAATTTTCTTTCAGGGCGGTCCGGGTCGTCAGGCACACATGACCAATAAATTACAGCAAGCATCAAAATTACCTTTGTTTGTTGGGATTGATGCCGAATGGGGATTAGGCATGAGGTTAGATTCTACTTATGTTTATCCGTGGAATATGACGTTGGGCGCGATTCAGAAAAACGATTTGATCCAACAAATGGGCACGCAAATGGCAGCACAATCTAAACGTATGGGCATTCATTTTATGTTTGCACCCGTTGTAGATGTTAACATAAATCCGCTAAATCCTATTATCGGAAACAGATCTTTTGGGGAATCTAAAGAAAATGTAGCCGATAAAGCAGTTGCATTAATGCGTGGAATGCAAGAAAATCAAGTGTTTGCAACAGCAAAACATTTTCCTGGACATGGCGATACCGCAACCGATTCACATCACGCACTTCCAAACATCGATTTCGATAAAAGAAGGTTAGATAATATTGAATTGTATCCTTATAAAAAACTGATAAAAGAAGGTTTGGCATCCGTAATGGTGGCGCATTTGTCGGTTCCTGCATTAGAACCAAAGAAAGATGTTCCAACATCGTTATCGTACAATACCATCACGAATCTTTTAAAAGACGATTTAAATTTTAAAGGATTGATTTTTACCGATGCCTTAAATATGAAAGGTGTTGCTAATTTTAAATCACCCGGAGAAGTTGATCTTGCAGCATTTTTGGCAGGAAACGATGTGTTGCTTTTTGCAGAGAATGTTCCGTTGGCAATTCAGAAATTTAATGAATCGTTTGCGAAAGGCGAGTTTACAGAAGATCGTTTGGCGCATTCGGTTAAAAAGATTTTACTGTACAAATACAAAGCAGGTTTAAATGCTTACAAACCAATCGAAACTAAGAATTTATATCAGGATTTAAACAAACCCGAATACACCGATTTAAGCTATAAACTGTACGAAAATATTGTCACTGTTGTAAAAAACAATAAAAACACATTGCCTTTTAACAGCACCAAACAGAAGAATATTGCATATGTGAAATTGGGCGACGATGTGAACGATACTTTTATTGAAGCTTTACAGGCAAACCAGCCGGTTACGGTTTTTAATCATTATCAGATCGAAGATCATTTGGATGATTTAAAAGCGTTCGATTTGGTTATTGTAGGTTACCACAAGGCAGACGGAGTTTGGAAAAAGCACGATATGACAGGGAATGAGGTTTCACTTCTTGATAGCATTGCAAATACTAATAAAACGATTTTTGTATCGTTTGTAAAACCTTACGCGTTAAGTGCCGTTAAAGATTTTTCGAAGTTTGAAGCCGTTGTTTTGGGATATCAGAACAACGTGATCGCGCACAGAAAAGTTACCGATGTTCTTTTTGGAATGCAGCCTGCAACGGGAAAACTTCCGGTTTCTATCGGAAAATTTTTCAAAGAAGGCGATGGTATCGATTTAAAAGCTAATAAAAATATCCGTTACGGTCGTGCAAGCGAAGAAGGTTTTAATGAAACCAAATTAAAAGAAATTGATGCGCTGGTTAGCACAGCAATCAAAAATAAATATACACCGGGTGCACAGGTTTTGGTAGCACGCAATGGTAAAATTGTCTATAATAAATCGTTTGGGAAAATGACGTATAATGACAATGTTGATGTTACCAATCAAACAATTTACGATCTGGCATCGCTTTCTAAAATGTTGGGAACATTGCCAATGGTTATGAAAATGTATGACGACGGAAAGGTGCGTTTCGATCAGAAATTAGGCGATTTACTACCTGAATTCAAAAAGACTGATAAAGCAAGCATAACCGTTAAAGAATTGTTGACGCATAATTCGGGTTTGGTAGCTTGGATCCCGTTTTACAAAGAAACGTTAGACAGTAACGGAAAACCTAAAGGGGAATTGTATCAACCAACATTTTCAAAAGATTTTAATTTGCAGATAAACGATAATCTGTTTTTAAAATCTGATTACAAAAAGAATATCATTGAAACTATTGCAGAATCAAAATTAGGCAAGAAAGAATACAAATACAGCGATTTAAATTTCATTTTATTGTCAGAAATTGTTGAAAGATCTTACAAAAAGCCTTTAAACGAACTGGTAAATGAATATTTTTATGAGAAAATCGGAGCTAAAACCTTAACGTATCTTCCGCAGACAAAGTTCGATTTATCACAGATAGCTCCGACTGAAATAGATAATTATTATCGTTACACAATCGTTCAAGGATATGTACACGATATGGGTGCTGCCATGTTTGGTGGTGTTGCTGGACATGCAGGATTGTTCGGCAATGCGTTGGATGTTTCTAAAATGATGCAGCTTTTTTTAGATGGCGGTAAGTTTAACGGCGAAGAAATTATATCGCAAAAAACCATCAACGATTTTAATACGTGTTATTATTGCAAGGAAGGAAATAGGAGAGGAGCCGGTTTTGATAAACCACAATTGGGTAAAAGCGGACCAACGTGCGGTTGCGCTTCGTCAAAAAGTTTTGGACACACAGGATTTACGGGTACAATGGCTTGGGCTGATCCGGAAAACGATTTAATTTACGTTTTTCTATCGAACAGAACCTTCCCAAATGCCGATGACAACAAGCTTTCAAAAGCAAATACAAGAGAAGATATACAGCAGGTAATTTACGATGCTTTAAAATAATTAATTTTCCACATTTAAATATGAAAATAGCCATAGTTTGCTATCCAACCTTCGGAGGAAGTGGAGTAGTAGCAACAGAATTAGGTATTGAATTAACAAAACGCAATCACGAAGTACATTTTATAACCTACAGTCAGCCGGTTCGTTTGGCACTTTTAAATAAAAATATTCATTACCACGAAGTAGTGGTGCCCGAATATCCTTTGTTTCACTATCAGCCTTACGAGTTGGCTTTGTCAAGCAAAATTGTTGATACGGTTAAGGAATATGGTATCGATCTTTTGCATGTACATTACGCCATTCCGCACGCTTTTGCAGGTTATATGGCAAAGCAAATGTTGGCAGAACAAGGCATTTCACTGCCCATGGTAACCACTTTGCACGGTACCGATATTACGTTGGTGGGCAATCATCCGTTTTACAAAACTGCGGTAAGTTTCAGTATCAACCAGTCCGATTATGTGACTTCGGTTTCGGCTGATTTGAAAAAATCGACCTATGAATTGTTCGATACCACGAAAGAAATACACGTTATTCCGAATTTTATCGAAGATAAAAATATTACTCATGTGCAATGTAAACGAAATTTGTTTGCCGAAGACGGTGAGCGAATTGTTACACACGTAAGTAATTTTAGAAAAGTAAAACGTATTTTGGATGTTGTGAAGGTTTTTAATGGAATTCAGAAAGAAATGCCTGCAAAACTAATGATGGTGGGCGATGGTCCGGAACGATTGGGAGCCGAAGAATTAGTGAAAGAATTGGGTATTGAAAACAAAGTGATTTTCTTTGGAAATTCGTCTGAAATTGATAGTATTTTGAAGTATTCCGATTTGTTTTTGCTTCCGTCAGAAACTGAAAGTTTTGGTTTGGCAGCATTAGAAGCCATGGCAAATAAAGTTCCCGTGATCTCATCAAACACCGGCGGATTACCCGAAGTAAACTTACAAGGTGTTTCCGGTTTTATGGACAACATTGGCGATATCGACGGAATGGTTCAACACGCAATAGAAATTTTAAAAGACGATCTTACGCTACAACAATTCAAAGAACAGGCTTATGCTCATTCAAAAAACTTTAGTGTAGATAAAATTGTTCCACTTTACGAAGCTATTTACAATAAAGCATTAAAAAACACGCTTGTTTAAGCGTGTTTTTTTGTTATATACTAATTGTTGATTACTTAACAATTACCTTTTTGGTAGCCTTACCGTGATTGGTTAAAACCTGTACATTGTAAATACCTTTTGCAAAACCACTTACATTAATTATTTTTTCTGAAGTTTCTTTTACCAATTGACCACTTGTATTATAAATTAAAACTTTTTCTAAAGTTAAGTTTTCTTTCAATTCAATATTTAAAATATCGGTTGTAGGGTTTGGATAGATATTAAAGTTTTCTAATACAAAGGTGTCAGATGATAAAATGCCAGAAATATCATAAACTCGTGCTCCAGAAGAAGGGCCTTTACCTTCATTACTACCAGCCGGTTTAGGACCAACTTTTCCATTGCTTCTTACGGCTAAACTGCTACCGTCTCTTGAAAGGGCAATTGCCCAAAAAATACTATTTCCATTATTATCAATTATTTCTCCCTTTTTTACCCAATTGCCTTGAAGGTATTCATGAATTTCCACTCTACCATTTCCTGTATTACCATTTTCACGAGTTCCCACTATGACTACATTACCAGAGCCCGATATTGCAACATTGGATCCAAAATTTTCATTTGGTACTTGACTAGTTATTGGGTTGCCTATTTGTGTCCAGGTATTGCTAATGTATCTGTAAACATTTATTGAACCTAAATTTTGTGGTTGAACTGCCATAGTAGTTATGGCAATTGTGTTTCCATCGCTTGAGATATCCATTCTGTATCCTGTAGAGACATCATTTGGGTTTGCATTAATTGTACTACTTTGTGTCCACTTATTATTTACATATTTAAAAATATCTATCGTTGCACCAGGATGTGGACTTGATGCAATTGTATCGCCATTTTCTGATAGGCAAACGCTAAAGCACCCAAAATAAGTGCTAATATTGTCTATTAGTGTCCAAGTACCTGAAATGTTTTTATATATATTAAATGTAAGGTTACTCATTGGTGCTATTACCAAAGTTGATCCATCACCTGAAAGAGCTATGTCATGGGCATCTTCTTGAATAACCTGACCTACTTGCACCCAATTATTATTAATATTTTTATAAACTTTAACATTCCACCCATCCGTGACTGCTACTATAGATCCGTCATTTGAAAGTAAAGTTCTATAACCGTATTGCTGAATGTCTTGTCCTACTTGTGCCCAGTTTCCAGAAACATTAGAAAATACTTGAGTAACAGAATCACTGCTTACGGCTAATACATTTCCATTCTCAGATAACGCAACGGCGTCTACAGAATTACCGTTTACGGTTATATCCTGACCAACTTGAGTTTGTGCATTACTTATGGTTACAAATAGCAATGCGAATAGTAGTTTTAATTTCATAAATGAATATTTTGTTAATTGTCAAATATATGTAATTAAATAGGTAAAAAAGGCTGTTAAATAACAAAAAAGCTGTTCATTTGAACAGCTTTTTTTAATAATCTTTAGAATTTCGTTTTGGCTCTTTTACCGTTGGCCATTCGGTATTTGTTGGTAAAATTCTTTTTTCGTTTGAAATTTCGTTTGGATCGTTTGCTGCTTCTAAAGTTAGAATTGCAGTTGTGATTACGTTTCGCTCTAATTCTTCAAAAACAATTTTATCATAGGTATCGCGGTTGGTGTGCCAAGTATACTGACCATAATCCCAGTTTTGAGTTCCTAAGTTAAAAGCCGGCACACCTGTTGCAATGAACGATGCATTATCAGTTCCACCACCTTGAGGCATTCCCGGATAATCGGTTTTAATGTGTTTTCTGTTGTTTTCAGGAACATTTTGCAACCACGTTCCTAAATAATTGTAAGCTTGCGTAAATCCTTGTCCGCCAATGTAATTGATACGACCTGTGCCGCTGTCTTGATTAAAAAGCACTTTAATTTTTTGAACTTCGGTTGGGTTGTCCATAATATATGCACGCGATCCGTTTAAACCTTGCTCTTCGCTTCCCCAATGTCCAATTACAATAGTTCGGTCGTTATTCGGAGCATATTTCTGAATTAAACGGGCAACTTCCATCATTAAAATTGTTCCGGTACCGTTATCGGTAGCACCTTGCGCACCATCCCAAGAATCTAAATGTGCCGAAAGCATTACATATTCGTTCCGCTTTGTTTTTCCGGGAATGACCGCAATGGTATTGTAGGTTTTTGCTGTTCCCAAATTTTTAGACTGGGTGTTGATTTTTAATTTCGGAGCTTTTCCATTTACAGACAAACGATGTAACAAACCATAATCTTCTAAACTAACATCGACCATTGGCGTATTTTTAGAAAAACTGTAAAAAATACGGTTACTGCCCATTGTTCCAGTGTAGTACGATTGAACAAAACCAGCAGCACCCTTTGTTTCTAAATATTCTACGATTTCGCGTGTGGTTTTTCCGGTAGCTTTTATGCTGTTGTTCCAAGCTGATAAATCATCGTTTTTTTCGTTTTTGAACGATGTAAAATCTTCTTCGGTAGCGTGTTCTTTCCACTGATTTTCTGGTCGACCTGATTTTTGATATTGAGAAATCAAAACGATTTTTCCTTTAACTGAATTAGTCCATGTTTCAAAATCGACTTTAGATTCAAAAATTGGCATCGCAATAACTTCTGCTTCAATTGCCTTTTTTGTATTGGTATTCCAAGCAAGCTGCATTCCGTCGATCGATTTAATTCTAGGATGTGTCATTTCGATCTGAGTTGTTCCGCGCTGCCATGATTTCCATTCGCCGTACCCAACATTTTCAGCAGCAATATTCCATTTTTTATAAGTATCAACAACCCAATTATGAGCCTGTTGCATTTCGGGAGATCCTACCAAACGTGGACCAATTTCATCTAAAAGTTCAAATGCCAACTGTTCTAACTGATTGTTGTTTTCAACTTCGTTGATGATTTCGTTATAAATAGATTGTTTGTTTTGCTGAAAGTTATTTTGAGCATAAACTGCCAGACCTAACACAGAAAACGAAAGTAAAAAGGATGATTTTAAATAGTTTTTGTTCATTGTTGATTTGTAAGGATAGATTAGGAATTTAAAAGGAAAAGAGGCAAAAGCCTCTTTTATATTATTTTGAAATATGTAATTCAAAAATTAAATTGGTGTTTGGTGGAATAGCACCAGGATAACCTTGTTCGCCATAACCCAAATGCGATGGAATAAAAATGTACGCTTTGTCACCAATGTTCAATTGTTCGATACCTTCGATAAAACCTGGAATTAATCCATCTTTTTGTCCAAAAGTAAATGCAATTGGTTGGTATGCATTTGCCGCTTTACGTTGTTCATCTAATTTGTTGTATTTCGCTGCAACGTTTTCTAAACTTGTATCAAACAAACGAGCGTCTTCAAAATATCCAGCATAAGCTACATTAATTTTATCACCTTGTTTTGGTTTGCCACCGTTTCCTTTTTCAAAAACAAAGTAAGATAAACCGCTTGCAGTTGTAGTTGCTTTTGATTTAGCATCGGCAAACGTAGTTTTCATTTCGTTTAAAGTACTTTCAATAGCTTTGTTTGCATCTTGTTCTTTCTTCTGATTTTCGTCTTGTTTTTCTTTGAAAACTTTTGCAGCATCAAAAGCTTTTGCTTTATCGCCCGAACGAATAATTTTTATGGTTTCGATTTTATCGCCTTGTGCAATAGTGTTTACAATTTCTTGTCCTTCGATCACATGACCAAAAACGCTGTGCATACCGTCTAAATGCGGAGTAGGAACGTGTGTAATGAAAAATTGTGAACCGTTTGTTGTTGGTCCGGCATTTGCCATAGATAAAACGCCTGGTTTGTCGTGTTTTAAATCTGGATGAAATTCATCGGCAAAAACATAACCTGGTCCGCCTTCACCTGTTCCTGTTGGATCACCACCTTGGATCATGAAATCTGCAATAACACGGTGAAAAGTCAATCCGTCGTAAAAAGGTTTGTCTTTGAATTTTGCTTCTACAAACGGGTTTTTACCTTCTGCCAAACTTACAAAGTTAGCTACCGTTAACGGAGCTTTTTCGTATTCTATTTGAGCAGTGATAGTCCCTTTGTTAGTGGTAATTTCGGCGTATAAGCCTTCTGGTAAATTGCTTTCTTCTTCTTTTTTACATGCTGTAAATAAGGTTGCCGTTAATACAGCTAATGCTAAAATTTTCTTCATTTTATAGTAATTAAGGTTTGATGTCTACGTAAAAAACTAGGTTTGAATTTGCTGGAATTGGTCCCATAGCGCGTTCGCCATATCCTAAATTCGATGGAATAAATATGTAAGCTTTATCGCCTTTGTTCAATTGTAATAAGCCTTCTGTCATTCCTTCGATAAATCCGCCTTTGTTTCCAAAAGTGTAATCTAATGGTTGGTATGCGTTTGCATTTTTTCTTTGCGGATTTAAAATGCCGTGTTTTTCTGCCAATGCTTCAATACCTGTATCAAACAAAGTTCCGTCAGCTAAATATCCTGCATAATCAAACTGAATGTTTTCACCTTCGGTTGGTTTGATACCTGCACCTTTTTCTACAACATACATTTTAATTCCCGATGGATATGCCGTTGCTTTTGTTAGATAATCATCGAATATTTTTTTTGATTCGATTTTTAAGCCTTCTGCTTGTTTCTTTTTAAGTTCTTCTTCTTTTTTAGCTTTTTCTAAAGTTGAAGTAAACGTTTTTGCAGCATTGAATTTTTTTGCATCTTTACCCACACGAACGATTTCTACTTTTTCAATAACATCGTTTTGTTCAACTGCGTTAACGATATCAAGTCCGGTAACTACTTTTCCAAAAACAGTATGACGACCATCTAAATGAGGCGTAGCAACGTGTGTAATAAAAAATTGCGATCCGTTGGTTGCTGGTCCGCGATTTGCCATAGATAAAACTCCAGGACCGTCATGTTTCAATGTTGGTACAATTTCATCTGCAAATAAATAACCCGGTTCTCCAGACCCATCGCCTTTAGGATCGCCTCCCTGGATCATAAAATTGGCAATAACGCGGTGAAATTTCAAACCGTTATAAAAAGGTTTTCCTTTGTATTCTGATTTAACCTGCGGATGCGTTTCTTCTGCTAAAGCAACAAAATTTGCTACAGTTAACGGCGTTTCGTTATAATATAATTGAGTAGTAATGGTACCTTTTTTGGTAACAAAATTTGCGTACATACCGTCGGCTAACTTGGTTTGTGCAAAAGCCTGCGCACTAATTAACGCAAAAACAAATAATAGTTTCTTCATTTTTTATTCTGGTTTAATATCGTTAAGGGTTACTTTACAGATTAGCGGAACGTTGGTTCCAATTTTTTCTTTATCGCCCAAATAGCCGTATGCCATGTGCGATGGAAATATAAACGAAACCGTTTCACCTTTGTGCATTAATTTTACGGCGTGGCGCAAACCAACCATAATTTCCTGCTTGTCTACAGCGTAAACTTTAGGCGTAGTTTCGGCTTTTGTATAAATTAAATTGCTGTTGATGTCGTAAATTTCAAAATCCAATTTAACGATATCACCTTTTTTAGGCAGTAAACTGTCAGTTGTTACAGCAACATCGTACTTGTACCAAAACCCTAAGGTAGATTGGTAATAATGATGAGCCGAATCTTTTTTAATGACGTTTTGGATCAGTTTTTCTTCGTCTTGAACAATATTCTTGTTTCGCTGAACAGATTCTTTAATAAAAGTACCTGAACTGTAACTCACCGGTTTGCGAGGCTCGGGCTGTTTACAGGCAAACAATAAGCCGGTTAAGGCAAAACATGCAATTATTTTTTTCATATTACTGTTTGTTAATATTGTTTAAAATGGTTTCAAAGTTTAGAACAGTTTGTTCCAAGGTATCGAACGATTTTCCGCCGGCTGCATTAATGTGTCCGCCGCCATTAAAATAGCTGCGTGCAAATTCGTTTACATCAAAATCGCCTTCAGATCTAAAAGAAATCTTTATCATTCCTTCTTCTTTGTTTTCGATGAATATTGCCGCCAGATTAATTCCTTTTAAAGACAACCCGTAATTTACAATTCCTTCGGTATCGCCTTTCTGATAATCGAATTCGTTTAAATCGTCTTGAGAAAGAAACGTGTACGCCGTACTTTTTTCGGGCATTACCTTTAAATGCTGTAACGCTCTGCCTAATAATTGTAATTGATTGAACGATGCCGTGCTGAAAAGTGAATTGTGTACTTTTGGATTATCAACACCTAAATCGATTAAATCTGCAACTACGCGGTGTGTATCGCCCGTTGTTTTTACAAATTTGAACGAACCAGAATCGGTTACAATTCCCGTGTAAATACAGGTTGCCGCATTTCTGTTGATATATTGCGTAAGGTTTAATTCTTCAAGGAAACGATATAATAATTCGCAGGTTGATCCGAAAGAAGTATCAGAAACCGTGATTTTTGCATACGCATCGGGCATTTGGTGATGATCGATCATTACAAGCGGTTTGCGCAGTTTCTCTAAATACGATCCCATTTGATCGCCTGCACGGTGCAACGCATTAAAATCTAACGTAAAAACCAAATCACTTCCCTGTAAAAAAGTTTTGCAGGCATCGAAGTTTTTTTCGAAAACCAAAACTTCTTCAGATGCCGGAAGCCACGAAATAAACTCGGGAAATTCGTTAGGTGAAATTACTTTTACGGTATGGTTAAGCTGTATTAAAACGTGGTAAAGACCTAAACACGAACCTAATGCATCACCATCGGGGTTGCGGTGCGGAACAATTGTTATTTGTTTGGGCGTTTTTAAAAAATCGGTTAAAAATGCTGTATCGTTTGTATTCATCATAATGCGAAAATACACAAATTAGCATTTACTTTAAAAGGCTTTATAAAATTATTGTGCTAAACTTTTTAATTCGTTCAGCTTTAAAATTTTTATTCTTTTTGCTTTTAAATCGATAATTCCCAGTTTTTTTAATTCAGCAAGCAGTCTTATGCAACTTTCTGTAGCAGTACCAACCATACTTGCAATTTCATCGCGACTTAATTGCAGGTTTAAAAAACCTTCGGCATCGGTTCCTGCAGAATCTAAAACATCGAGCAAAGCAAGAGCTAAACGTTCTTTTACTGTTTTGTGGGTGTGGTTTATGGCAAAATCGGTTGCGTAGTTAAGGTTCTGGCAGACATCTTTTGTAACTTCAAACGAAAAATTCTTGTTGTTGCCAATAAAACCCAAGACTTCATTTTTCGGAATAAAACAAACCTGCATATCTTCAACGGCAACGGCACTTAAAGTAGCTTTTCCTTCGGTTAAGATCGATGTTTGTCCTAACAAATCACCTTTCGTAATCAGTTTTAGAATAGTATCTTTTCCGCTAGAATTCATTTTAACCAATTTGCATGTGCCTTGTTTAATGCAGTAAACGCCGTTCATTACATCGCCTTCGCTAAAAATAACGTCGCCTTTTTTTATAAGAAAACTGTCTTTACACTTCGCTAAATGAATCAATTCGTCTTTAGACAAAGCCTTTAACGAACTCAATTCTCTAACGATGCACTGCTCACACTTGCCCATTAAATTAGTTTTTACAAATATACGATTATTATGACAATTATCATATTTTTTGCCAATTGTGCTTCGGAATTTTGTACAAGGTATAAAGCAAAAAAAAATGTTGAATTGTTATCATTGCGGAAATGATATTGTTGAAAATGAGGTGATTGTTTTTAATGATAAGGATTTCTGCTGTAAGGGCTGTCAAACGGTTTACGATTTATTTTCGGAAAACGGTTTGAGTACTTACTACGATTTTGAAAAAAATCCGGGAACCGCTCCAAAAGATGTAGCTTCTAAATATAATTATCTGGATAACGCAGATATTGCCGGCAAACTGCTCGATTTTAAAGAAGGATCCACGCAGATTGTCCGTTTGTACATTCCGCATATTCATTGCAGTTCGTGTATCTGGATTTTAGAAAACCTGAACACTTTAAACCCTGCCATAACTCATTCGCAAGTTGTGTTTTCGCAAAAAAAAGTAAGCATTACTTACAACAGTGAAAATATCTCATTGAAAAATTTGGTGTTGCTTTTGGCGTCAATCGGTTATGAACCTTACATAAGTTTGGAACAATACGACGCTAAACCAAAGTTGATCGATCGCAGTTTGCTGTATAAAATTGGTGTAGCGTTTTTTGGTTTCGGAAACATTATGTTGCTTTCATTTCCCGAATATTTTAATGTGGAAGATGTTTGGATGCACCAATACCGCGATTTTTTCAGATATTTCAACATACTTTTGGCATTGCCCGTTTTTCTTTATTCGGCAACACCATACTACAAATCGGCTTATCACAGCATAAAAACCAAGGCGTATAATATTGATATTCCTATGGCATTGGGAATAATCGTAATGTTTGTGCGTAGTTTGGTAGATATCTTTTTTCAAGACGGCGCCGGATTTTTAGACAGTATGTGCGGATTGGTATTTTTTATGCTTTCGGGAAAATTGATTCAACAGACAACCTATAATTTTTTATCGTTTGAACGAGATTATAAATCGTATTTCCCAATTGCGGTAACAAAAATAGATCAGCAACAAGAAATTCCAATTCAGGTTTATGAAATCGAAAAAGGCAATCAACTATTAATTCGCAATGAAGAATTAATTCCTGTTGATGCCATTCTACTATCTGATACCGCTTTTATCGATTACAGTTTTGTAACGGGCGAGGCTGTTCCGGTTGAGAAAAAATCGGGCGATAAAATTTATGCGGGCGGAAAACAAGTAGGTAACGCCGTGACTGTTGAAGCCATAAATACGGTTTCGCAAAGTTACCTGACGCAGTTGTGGAGTAACGAGGTTTTTCAGAAAAAAGTTTCTCAAAAAATACAGACTATTACCGATAAAGCCAGTCATATTTTTACTCCGGCTTTGTTAACCATTGCCATTATTGGTTTTATCGTGTGGAGTTTTACAAGTTTTAACGATGCTTTTAATGTTTTAACCGCCGTTTTAATTGTTGCGTGTCCGTGTGCTTTGGCTTTAACTGCGCCTTACACCTGGGGAAATGTGATTCGATTAATGGGAAAACGAAAGTTTTATTTGAAGAATACCGCCGTAATTGAACAGCTTTCTAAAGTTGATACGGTTGTTTTTGATAAAACGGGTACGCTGACATCAAATACCAATCAGCAGATTAAATACATGGGTGATCCGCTTTCAAAAGATGATTTAACAGCTGTGAAAAATATCGTGCGAGGATCAAACCATCCGTTAAGCCGACGATTGTATCTGATTCTACCGGATACATCTATCGAGAAACCATTGAATTATCAGGAAGTTGCCGGAAAAGGTATCGAAGGATCTTTTAAGGATCAAACACTGAAAATTGGTTCGGCAGATTGGGTAGGAGTAACCGATGCTTCGGAAATCAATCAGACCAAAGTTTACATCAGCATAAATAATAAAGTCAAAGGTTTTTATGTGTTTGAAAATGAATACCGAGAAGGAATTAAAGAATTATTTGATACTCTGAAAAACAGATATTACAGATTATACGTGCTCTCGGGCGATAATAACGGCGAACAGCGTATGCTGGAACGACTGGTTCCTGAAAATACCCGATTGATTTTTAATCAGAAACCTGATGATAAACTCAATTTTATTAAAAATTTACAGCTTACAAACCATAACGTACTAATGATTGGCGACGGTTTGAACGATGCTGGCGCTTTGGCTCAAAGTGATATTGGTATATCGATTTCCGAAAACGTAAATGTTTTTACACCAGCCAGCGACGCTATTATTGATGCTTCCGTTTTTACTAAATTACCTTACTTTTTAAATTTTGCTAAAAATGCCATGAAAACCATTAAAATGAGTTACTGTTTGGCGATTGCTTATAATATTGTGGGGTTAAGCTTTGCGTTATCAAACAATTTATCGCCATTGGTCGCTGCGATTATTATGCCTGTAAGTACAGCAACTATTATAAGTTTTGTAACAATTATGAGTAATTATTTTGCTAGGAAAACCAAATGAAATTTATAACGAGTTAATTCGTTTTTTTGATGTAATCTGAAGAAAAATGATTGGTTTTACCACCCGCAAATACAAGTATGTTCAGTGTTACACTTTCGTAAGCGCATAGTCCAAGATTATTTTCAGAGTTTGTGTAGAGAAGTGTTTTATGAACATCGCTTTTAAAATAAATAAAAGGTAACGGAATTAAATGTTGCCTTTTTTTTATGGAAACATAATCTTTATAGACTTTTGCTTTAAGGGTGATTTGGTTTTTCTTTAAACCATTTTGGTAAACCGCAGCAGTAATTTTGTCTGTACCGTTAAAATTAATTTCTGTTTCAATATTTCCCGAAAGTGCAGTTGTATCATTTTTTCTTGAGAAATTTTTGTATAAAATGTTCCATAATTCACTTCCTTCGTATAAACCGTTTATCCGATCGAAATTCAGTTCGTTTGGATTAGGTTTACAATGTTTGATCACGTATCTGTTGGTTGTACACGAACTAAAGCAAAAAACAAGCAGTAAAATACATAATATCCTCATAATTTAAATATTAAATGAAATTGCTTTTAAACAAGTACTTATAAAGATAGACTAATTAATATTAATAGTTAAAAAATGTTTTTATTGAAATTGATGTGTTGCCTTTAGTGTATCGTTTTCAAAGAAGTAATTTACAGTAATACTGTTGGCGGTTTCGTTGATTAAAATAACACTTTTTGCATCGCGAAGTTCAAACCATGTGCTGTCATTCTTTTGAATTTCATCTTGATCTTCATATTTTATCTGATCAAATAAGACATTATCTTTAACAACTTGTACGCGAGGTCTGCCTAAAATTCCATAATTTACAATTTGTATGCGCATATTGTTATCAAGATTAAAATGAT
Source organism: Myroides sp. (assembly GCA_036643355.1). Taxonomy (GTDB): domain Bacteria; phylum Bacteroidota; class Bacteroidia; order Flavobacteriales; family Flavobacteriaceae; genus Flavobacterium. Next base: position 33,121 of record JAVXSC010000005.1, read on the forward strand.
TAATTCTTCCTTCACCGCTAGCAGATAAGAAAATAGCGAAAAATGGAATAGCCATAGGTAGAAAACTTAAAATCAAAGTTATCATAAGCAGTCCGAAATAGATTTTTGTAAAAAGTTTCTTCCAGCAAAGAATGATAATAAAAGGAGTTATAAAAAACCAGATCCAAAACAAAATACGGTCTGACCAATAACCTGCGAAACTCATTCTAGCCGAAACGAAAAGGCAAAGATTAAGAATCATTAAAGCAGAAATAATTAAATAAAATCTAATTAATCTGGTTTCTTTGGTGCGAAAATCAATCTTCATAAGTTGAAATAAAAATAGGTTTTTGATCGATTTTTATAGCGCTTTTCTGTTTTGTGAAATCATTTAATTGTTGATATTCGTAAAGAATGTTAATGGTATTGTAATCGTAATCTTTAGAATTTTCTTCGTTGTCAACGTAATTCAACTTATTAATCCAGGCATTTTTATCTTTATTAAACTCAAAATTCAAGTTGAATTCTTCCTCATCACCATTAAATTCGTTGTATAAAGGCGTATAAAATAGTTGTTGTGGGGAAAAATCAAGATGATTTAAATTGTTGATAAGATCTGATAATTCATTAGAATTTTCTTGTAAAGTAGCTTCCAAATCTTCTTTTTCGCTGAAAGAATCCTCATCGTAATATAGTTTTCCATTTTTAAACTGATAGTAAAACGGTTTGTATTGATGTTTATCTTCAAAATAAAATCCAATAAAATCGTTGTAATTTTCTTTGTTTGTAAAGGTGTAAATTTCCGGAGTTTTAGTAGTTTTATCACTGTAAGGAAAATAGCTGAAAGAAACAAATTTAGAATTTGCTTTTGTGGTGTAAACATATGGAAACGATATATGGCGGTGACCCGGTTTAAAAATTCTCTTTAGCTCAGGAACAGGTTTTTGAAGCTCGCCAAAATGCAGTAGCGTTTCATCATCATAAAATCCGTTTGATAGCATTATTTTTACACTGTCTCCAATGTTTTTATTGTGTCTGCCGTAAAGCATAAATTTTTCTTTAGGACGATCGGGAGTAAACAGTACTAAACCTTTATCTTTTAGTTCCCATTTACCCGTAATAAGTGTTGCATAACCTATAATCACAAAAGTTTGATCGGGTTTTAAATAATGATTTCCGCCACGTAAAGTGTAAGCTCCTGTAATATCTTGCGGGTTTTGAGAATAAATATCCAATATACAACTCATTGTAATAAAAAGAATAATAATCATTTTTTTCATTGGCAGTACATTATACATATTTAAGTAATTTAAAATCCATTACAAAACACTCACATTTACTTTATAACCTTCGTAGCTTCTAACATTAAAAACCGTTCCATCTTCAAAAAGTAGGTATTGACCTTTAATGCCGATCAATTTTCCTGAATAATTTGGAGTTTTATCTAAATTCAAACTGTTACAGCTTGTAAGATATTTTTCAACCGGATAATTCAACTCGTAAATTTCGTGATTGGTTTCTTTATAATAAGGAATAATTTCGTCAGGTAAAAACTGCTCGATATTCTTCACAGCCTCGTTTAAATCAACATTCAAAATTTGATTTGTCAACATTTTTCGCCAGTTGGTTTTATCAGTATAATGGTTTTTCAGAGAAACTTCGGTAATTCCTGCCAAATATCTGTTAGGAACTTCGGTAACGGCAATAGCAAACGATGCACCTTGATCAATCCATCTTGTAGGAACCTGCGTTTTTCTGGTAACACCAATCTTTAAATCGCTTGCAACGGCCAAATAAACAATATGTGGTTGCAACTGTACCTTTTCTTCATACGCTAAATCTCGGTCTGCAATACCCAAATGCGCAGTGCTTAGTTCGGGGCGCATAATCCAATCACCGGTAGCAGCACTTTTCATAAAACAATCGTAACAAAAACCTTGTCTAAAGATTTTTTTCTCTTTTTTGCAATTTAAACATTGATAGCCAATATGCTGAATTTCAATTTGTTTGTTAATCACCTGGTTCATGTTGATAAAAGCCTGATCAAAAACCAAATAATATTGTATAGGATTTAAAAATTCGGTGTGCATTTTATTTAAAACTCCTTCGTATTGCATTAGATTTTTTATATTTTTGAATGAATTGTAAAAATACAAAGTAATCTATTCATTTTGCATTTTAGCACAATTAAAAGCACATGGCATTATCTATTATTAACTCTATTGTTTCGTGGATTTTAAAAAAACGTATTCATCAGATTGAATTGTTTATGAAATATCCGCACGAAGTGCAAAACGAATTGCTGTTGAATTTAGTTCAGCGGGCAAAGTATACCGAAATAGGGAAGAAGTATGATTTTTCATCTGTTTTAACCTATGAACAGTTTGCAGACCGTGTTCCGGTTGCTGCTTATGAAGATGTAGAGCCGCTGATAGAACGCAGCCGTAAAGGCGAGACCAATATTTATTGGCCAGAACCTATCAAGTATTTTGCAAAATCTAGCGGTACAACCAACGCAAAAAGTAAGTTTATTCCAGTAAGTTCAGATGCTTTAGAGAATTGTCATTACAAAGCCGGTAAAGATATGTTGTGTCTGTATTTGAACAATAACGAAGAATCGCAGCTTTTCACAGGTAAAAGTTTACGTTTGGGCGGAAGCAAGCAGTTGTACGAAGATAATAACACCGTTTTTGGTGATTTGTCTGCAATATTGATTGATAATTTACCGTTGTGGGCAGAATTGGGATCAACCCCAAGCAATAAAATTTCTTTAATGAACGAGTGGACAGAGAAAATGAAAGCCATTGTTAAAGAAACCAAAAACGAAAATGTTACCAGTTTGCTTGGCGTACCTTCGTGGTTAATGGTTTTGCTGAATAATGTTTTGCAGGATACCGGAAAAAACAATTTGTTGGAACTTTGGCCAAATGCCGAAGTATATTTTCATGGAGGTATAAGTTTTGAACCGTATCGCGATCAGTATAAAAAAATGTTTCCTAAAGATTCATTTCGTTTTTACGAAAATTACAATGCTTCCGAAGGATTTTTCGCTATTCAGGATCGAAATAATGCCGACGATATGCTGCTAATGTTGGATTATGGAATTTTTTATGAATTTATTCCAATGGATACTTTTGGTACATCTAACCAAAAAATAGTATCTTTAGAGGGTGTTGAAATCAATAAAAGTTACGCCGTAGTAATAACCACAAATTCTGGTTTATGGCGTTATTTAATTGGCGATACCGTTCGTTTTACGTCGTTAAGTCCGTATCGAATTAAAATTACGGGTCGTACAAAGCATTACATTAATGTTTTTGGCGAAGAATTAATGATTGAAAATACCGATACTGCCATAGCAAAAACTGCGAAAGAGTTTAATGTCGATATTGTGGAATATACCGTAGCACCTGTTTTTATGAAAGATAAAGAAAAAGGCGCGCACGAATGGATGATTGAATTTAAAAAGAATCCTGATGATTTAAAGGCTTTTACAAAAAGGCTCGATGAAAACATACAGACAATAAATTCTGATTACGAAGCCAAACGTTACAACAGCATGACCTTGAATGAGTTGGTTTTGAATGTAGCACAGCCAGACCTTTTTCATTTATGGTTGAGCAAAAAAGATAAATTAGGTGGACAAAATAAAATTCCGCGTTTATCTAACGATCGTTCTTATTTAGAACAGTTAATTGAGTTGAATAATTAAATATCAAATAAATAATATGAGTGAACAACCGGTAAATATTAATTTCAGATTAATTAATATTACAACAGAAGATTTTAAAGTAAATGAAGTTGATACAGAAAACGGAACTTTAGACTTAAATTTTGATTTTCAGTTTGGCGTTAACAATGACAAGAAGTTTGTAAAAACCATTGCTAAATTCAAATTTTTATTAGACAAAGTTGAAGTTATTGATGTAGCTGTTTCTTGTGAATTTGAATTTGAACCTGCAGGATGGGAGTTCTTTGTTAAAGGAGAGCAGTTAATTTTACCAAAAGGATTATTACAAGAATTAGCAATGTTTACAATGAATACAACGCGTGGTGTATTACATTCTAAAACAGAGGGCGATAAATACAACCGCTTATTCATACCAATGATTGGTGGCGAGTTTATTAAGCAAGATTTGGCAATACCGTTAAACCCAACAACGGTTAACTAATAAAAAAGGATGTTTAAATTTAAACATCCTTTTTTATTTGAGTTTATTTAGGGATAAATTTTGAAATTGAAAATTCCTATAATCTTTTAAGTTGAATTTTTTGTCATTCTGAACGAAATGAAAAGGAGAGAAGAATATCATTGTTAGATAAGATTTTATATAATCAACTAAATAAATTATAAAGCAACAAAAAAGCCTTGCAATGCAAGGCTTAATTAGTTTTCTATCTTAACTAGAAATTACTTAGCTGGAGCAGCTTCTGTAGCTGGAGCTTCTGTAGCTGGAGCAGCTTCAGTAGTAGTTTCTGTTGTAGTAGTAGTTTCTTCAACAACTGGAGCCTCTTCAACAACTGGAGCTTCTGTAGTTGTAGTTTCAACTGTAGTCTCTTCAGTTGTAGTTTCTTTAGCTGTATCTTTACAAGATACGAATGCAACTGAAGCTACTAATACTAATGATAATGCTAATTTTTTCATTTTTTTAATTATAAAAGTTAATTATTAATTCTCTACAAAGATATGAATTTTTTAATACCACAATATTTTTTTGTATTTTTTTTTATAAAATATTTTTGGTGTGTAAAAAGCTGTGTTTTAGCGCTTTGTTTTCTTTGTTTCTTTAGGTTTTACTATTTTCATCTCATCAATCAGGTGTTTTGCTCCCGCATATTTATCAATAACGAACAAAATATAGCGCGCATCAACCATAATGTTTCTACAAATAGCCGGATCGTAATGAATATCGCTCATTGTTCCTTCCCACTGTCTGTCGAAATTCAATCCAACAAGATTTCCGTGTGCATCCAAAGCCGGGCTTCCTGAAT
>JAVXSC010000006.1:0-19500 GCA_036643355.1 Myroides sp.
ATAATGATATATAAAATTAAAGCATTAGTATCTAATTTTTCCAAAAAAGAATATTTCAGTATCAAAAACTCAAAGTATATTAAATTTATTGGTTGGCTACTAATCTTCATCTACATCATAGAACACATTCTGAGTGAGCATTTATTAATTTTACTTTCAAGCACTACTTTTTTCATATGGCTTGGCAATTTTAATATTATTGAATTCTTACTAATGATGTTCTTTAAATTGATTATAGGAATGTTATTATTAAGTATCGGAAAAGCATTCGAATTAGGTTTAAAACAACAACAAGAAAACGAACTAACTATATAATATCATGAAAAAGATAATATCACTTTGTTTTACATTAACTACAACAATAATGTTAGCACAAAATACGCAACACAGTAAAATTATCGACAGTTTGTTACAAGCATCGATAAAACAAAATAATATTCCTGCAATGGCAGCTGCTGTAATTACTGGCGATAATGTATTTTACGGAACAGCAGGAACAATTTCTAACAAAAGCAACGAGGCGGTTACTGACAAAACCTTGTTTCATATAGGATCAAACACCAAAGCGTTTACATCATTTCTGGCATTCCAACAGATCGAAAAAGGAAATTTATCATTAGAAACTCCGTTTTTCTCACTTTTTCCTGAATTAAAAAACGATAAAAATTCTGCATATCATTCTATAACATTAAAAGATTTATTGTCGCACAACGCACAAGTTCAACCATTCACAGCAGGTACTGAATTCCTATCTTTAAAAATAACGACTAAAACAACCGAATCAAAACGAGTTGAATTTGCACAACAAGTTTTAGCACAACCAACCGTAGAAAAAGGAAGTTATTCTAACGCAGGTTACGTTTTGGCAGCTATGATGATTGAAAAATCGGCAAAAAAATCGTACGAAGATTTATTGGCAGATTTTATGAAGCAGCAGAATTGGGATTACAGTTTTGGATTTCCAAACAAAAAAAGCTTGAATCATGCTTGGGGACATTGGATTGAAAATAACGAACTAACAGCTTTGCCGCCAACACATTCGTACAAATTAGAAGATTTTATGCTTTCGGCTGGTGATTTATCAATGAACATTACCGATTATGCAGCATGGTTGCAACTCCATTTAAAAGGATATAATTCTGAAACAGATATATTAAAACAAGAAAACTTTAAAAAAATGCACTTTGAGGTGGATAATTACAGCTATGGTTGGGGAAATGCTATGCAAGGCAATCAAAAGTTGAGTTTTCATGATGGGACCACTGGCACTTTTTACACGCACGCCATTTTAATCCCTGAAAATAAATTAGGAATCACGATTTTTGCAAACGCTGCCGATGATAAACATGTGGAAGCAATTTACGAAATGCAGCAACAGTTAATTTCACAACTCAAAAAAATAACAAATGGCAATAATAGTAAACCTTGATGTTATGCTGGCAAAACGCAAAATGCAGTCGCAAGAGCTGGCAGACAAAATTGGTATAACAACTGCCAACTTATCTATTTTGAAAACCGGAAAAGCCAAAGCCGTTCGTTTTTCTACTTTAGAAGCCATTTGCAAAGAACTAAACTGCCAGCCATCGGATATTTTAGAGTATATTCCTGATACAGATTAGAAATTAGTTTATTAATTTTATAGAAAAATGCATTTAAGAGATTTCCTAAAACTTAAAATCTTTTCATTTTTATTTTTGAGTTATACGAGCTATGGTCAGAGTTGTCATTGTAAGGATAGCAAAGAATTAAGCTCAATCATAAATTGCGAAAGATACTATTTCAGTAATGGCAATAGTATTAATTGGACTTATGATTGCAATGGATCGTATTTGATTTTTGAAAATAAAGAAGGTAGTAAAATTTTATTTGATCTGGAAAAAGAACTAATTGAGCTTACTGGAAGATTGGGATATACATATTGGCAAGAATTTAAAAATTACTTTATAATTACCAAAAAACTATCATCGGGAAGTCAACCTGCTGAATATATTTTATTTGATAAAAATTCGGGCAAAAAGATTAAAGAATTAGGTAATGAGTTAATACAAAATGAAGATTATATTGTTTTTGTTAATTTTTATGGAGATGATTTTTATATCATTCTTTTCGATAAAAATTCAAATCAATTAAAACAACAGAAATTACCAGCAGAAATAATTAATAAAAGTGTAGAAAATTCAAATCCTTTGTATTTAATAGAAATTTTCGATAGTTCAATGTTAAATGATGAGAAAATAGTATTAGAACTTAAAAACTCTAAAGAAAATAATAAAGAAGAAAATCTTAAACTTGAATTTTCAATTGATTCTTTAAAAAAAATGACTGATTTAAAAAAAATGAACACCATTTCAAAAGCACTAAAGAAACAAAAAATCACGATTTCATTTGATGAGAATATCGACTCATCAAAATTAGATATAAAAATGATTGATAGTATGGGTGGCTGGCATACAACTATTTATAACATCTTTTTAAATAATGAATTAGACATTGAATCATTACCTAAATCAAAAGGAAGATATAAATTGAATATTAACTATGGTAAAGAACTTACATATACTGAAATTTTTATCTACTTAAATAAAACAGATAGTGAACAATTACAATTTAACTTTTATAAAGATAATGATAGAATTTCCTGTAAAATTAGCTCTAAAATATCCAATGAATTAAATAAAGAAATAGTTCTAAATCCATTTTCTGACGAAATGAAAGAACTATTTGAAGAATTAAAAAAAATTGAATCCACTGATCAATCTGAAAATTAAAAACTTCAAAGATGTTTAAAGAAAACCAAAAACTACATATTCCTGAAAACGACACCATAATATGGAAGTATTTAGATCTTTCTAAATTTCTTGATTTACTGCTGTCTAAACGTATGTTTATGGCCCGATCTGATAAGTTTGAAGATCAGTTTGAAGGAACTTTTAGCGAACCCACGTACGAAGAAATTAAAAAGCTGTTGGCAGATAATCCGGAATATTTAGATGCCTACAAATCAAAACGAAAGAACATTGTTATAAGCAGCTGGCACGCCAATTCGTACGAAAGTTATGCCATGTGGCAGGTTTTTACAAAGAATAACGAAGGTTTGGCGATACAGTCAACCATAGGCAGTTTAAAGAAAGCGTTGATTGAACCTAGAGCCGATCAGTTTATTGGCGAGGTAAATTATATCGACTATAAAAAAGAGCATATTCCGTTTGATGATGATTTTTTCCCGTTTCTTTTCAAGCGAAAAAGTTTTCAGTACGAACATGAAGTTCGTGTAATTACCGATGTTACTCATTTAGATCTGCATGTAAACGAAGGCGTTAAAGTCTTAATTGATGTAAACGAAATGATTGAAAAACTATACATTCATCCAAAATCAGAAAACTGGTATAAAAAACTGGTGATTGAAGTGGTTGAACGTTTGGGCTTTGAATTCCTGATTGAAAAATCTGATTTGGAAAGTGATATTTTAATTTAAGAATTGGTTTTCGATCGTGCTTGTACCATACTTACAAAGAAAACAGTCTGCATTTTACGGGCTTTAAATTTCAATACTTCTTTATTCGGTCCGTCAAAAAGTTCGTCTAAAGTCTGCATCCAATAAAACAACCAAGTTCCAAAATTGTGTGCCGTTACATTATGGTTCGTTTGAGCATCAACCTTATTATGTGCTTCAATCGGGTTTCCTTTATATTTTTGAACTCCGAAAACGTGCTGTTCCCAAAAATCGGTAATCTTTTGTAAATGAGGTTCCCAATCGGTAATGATCGAATTAAAAATCGGTCCAATTTCTTCATCTTTCCGTACCTTATCATAAAAAATCCGAACCAGTTTTTCTAAATCTTTCCTGTTTTCAACATCGTGTTTCATTGCGTAAATAAGTTTCTATAAATTTACAAACTATTTAAATTAAAATGGTTTATATTTTTATAAAATAGTTATTTTTGCAAACAAATTAAACTTAAAAAAATGGCAGGTACTAGAACATTTACAATGATTAAACCAGACGCTGTAGAAGCTGGAAGTATTGGTGGAATATTAAATATGATTGCTGAAGGCGGTTTCAGAATCGTTGCAATGAAATTAACGCAATTAACAGTTGCTGATGCTAAGAAATTTTACGAAGTTCATGCAGAGCGTCCGTTTTATGGTGAATTAGTAGAGTTCATGTCTAGAGGACCAATCGTTGCAGCAATCTTGGAAAAAGATAACGCTGTAGAAGATTTCCGTGCGTTAATTGGTGCTACAAACCCAGCTGATGCTACAGAAGGAACAATCCGTAAAAAATATGCAAAATCAATTGGTGAAAATGCAGTTCACGGTTCAGATTCTGACGAGAATGCAGAAATTGAAGCAGCTTTCCACTTTGCAGGAAGAGAGCAGTTCTAATAAACTGATACAGATATTTAAAATCCACCCGCTAGAGGTGGATTTTTTTGTTTTATTAAATTTAATATTTTCGTAATTATTAAATTTTAACTTAAACAAACACCTTATGAAAAAAGTCGGTATTTTACTGTTTATGGCAGTATTGGGTTTCACTTCTTTAACAGCCTGTTCATCAGATGACAGCACTGCTCCAGTAGTAGAACAAGAAAAAAATCATTTATTGGGTAAATGGAATGCTACATCTACACACATGAAATTCGAAGTAGATGGCGAAGTTCTTTTTGATGATTTAGATAAACCAGGAGGTCCAATGAATGGTATAGTTTTACAATATGATTTTAAAGACGAAAAAACTGTTGAAACCTATATGTATTTACCCGAAAGAGATGGTGAAGAAGCCGTTGAAAGCAGATATACTACAACTTATGAAAAAAATGGTGATCAACTTATAATTAAAAATTATCCAAAATCTTACAAAATTCTATTACTTACTGAAAAAAATCTCAACATATATACTATTAATGAATCTGTAATAGAAGGTAAAAAATATAAGGTTGAAGAAATTGATAAATACGAAAGAATGAAATAATCAATAAAAAATCCCGATTACTCGGGATTTTTTTATTTCAAATTCTTTATAAAATCGGCATTAACCTTAAAAAAGTCGTCAACTAAAACGCTGGCACCTTCTAAATTTTGTAGTTCATACCAACTCATTAATCGTTTCTCTTCGTAGAACTTTTCCGGTTGGGGTTTCTTTAAATTTTTCTACAAAAATGGTTTCTTTGGGTTTTTCGAATTTTTCTAGACTTCCAAAAGCTTCGGGAAGCAACGTGTACGGAGAATGTTCTATAACCAGAACCAACTTTTGACCTAATTCTACATCTTCTTTTCCGATCACATAAAAACGATACGGAATATAATCAGATAGTTTTTGTTCTATTTTTTCAGGAACAAGTTTCACTCCGCCACTGTTCACCAGATTGTCATATCTGCCAATCCATGCAAACTGAATATCATTCGGCATCTCAACTAAATCGTTAGTAACGATAAGATGCTTTGAAACCAACGGAGCTTCAATTACCAAACATCCGCGTTCGTCTTGTGAAATATTAGCATGCGGCAATACGGTAAAATAATTCTCATTGATGCGTTTAGCTGCAATATGCGTAATGGTCTCGGTCATACCGTAGGTTTCATACACATTTACCATCATTTCGTTTAAAATATCTTTTGTTCTGTCATTCAATTTGGCACCGCCCACAATAAGTGTTTTGCATTGTTCGATCTGTGTAATAGAATTATGGACCTGCAACGGAACCATCGCCACGAAATCGTAAATTTTATCGTTGTTTTTAAGCGGCTCTTTGGTCGGATTTACAAAATCGAGCTCTAAACCCAAAACAACCGCACGTATAAACATCATTTTACCTGCAATGTAATGCGTTGGCAAACAAAGTAATGCTTTATCTTTTGGTTGCAACTTAAAAAATTCGCCTGTTGCCAAAGCCGATGCTTCCATGGCTTCTTTGCCTAATTTTACTTCTTTTGGTTTACCGGTTGTTCCGGAAGTTGTTAAGGTTATATAATCGTAATCATCAAACCACTGCAGAATTAAATTACCCAAATCTTTTTCGTGCGCTTCTCCGTCACGGATCAAAGTAATTGCCAGTTCGCTGATACTTTCTTTGTTGTAAGTGTGTCCATTAAGTTTAAAATCGGGGTGTATACAAAGTTTCTTTTCCATAGTTACATAGATTTAAATAATTTTTGTTTCCAATTTGCCCAATTGTACTTTTTTGAAAAAATGTATAACAAGATAGGAAAAATTATGAATACCTGTATCAATAATTCATAAATATTTGAATCGGCAGTTGTAATAAAAAGTGCATCGGTTTGAAAAACAGCAGAATCAGAAGTTATCAAAAGTGCTCCCAAAAGATTGTTTGCCGCATGAAATCCCAATGCCAGTTCCAAACCATCATCCATCAATGTCATAATTCCCAAAACCAAACCGCAACCTATGTAAAAAATCATAACGGTTAAACCCATGCTTGAAACTTCGGGATTGCTTAAATGCATCAATCCAAAAATCACGGATGTTGCTACTAATGCAACTCCCCTATTTTTTGAAAGATACGCTGTAAACTGCATAAAATATCCGCGGAAAAAATATTCTTCGAAACTGGTTTGTATCGGAATAAAAATTAATGCGATAAAAAGCAGCGGCAAAAATGCCTTTAAGTTAAACTGAAACTGAAAACTGTCGGGATCAATAAAATATCCTACCGAAAGAACTATCAGGTTTATGCCTGCCCAAACACCGAACGAGAAAAAAAATCGACTCCAATCTATCTTTTCACGAGCAGTTGTCAATTTGGTTATAGAATATCTGTGGATAAATTTCCACCATAAAAACAATAATGCTAGAAAAAACACAAACGGAACCACGAAGGTAAAAAACGTAAAATTTTTACCCCATTTATCTATAGAATCCTGAATCATTTTGCTTGAATCTACATCCATTAAACTTGATACAATAATGTTTAACGCCATAAAACCCAAAAAGCAAACTACAAACGGCACATATTTTAAAATGCTTGATGAATCTCTGTTGAATTGTTCTAAATACATAAATCGCTAATTTTTATCTACGAAGTTAACTAAATTTGTAAAAAGAAAATAACAGCAAAAAATGATTAAAATCTACCATAACCCAAAATGCAGCAAATCGCGCGAAGGACTTTGTATGCTGCAAGATCTAAACAAAGAAATCGAAATTATAAACTACATAAACAATCCGCTAACTGTTAGCGAATTAAAAAACATCATCAATCTTTTAGGCATAATGCCCATTGAACTTGTGCGTGTGAAAGAATCTATCTGGAAAGAAAATTTCAAGGATAAAAATTTAACCGACGATGAAATTATCGAAGCCATGGTTGCAAATCCAAAACTAATTGAACGACCAATTGTTGTAAACGGAGACAAAGCGGTTATTGCAAGACCGATTGAGAAAATCGATGAAATCATGTAATTCACCGCATTTTTAAGACCATTTAACAATTAATTTAGAATTAATCTTTAAAGTGGTAGTACTTTTGTGCTACTAAGAAATAGAAACTAAAAGATAATATATGAAAGCAATAAATTACGTTTATTTTACCGTTTTTGCTTTAGCCACATCTGCTGCATATTCGCAAGAAAAAGATCAGGTTTTTGTTACCGGAACTATTGTAGAAAAATCTACCAACACACCTTTGGAATATGCTAGTATTACTATTGAAAGTACTACCGATGCCAATAATATTACCGGTGATATGAGTGACGGCTCGGGTAATTTCAACATTCCTGTTACACCTGACACTTATCAAATTCGTATTGAATATCTTGGTTACAAAACCTTTGTGATTGATGCTAAAGACATTGCAGGATCGGTTAACCTGGGAACGATAAAAATTGAAGGCGATGCCGAAGTTTTAGAAGGTGTTGTGATTCAAACCCAGCGTGCTGCCGTTGAATTGAAGTTAGACAAACGCATTTATAACGTAGGCGACAATGCCATTGTTAAAGGTGGAAATGCCAGCGATGTTTTAGATAATATTCCGTCTGTTGAAGTAGATTCGGAAGGAAACGTAAGTTTGCGCGGAAACGAATCGGTTAAGGTCCTTATTGATGGAAAACCATCGGGAATGGCTGCCAATATTGGAGATGCGTTGAAAATGATTCCATCAGAATCGTTAGATCGTGTGGAAGTTATAACAAATCCGTCTGCGCGTTACGAAGCCGAAGGTGGTGCCGGAATCATCAACATCATCCTTAAAAAAGGAAGCAATGCGGGTATCAACGGAAGTGTAACTGCAAATGTGGGCGATCCTACAAGTTACGGCGCAAATGCTACAGTTAACTACCGCGAAGACAAATTCAATTTATATTCAAGCCTTGGTTATGCTAAAAACAAAACCTTTGGAAACTCGTTAAACGAATCGCAATATTTTGATGAAAACGGAAATACATCAAGCTATGTTGACGAATATTCTAGAAGTACCCGCGAGCGTGAAAGCATCAACGGAAACATTGGTCTTGATTATAATTTAACCGATAAATTAACTTGGACAAATAATCTTACCTACCGAAAAAGTACGGGAGATAATCCACGAACGCTGAACTATTCTAATTACGATGCTGGCAGAAATCTTTTGTACAGAAATGTTCGCCAGACCGAAGAAGACGATTTTAAAGAAAGCGTAGAATACAATACCGATTTTACTTATAAATTCAACGAAAGCGGACATCAGTTATTTGTTTCGGGAAGTATCAACAAAAACAGAGATATCGAAGATTCTGACATCACAACAACCAATGAGGCAAATGCTGTTTTGGCGCAGGATGTTACAAAAGCAACCGAAAACGAATTACGCCACATTGCGCGTGTAGATTACGTTTTACCGTTTAACGAAAACAGTCAGTTTGAAGCCGGTTATTTAGGAAATTTCAACGATTTAAATACCAAATTCAACATAAATACTTTAAGCGAAGATGGAGAATTAGAACCGAACGATTTGTTTAGAAACGATTTACAATATAAAGAGCAAGTTCACGCTTTTTATACTCAGTTTGGTGATAAGTTGAACAAATTCAGCTATATGTTGGGCTTACGTTGGGAATACACCGAAATTGATGTAAACCAAATGACTACAATGGATTTCAATAAGAAAAAGTACAACAACTTTTTCCCAAGTGCCTTTGTAAATTATGAGTTTGCCGATGGTGAAAACGTTACAGCAAGTTATAGCCGACGCGTGCGCAGACCAAGAGGACGTATGTTGAATCCAATTTCAAATTATTCAAGTTCGATCAATTTCTTCATGGGTAACCCAGATTTGGATCCATCGTTCACAAACGCGATCGATTTAGGTTATATGAAACGTATGGGACGCCTTACGTTGAATACCTCGTTATATTTCAACCATACTACCGATGCTACACAATTTGTGCGTAGAGTTGACGGTGTAAACGAAGAAGGAATTCCGGTTACAATTAGTAGTCCTATAAATTTAGCTACCGAATACCGTTATGGTTTAGAATTGAATGCAAATTACAGTCCGTTGCGTTGGTGGCGTTTAAATGCAAATGCCAATTTGTTTCAAGTATCAACACGCGGCGATTATTCGTATGTTGATTTTGAAGGAACTACACAAACTCAGAATTTCGATAACGATGCCTTTACATGGAACGGTAGAATTAATTCTACCATTACTTTACCTGCAAAAATTAACTGGCAGACCAATTTTATGTACAGTGGCGGACAAAAAACGGCACAAGGTAAAATTTTAGGTGTAGGATCGTTAAATACGGCATTAAGCAAAGATATTTTAAAGGATAGAGGTACAATTGCCTTAAATGTTCAGGATGTATTTAATTCAAGAAAACGTATCATGGAAACCAATATTGCACAGGTAAATTCTTATGCCGAAATGCAGTGGAGAGAACGTACCATAAACCTGTCGTTTACCTACCGTTTCAATCAAACCAAGACAGACCGACAAAAAGATCAAAGAAAACAATCGTCATCTGAAGATATGGATGATATGATGTAAAATCTAAATTATTATAAAAAGAGTCTGAAGGAAAATCTTCAGACTTTTTTGTTCAATCATTAAATTAAAACCCAACATTTTGAATTCAACATTAAAAGGAATATTGTTTGTAGCCTTGGGAGCCAGTAGTTACGGTATGCTGGCATCGTTTGTAAAAATGGCTTACAAACAAGGCTTTACAACTGCCGAAGTTACCATATCGCAATACGTTTTTGCAATTATCTGTCTGCTTGCAATAAATTTCTTCATTAAAAATACACAAACAGCCACCAAGAAAAATATTTTTAAATTGGTGTTAAGCGGAACGTCAATGGGTTTTACAAGTGTTTTATATTACCTGTGTGTAAAATACATTAACGCATCAATCGCGGTGGTTTTATTAATGCAGTCGGTTTGGATCGGAGTTTTAATTGAAGCTTTTATCATTAAAAAAGTTCCATCGTTTGCAAAACTGGTAGCCGTTGGTTTTGTTTTATTCGGAACTTTACTAGCAACAAATATTTTCAGCGATGTTATAACTTATGATTTTAAAGGATTTTTGTTTGGGTTTCTTGCAGCAGTGTCTTTTTCTATAACCTTATATAGTACAAACAGCGTAGCTAAAAATTTGAATGCCTACAAACGTAGTTTGTTTATGCTTTTTGGTGGCGGAATTATTGTGCTGATCTTCAGTTTACTTACTCAATTACTACCAACTTATATGAACATGCATTTGATTGCGGAAGAATTTATTTCGATAAAAACATTCGATAGTTCCATTTTATATACTTGGGGAATTTTACTTTCGATTTTTGGAACAGTCTTACCTCCCATCCTATTAAACAAAGGATTTCCGTTAACGGGCGTTGGTTTAGGTAGTATTGTTTCGGCAGTTGAACTTCCTGTTTCGGTAACATTTGCATTCATTTTTTTACAGGAACAGGTATTGTTTTCACAATGGATCGGAATTGTAATTATTCTCGCCGCCGTGTTATTAATTAATTGGAATTTAATTCGAAGAAAGTAAAAACCTACTTAAATAATATCAGACCAAAATCCATCAAAATAAAATTGATGGATTTTTTTATTGCATAAAAACTAAATTTTATTTATATTTGAATTAACAAAATTAAACTATATTTTAATTTTATTTAAATGAAAGCAAAATTACCAACTCAATGCCCAAGTTGCGAAACTTTATTAAGTGTATCGCAATTAAGCTGTGAAACCTGCCAAACAGTTGTTCAGGGAAATTATCCGTTGCCTGTGTTTTTAAAACTGTCGCCCAAAGAACAGGAATTTATCTTGCAGTTTTTCTTAACCAGCGGCAGCTTAAAAGAAATGGCATCGCAATTGGGAATAAGTTACCCAACGGTTCGCAACCAGTTAGACGATATGATACAGCACATTAAAGACCTTAATATTTAACGGATGAAGAAACTATTAAACCCTATTGAATTTTATAATGATAGAAAACTATTAATTGCAAATTTGATCATATTTGTGGTTGGTACGACTTCAGCAGTTTTTTTGCAAACAACATTTGAATCTCCAATTGATATGCATTTTTCTGATAAAATAGAATTAAAATTAACTATTCTAGGGAATTTCATATCTACTCTTAGCTTGTTTTTAGCTTTTTTTTTAGCAGGAAGAATAATCAATAAAAAAACTCGGATAATTGATTGCCTAAACTTGGGTATGTATTTTAGAATACCGTATTACATTTTAGCTTTTATAAATATTTCACATTTTTTAAGTGATGAAAAAACAAATCTAAATATTAAAAAAAAATATATTTTTTCTGAAAATCAACTAATCGAAATGATTTTGGCATATTCAATGATCTTATTTTTCATTGGTTTTTTAATTATTCAAGGTATCATAATCTATCGAAGTTTTAAGACTATTGCCAACGCAAAGAAAACAACTGATTATTTAATATTAGTATTAACTATTCTAGCATTCATTATTATATCAACTTTAATTATTAGAAATTTATAATCAAACATATTATGAGAAACTTTATTTTACTTATTACATTATTATTCAGCTTTACTTCATTTGCCCAAATCGAAGGAACTTGGAACGGAAACATTGAAATTCCCAATCAAAAACTACCTTTTGTAATTCATATCAGTAAAGCTAACAATCAATGGAAAATTATGGGTGAAAGCCCTATGCAGACCGATGAAAAATTTCCGCTTGAAAAAATTACGTTTCAAAACGATACATTAAAAATTTCTGATTCTAAATTGGGGATGAATTATACTGGTGTTTTAAAGAATCCGAAATATATTGAAGGGAAATTTAGTCAAGGTGGTATGTCATTTCCTTTAAATTTAGAAAAAGGCGAATTCAAATTAAATCGTCCACAAGAACCTCAACCACCATTCAGCTATAAAACCGAAGATATTACTTTTGAAAACAAAGAAGCCAAAATTAAACTAGCCGGAACGTTGACTATGCCAAACGGTAAAGGCAAATTTCCTGCAGTAGTTTTGGTTGCAGGCAGCGGAGCTAATGATAGAAATGAAGAAATTTTTGGTCACAAACCGTTCATGGTTATTGCCGATCACCTAACTAAAAATGGTTATGTTGTTTTAAGATATGATAAACGTGGAGTTGCATCATCAGAAGGAAATTTTTCAACTGCTACTGCTTTTGATTTTGCAAATGATACTAAAAGTGCTATTGAATATCTTAAAACCATAAAGGATGTCGACAGTAAAAAGATTGGAATTTTAGGACACAGTGAAGGCGGAATGATTGCACAGATAATTGCTGCCGAGAATAAAGATATCCCGTTTATCATTTCGTTAGCCGGTCCAGGAATTGCAATGGACGAATTAATGTTATTACAAAAACTAGAAATTGAAAAAGCAAGCGGTGTACCAGAAGATGCTCGTGAAATAAACCAAACGATTTTTAAAAAAGTTTACGAGATTATGAAAAAAGATATTACTTCTGAACAAACTAAACAAGAAATTCGCTCGTACATAAAATCACATCCTGATACGAATGATGTTCCTGATAGTGAAATAGAACAAATAGCTAACGGAATTGATAACATCTGGTTTAAAACCTTTATAAGATACAATCCAGAGGATAATTTAAAGAAAATTAATGCAAAGGCTTTGATTTTAAACGGCGAAAAAGATGTTCAGGTTACCGCAAAAGAAAATTTAGAAGGTTGGAGAAAAGGGTTGGCTCATAACAAAAAAGCAACGATAAAATCGTATCCTAACTTAAACCACTTATTTCAAACAGCAAAAACAGGAATGCCAGACGAATACGGTGAAATTGAAACTACTATTGAACCTTTTGTTTTAGAAGATATTACCAAATGGCTAAACGAAAATGTGAAGTAATATGAAACCGATATTTACAGAAAAACAACGTTTTAACCAATGGTGGATATGGTTGTTACTTGTAGCAAGCTCGGCAACACCCATAATTATTATGTATAAAGAATATACTAATGATACGGTATCATCAAATAATTTATGGGCATTAATTATAATATTTTTGGTTATTATACTGTTTGCAGTATTACGAATGAAAACAGTTGTTACCAAAGAAAACATACGACTAACCCAATATCCGTTTGTGTGGAAAACTATTAATTTGTCCGATATTGACACAATGAAAGTAATTAACTACGGATTTGTCGGAGGCTGGGGAATCCGTTTATGGACAAAGTATGGAACCGTTTACAATATTCGCGGAAACAAAGGTTTACACATAAAACTCAAAAACGGAAAACAGCTGGTTATTGGCACACAAAAACCACAAGAATTAGAAAAAGTAGTAGCACAATTAAACAGTAAATAATGTACGCAGGTTTTATAATCGCTTTTATTCTTTGCTTTTTTACAAGTCTTTTAAACGAAGAAAATGCAGGTAGCTTATTATCAGCCTACAATACCATGAGCGATGAGCGAAAAAAGAATGTAGATTTTAAAGGAATTGTAAAAATTCACAAAATAGTTTTTTATAGCATTTCCGCCTATTTGGTTATTATTAGTTTGATAAATTTATTTGTAGATAACTTAAAATTTATGTTCATAGCCATGATATTAGGCTTAAGTTGGGGATTTATTCCGTTGTTCTTTTTAGGATCAAATCACGATAAAAACATTTATAAAACTTGGGAAATATGGTTTCAACGATTTATGATTGCTTTTCTGTTTTTTGGGGGATTAATTATTAGCTATTTCATTTACACAACACCTTTAAACGAATTAACATCTAATAACTTATGATAAATACTATTTTAGAATACTGTAACCAAATGCTGCTTTGCGTAGGCATTGTTTTTATACTTGCCGGAGTAATTCTATATGTTTTTCCACCAAAAAAGATCAATGGTTTGTATGGATATCGAACACAGACATCAATGCAAAGTCAGCAAAAATGGGATTTTGCTCAAACATACAGTGGCAAAATAATGATCCTAACCGGATTGATTTTTACTTTGATAGCTCCAACAAAAGGATTGTTTAAAACAAACGAAAGTGCCGATTTAGCAATAGGTATGTTTTGTATGATTGTTGGCAGTATTTTAATGATTGTGGTTGTTGAAAAGTCTTTAAGAAAGATTGGATAAGTGAATTCGTAAACCGTTTGTCATTCCGTAGAAATCAAAAAGTAGCTTCTTCTTCACTAACGAGAAGCTTCCTGTTGAGCAACGAGAAGCTTCTCGTTTTTTAATTAAACAATCAACAAACCAAAATTGCGTAATTGTTCGCCTTGTTTTGAAAAGATAAAAGGTTCAAAATCTTCGTTGGTTTGTGCTTCAAAACTGGTTTTCATTTGCTGAAAAGACAATGTTCCTTTTGGGCTTATTTTTAGATCATCATAAAACTGTACAAACCACTCGCCTGCTTCTTTATCAACCTCAACCTGCAATAAATCGTTTTTAGAATGAACGCTGATACGAGCCTTTTCAAACGTTCTGCCTTTTTTAGATTTGGTAAAATGTTCCAACGCAGGTTTTGTACCTAACCAGACTACTTTTTGGTTTGATTTAAAAACAGGAAAAGCTTCGTTTTCTAAAACCGATACAATATAATCTTGCGGAATTTTGGTACGTGGAATTTTAAAATCGAACCATTCTTGCAGTTCAAAATCAAAACACAAACCGTGCATATAATTAAAGAGTGATTTTTTTAATCCGAACGAAAATTTATCATGCACCGCGCCCGATTTTTCTTTATGAACCAAATCGTTATTCGCAAAAGTTCCTATTTCTTTTGATAGATTGATTACATCGAACGCTTCGGGCTCTAAACCCACAGGGCTGTGAGCCGTCATTGCAAACTGATGCCAAAAGCCTGATTGCATAATTCCAGTTTCAAACATTTGTCGAACCATTTCTAACGAGTCAATCGTTTCTTGAGCCGTTTGCGTTGGGAAACCGTACATTAAATACGCATGCACCATGATTCCTGCTTCGGTAAAGTTTCGGTTTACACGCGCCACTTGTTCTACGGTTACGCCTTTGTCAATCAATTGTAACAATCGATCTGATGCTACTTCCAATCCGCCCGAAACTGCAATACAGCCCGATGCTTTTAATAATCGACATAAATCTAACGTGAAACTTTTTTCGAACCGAATATTCGTCCACCACGAAACCGAAAGTTTACGTTTTATAATTTCTAACGCTACTTCGCGCATCAAAGCCGGTGGCGCTGCTTCATCTACAAAATGAAAACCGCTGTGGCCCGTTGTGGCAATTAATTGTTCCATTCGGTCAACAATTTCCTTGGAAGCAATGGGCTCGTAAATCTTTATATAATCTAACGAAATATCGCAAAACGTACATTTTCCCCAGTAACAACCGTGCGCCATCGTCAGTTTGTTCCAACGACCATCGCTCCATAAACGATGCATTGGGTTTACCACTTCGATCACCGAAATATATTGAGATAAGTCGATATCGGTATAATCGGGACAACCAACCTGACTTTGTTTGTAATCGTGAATGAGCGGATTGTTCATATACACAACTTTGCCATCTTGTAACAAAAAAGTACGTTTTAATTCGTTTGCCGAAATTTCTCCATTTACATAACAAATCAGTTGTTCGGTTGGAGCTTCGCCATCGTCTAGATTAATAAAATCGAAGAACTGAAACACTCGGACATCAGACACAGAACGCAATTCGGTATTTGGAAAACCGCCGCCCATAACAATTTTTATCTGCGGATAATTTTGTTTTATGAACTGCGCACAACGAAACGCACTGTACAAATTCCCTGGGAAAGGAACCGAAAAGCCTACAATTTTAGGATTTGTTTTTTCTATTAAATTATGCAGGCTTTTAAGCGTGATTTGGTCGATATAGGTCGGTTCGCTGTGTAACTTTTCGAATAATTCATCAAACGAATTGGCTGATCTTCCCAAACGTTCGGCATAACGACTGAAACCGAAATTTTCATCGGTTGTTTCAATAATAAAATCCGATAAATCTTCTAAATAAAGCGTTGCAAAATGCTTGGCTTTGTCTTGAAATCCCATTGATCCAAACGCCCAATCCAACTCATCTAACTGCGAAAACCGACCAGCCTGCGGTAAAAAATCGTCTTGAACGATCGCATTCGCCAATGTAGGATTTTTCCCTTGAAGAAACGAAATCACCGAATTTACCGTATGAATATAATCGTCTTTTAAAGCGTAAATTCGTTGGGAATTCTCGCCTAAAACCGGATCAGATCGATCGATAAAATCAAACAAATCAATTAATCCCTGTTTGGAAAACAACTTCAAAATAACCTCTATTCCCAAATCGGACTGATAGGAAGAAATGTTCTTTGTATTTAAAAATCCCTTTAGGTAAACCGTGCCGGGATAAGGCGTGTTCAGTTGCGTAAAAGGCGGTGTAACTAATAAAATCTGTGTTTCCAAACAATGAAAATTTAGGCAAAAGTACAATTTAGTTGTCGGTTTTCGGTAAGATTTTCGTTTAATGTAGCGCACTAATTTTACCAATAATTTATAGTTTATATGGTGCAACGGTTTTAGTATTTTACTAAATTTGAAAAAAATCAGATAAATGTTCCAAATTCCATACGAACAAACCGGCTATTTCTCTAAATTAATGATTGATTATCTTTGTAAAAGCAATCAGTTAAGCACTTTATACAACCGTTTTCCTTCCATAGAAAATTTTAAAGACCAGATTTTAGAGAAACAGGCTAATTTTCCTTCAGCAAACAGACAGATACTTGCAGACAGCCTGCAAAATCAATATAAAAACTTTTCGGTAACAGCTGCCACTCAAACCAACATCAACAACCTTAAAAACAACAATACGTTTACTGTTGTAACTGGGCATCAGCTGAATTTATTCACGGGACCGCTTTATTTTTTATTCAAAATTGTTTCTACAATTAATTTGTGTAAGGAATTAAAAAAGACGTATCCGGAATACGATTTTGTGCCGATTTATTGGATGGCTACGGAAGATCATGATTTTGATGAGATTAATTATTTTAATTTTAACCGAAAGAAATTTCAATGGAACAAAGAGGTTTCGGGTCCGGTTGGCAGGTTGAATACCGATGGATTACAGGCGGTTTTTGATCAATTCAAAAAGCATTTACCTTTAGGAAACAATGCCGACGAGCTTACCCTTTTGTTTGAAAATGCTTATTTAAAACACAACAATTTAGCCGATGCTACCCGATTTTTAGCTAATGAATTGTTTGGCAACCAAGGCTTGGTTATTGTTGATGGTGATAATAATGCATTAAAACAGCTTTTTATTCCGCATATTAAGGAAGAATTGAATAATCAGTCTTCTTTTAAGGAAGTCGAGAAAAGTTATGCTATTTTAAAGGATTACATTATTCAGGTAAATCCGCGCGAAATTAATTTGTTCTTTATTGAAGACGGTTTGCGTGAACGTATTGTTTTTGAAGATGATTTTTACAAAGTTTTAAATACCGAAATACAGTTTACAAAAGACGAATTGTTGACTTTGGTTGATACCAATCCGGAGAAATTCAGCCCGAATGTTATTTTGCGTCCGTTGTATCAGGAAATTATTTTACCGAATTTATGTTACATTGGCGGTGGTGGCGAATTGGCTTATTGGCTAGAGCTGAAAGAAGTTTTTACTTTACATAAGATAACTTTCCCAATGCTTTTGCTGAGAAATTCTGTTTTATTGGCAACCGAAAAACAAAATCAAAAACGGGAGAAATTAAATCTTTCTTGGGAAGAATTATTTTTAAAAACCGATGATTTCTTACAAAAGAAAACTAAAGATTTTGCTCAACATGTTTTCGATTTTGAACAACAGAAACAGTTTTTAAAACAACAGTTTACGGCGTTAAAAGAAGTTACATTACAAACCGATAAATCGTTTATTGGTGCGGTAAATGCGCAAGAAGCCAAACAGATTAAAGGCTTGGAAAATTTAGAAAAACGTTACTTTAAAGCCGAGCGTTTAAAAAATCAAGATCAATTGGACAGAATGCTTGATTTGAAAATTGCTTTGTTTCCAAACAATAATCTGCAAGAACGCATTGATAATTTTTCGACTTTATATGTAGATCATGGTAAAGGAATGATTGATACTTTGTTAGAAAATTTACATCCGTTAGATCAAAATTATGCGATAATAACTTTATAAGGTTCACAGGCTTCTTGAATGTAAATAAACTTCACTTCGAGTAGCGCAACGTAGTGAAGCGTATCGAGAAGTTGTTTATTATAAGTTCTCGACAGGCTCGAACTGACGAAGATCTTGTATTTTCTGTTAATCACAAGGTTTTAAATAATCATCCGTGCATCTGTGGAAAAATTTAAATCTGTAGTAAAAAAAACTTATATGCACGCATACTTTTTTGTATATTTACCTATCAACCAAATAGTAAAGTATGGATTTTTCTCAAAAAATGTTACGCGACAATGCGTTAAAAGATAAAGTTATTATTGTAACAGGCGGTGGCAGCGGTTTAGGTAAAGCCATGACCACCTATTTTTTAGAATTAGGTGCAAAAGTTGCAATAACTTCTCGCGATATTGAAAAACTACAAAATACCGCAACCGAACTGGAAAAACAAACTGGCGGAACATGTTTACCAATTGCTTGTGATGTTCGTCATTACGATCAGGTAGAAAGTATGTTACAGCAGGTTTTGTCGGCGTTTGGTAAAGTTGATGTTTTACTGAACAATGCGGCGGGTAACTTCATCTCGCCTACCGAACGTTTATCTGCAAATGCGTTTGATACCATTATTGATATTGTTTTAAAAGGAAGCAAAAACTGTACGCTTGCTTTAGGAAAACACTGGATTAACAAAGGCGAGAAAAACAAAACGGTATTAAATATTGTTACAACGTATGCTTGGACAGGTTCGGGTTATGTGGTACCAAGTGCAACTGCAAAAGCCGGTGTGCTAGCAATGACACGCAGTTTGGCGGTTGAATGGGCAAAATACGGAATACGCATGAATGCCATTGCTCCAGGACCTTTTCCTACCAAAGGCGCTTGGGACAGATTATTACCTGGTGAATTAAA
>JAVXSC010000006.1:19510-37778 GCA_036643355.1 Myroides sp.
AAAAGATCAGTTTGATATTACCAAACAAGTTCCGTTACGACGTGTAGGCGATCATCAGGAATTAGCAAATTTAGCTGCATATCTGGTTTCCGATTTTTCGCAATACATAAACGGTGAAGTTGTCACCATTGATGGTGGCGAATGGCTGCAAGGTGCCGGCGAATTTAATATGTTGGAAAATATCCCGAAAGAATTATGGGATATGCTGGAACAAATGATAAAAGCAAAAGGGAGTAAATAATAAAAACAGCTTAAAATGCGTTGTTCTAATTAAGAAAACAAATAATTATGAATTAGATGAAGCATGTATTAAAACTTACTTTTAGTATAATTACAACAATAGTAGCATTCGTACTTTTTATGAGTTCTTTGCGTCCACACAGTGATATATTCTTTTTCCCTCTCGTAATAATTTTAATTGGTGGATTAGTAATTTCAATAACAATATCTGTATGGTCAAAAAAAGATAGAAAAACTGCTTTTTTAAACAGCCTTGATATTTCATTCGGACTGAGTTCATTAATTTTTATATGTGGTTATTTATATCCAGCTTTACAACCAATATTTTTTAGATGAGAGCACTATATAAAACATTAAGTTTAGCTTTACTGTTTTTTACAGTTTATAATGTTTTTATGCTTGGAGGATTTTCACTTGTGGAAGGTTATAATATTTTTGATCCATATATCGATACTGAATTTGCAGAAAATTATACACCTCAAAAATTCGATAAAATCACTACAAATTTCACAAAAGAAGAAGTAGTGAAAACTGTTGGACAGCCTTTATTTATTAACAAAGATACTATATCGAATGGAATTCAATATACTTATACAAATGATGGCTATCTAAAAAGAAAAAGCAATGAAAGTTATGCAATTAGTGATTTTGCGTGGTATCGCTCAAATATATATTTTGACTCAACTGGAAAAATCCTTAAAATAGACAAAGGTTGGAGCTACGATTAAAATTTAAGACAATTGTTCACATTATTTATTTATTAACCAACAAGATCAATTTTTAAATTTTATGATAAAAAAGCTCAAATAACTTTCTAAAAAGTCCCGATCACACCAATTCCGTTACCTGTAACAGAAAAATTCCACGTAATGTGTTTCTTCTGATATTTTTCCCAGGGATTTTCGTATTTCGTTTGCTCAAAACGTTTAATAACCGTTTTAGTACAAAAATAAGCCAGAATCCCACCAAAAGCCACATCGCTTACCCAATGGGCGTTGGCGTACATTCTGCTTGCCATGGTTACGGCGGCACCAGTATAAAAAAGTCCTTTTAACCAAGGCTGCTCTACCCTTTCTGCCAAAACAAATGCGGTTACAAAAGCAATTTGCGAATGTCCCGAAGGAAATGAACTAAATCCCGGATCATTTCTAAAAGGTCTAAATTCGTAATTTCCAAAACCTTCTGTTGGTCTTGCTCTACCTACAATTTTTTTCATGGCAGTTTGTAAAACACCCGATGTTGCGTAAGCTGCTGTTAGTATCGCAGCCGTTTCTTTTGTCCATTCATCATTAATAATCCAACCGGTTGCATAAAATCCACCTGCAACAATAACTGCCGCGTAAGGTTTTCCGTTTCGGTATCCAAAATCGCCTAATTTATTGACAAATTTCCCCTGATCTCTGTTCATAAATTCGTTCACAGGTTTATCTGCAAGCGACAATAATGCCGTTCCGCCCAAAGTTGCTCCAAAAGTCAACAGATCATCTTTCTGCCAGCGAACAGGCGATGAAAGCGTGTATAAAAAAGCATCGGTAATTCGAATAATATCCGGTGTTTTCTTGGGCAGTGTATATAGGGAATCGGCAAAAACTTCAGTTTCCGCTAAAGTATCTTTCGGTAGATCATCAATTTCAAAAGAATTTCGTTCAAAAGTCAATGAATCTGTTTGTGAATAACAACATGTTCCACAAACAAATAACACAATAAAAATCAATCTTTTAAAATACATTTTTATTTTTTAAAGGTGCAAATATATAAATTGAAACCGTTGCTAAAGGGTCAGCGGTAGCGTATTAATGTTAATTTAACGTGAACGCTAAATGTTTAGTATGTTATTATAAATTGAATTTAAACGTAATACACGGTTATTAGCCAAAATCGTCTTAAAAAGACACCATAAAATATATTTAGCATTTTTAGTTAAGATAATTAATTGTATTTTTACACTTCAAATTTTTGTAAAGAAAAAATGGGTAAAATCATTGCTATAGCGAATCAAAAAGGTGGTGTGGGAAAAACCACCACTTCTGTTAATTTAGCCGCATCTTTGGGTGCTTTAGAAAAGAAAGTATTATTGATTGATGCCGATCCGCAAGCAAATGCTACTTCTGGTTTAGGTATTGATGTTGAATCGGTTGAAGCAGGAACTTATCAGATATTAGAGCATACGGTATTACCGCAGGATGCTGCTTTGGAATGTTCGGCTCCGAATGTTGATTTAATTCCGGCGCATATCGATTTGGTTGCTATAGAAATTGAATTAGTAGATAAAGAAAATCGCGAGTACATGCTGAAACAGGCATTGGCTTCGATTAAAGAAGAATACGATTATATTATTATTGACTGTGCACCGTCGTTAGGTTTGCTAACATTGAATGCTTTAACGGCTGCAGATTCTGTTGTGATTCCTATTCAATGCGAATATTTTGCTTTGGAAGGTTTAGGAAAATTACTGAATACCATTAAAAGTGTTCAGAAAATTCACAACCCGAATTTAGATATCGAAGGATTGCTTTTAACCATGTACGATTCTCGTTTACGCTTATCGAACCAGGTGGTTGATGAAGTTCAGAAGCATTTTAACGACATGGTTTTTGAAACCGTTATTCAGCGTAACGTAAAATTGAGCGAAGCTCCGTCGTTCGGCGAAAGCATCATTAATTACGATGCAGCAAGTAAAGGCGCAAGCAACTATTTGAGTTTGGCACAGGAAATTATTAAGAAAAACCCTAACAACTAATGGCAAAAGCAGTTAAAAAACAAGCGTTAGGTCGCGGTTTATCGGCACTTTTAAAAGATCCTTCTAACGATATTAAATCAATAGAAGATACAAATGCAGATAAAGTTGTTGGAAATATTATTGAACTGGAACTGGATTTTATCAAGGTAAATCCTTTTCAGCCAAGAACAAATTTTAACGAAGAAACCTTAAAGGAACTTGCAACATCTATTAAAGAATTAGGTGTTATACAGCCAATTACGGTTCGTAAGATCGATTTTAACAAATACGAATTAATTTCGGGTGAACGACGTTTACGTGCGTCAAAACTGGCAGGTTTACAGACAATTCCGGCGTACATTCGTATTGCAAACGATAACGAATCGCTTGTTATGGCATTGGTTGAAAACATTCAGCGCCATGATTTGGATCCTATTGAAATTGCGATGTCGTACCAACGATTGATCGACGAAATTCAGCTAACACAAGAACAAATGAGCGATCGTGTTGGTAAAAAAAGATCGACTATTACCAACTATTTGCGTTTGTTGCGTTTAGACCCAATAATTCAAAGCGGTATCCGCGACGGATTTATCTCTATGGGTCATGGTCGTGCAATTATTAATATTGAAGATCACGAAGCACAAACGGATATCTACCACAAAATCATCAAAGAAAATTTATCTGTTCGCGAAACCGAAGCATTGGTAAAAGCGTATCAGGAAGGTTTGTTGAATAATGGAAGTGTTCCTGTTAAGAAAAAAATCACTTACACGATTTCCGATTCGCAACGAAAAATATTTACCGAGTTTTTTGGCGCTAAAGTCGATGTAAAAATTGCAGCAAACGGTAAGGGCGCAATCAATGTACCTTTTCATTCGGCAGAAGATTTAGAACGTATCATTAAACTTTTAAACAAATAGTGTTTTCTAAATTATACATTATTGTTTTTTGTCTGTTTTTTGGAACTGTTTGGGCACAGAACGATACCTTAAAAGTAGTTCAGCCCGAAATGCCCAAATTAACCGCACAGGCATTAAATCCTTTGGCTCCGGCTAAAGCGGCTTTTTATTCGGCAATTGTACCAGGTCTGGGTCAGTATTACAACAAAAGTTATTGGAAAATTCCTTTGGTTTATGGCGGAATGGGAACCAGTCTGTACTTTTATATTGACAATCAAAAAAAATACACTGCTGCCCGCGACGAATATAAATTGCGCTTGCGCGGTATAGATCGAACAGACAATCCAAAAGTAGGTTCTTATACACAAGATCAGTTGGTTACCGTACAGCGAAATGCACAGCGAAACCGCGATTTATCATTGTTTATTACTATTGGAATTTACATTTTAAATATTGTTGATGCCAATGTAGATGCGCATTTACAGCAGTTTAACGTAGATGAAGATTTATCTTTTAAACCTAATTTAGAATACAATCCCGTAATTAACCAACACCACTTTAACGTTAACGTAAGTTACAGATTTTAATTATGAAAATAGCATTATTAGGCTACGGAAGGATGGGTAAAGAAATTGAAAAAATTGCCTTGGAACGTGGTCACGAAATAGTTTTAAGAAAAACAGAAGACAACGATTACAGCGGATTGGAACATGCCGATGTTGCGATTGATTTTAGTATTCCAACAGCGGCAACAGAAAATATAAGTACATGTTTTAATCAAAATATTCCGGTAATTTCCGGTACAACAGGTTGGTTGGAACATTATAACGATATGACTGCTTTATGCCAAGAAAAGAACGGAGCTTTTTTATATGGATCGAACTTTAGCGTTGGTGTCAATTTATTTTTTGAACTGAATTCGTATCTGGCAAAATTAATGGCGAACATTAAAGAATATAATGTATCGATGGAAGAAATTCATCATACAAAAAAATTAGATGCACCAAGCGGTACAGCCATTTCATTGGCACAAGGAATCATTTCGGAAACTGATTACAAGCAGTGGACAATGGACAATGCAAATGATAACGAAATTTATATCGATGCCAAACGTATTGAAGATGTTCCGGGAACACACAGTGTTTTTTATAAATCAGCTGTTGATGAAATAGAAATAAAACATACCGCATTTTCACGTCAGGGCTTTGCTTTGGGTGCTGTAATTGCAGCCGAATGGATTTTAGGCAAAAAAGGCATCTTTACTATGAAAGATGTTTTGAATTTAGGTTAATTAGTCAAAAAAAATTACTTTCGTTAAAAATATTTAGGTTATGACATTTACACAATGGTTTTTATTTTTCCTTGCAGTTCAGGTAATACATTTTCTGGGCACTTGGAAATTATACGTAAAAGCAGGCAGAAAAGCGTGGGAAGCAGCAGTACCTGTTTATAACGCAATTGTTTTAATGCAGATTATTAACCGACCAAAATGGTGGGTTATTCTATTGTTTATTCCTATTGTAAACTTAATCATGTTTCCGGTTGTATGGGTTGAAACCTTACGTAGTTTCGGAAAAAATTCAACTGTTGATACCATTTTAGGCGTTGTAACTTTAGGTTTTTACGTGTATTACGTGAACTATTTTGAAAACGTTAGCTATGTACAAAACCGAAGCATAAAACCAAAAACCGAAGCGGGTGAAACCGTAAGTTCTATACTTTTTGCTGTTGTGGTTGCAACCATTATTCATACGTTTTTTATACAGCCGTTTACCATACCAACTTCATCGTTAGAGAAAACCTTGTTGGTAGGCGATTTCCTCTTTGTAAGTAAAGTTAATTATGGTGCACGCGTTCCGCAAACTGCAATTGCTTTTCCAATGGTACACGATACTATTCCGTTGGCAAAAGTAAAATCGTACAGTAAATTTCCACAAATACCTGAAATGCGTTTTCCTGGTTTTGAGAAACCGGAACACAACGACATTATGGTTTTTAACTGGCCTGTTGATACTATTCCGTATTTTGGATACAGAGGAACGGAACGTTTTGACAAACCGATGGATAAAAAATCGAACTACGTTAAAAGAACTGTTGGTTTACCAGGTGATAATTTAGAAATTAAAGACGGAGTTTTATACATAAACAATAAGGTTTTAGAATTAGGCGATCGTGCTAAAATTCAGTATTCATATGATGTAACAACAAATGGTGCTCCGTTAGACGTAAATTTCCTAGTGAAGGATTTAGGCGTTACCGATGGTGCAATGCAATTATCAACAGATACCTACAAAATTTTTGCTTTAACTGAAGAAGGTGCTGAACGTTTAAAACAACTTTCATCAATAACAGAAGTAAAAAGAAACGTAGAGAAAGGATCAGAGTTTCATCCTTTCAAAACAAATATGTTGGCTATTTTCCCTCATAACAAACCATGGAATCGCGACAATTTAGGCCCTTTACATATTCCTGCAAAAGGAGAAGTTGTTCAATTAACAACCGAAACATTGCCTTTATATAAAGGAATTATTACCGATTACGAACACAACAAGTTAGAAGTTAAAAACGGATCGATCTTTATTAACGATCAACCTGCAACAACTTATACCATTCAGCAAGATTATTACTATATGATGGGAGACAACCGTCATAATTCAGAAGACAGCCGTTATTGGGGCTTTGTTCCTGCAGATCATATTGTAGGAAAACCAGTTTTCATCTGGATGAGTATGGATCCTAACGTTCCAATGGGCAAATTGTTCGATAAAATTCGTTGGGATCGTTTGTTTACAACCGTTCACGGCACAGGCAAACCACACTCTTTCTTCATCTATTTCGTAATTATTTTAGTGGGTTGGACAGGTTACAGCTTCATTAAAAAACGCAAGGCAAAAAAGTATAAATATTAATGAGTATTTTAGTACATCCCACCTATTTTCCATCGGTCAGTCATTTTGTAGCGATGCTTCAAGCTGATGCTGTGGTATTTGAGGCAGATGATAATTTCCAGAAACAAACAAACCGCAACCGTATGTACATTTACAGCGCAAACGGTTTGCAATTGTTAAACATACCGGTTAAACACAGTACAGAACCAAATCAAAAATACCGCGACATTAAAATAGAAAACGATTTTAACTGGCAGAAACAACACTTTAAATCGTTGGAAGCCGGTTACAGAACATCGCCTTATTTTGAGTTTTTTGAAGATGATATTCGTCCGATTTTTGAAAAGAAGCATTCTTTTTTAATGGATCTGAATTTGGAAATCCATGAAATTGTAACAGATTGTTTAGGAATTAAAATTCCGTACACAAAAACCGACGAATATTTTAAAGAACCTTCTCAAACCGATTTCAGATACCTTGCTAACGGTAAAAAAGACGATAACGTTTTTGATAGTTACATACAGGTTTTTAATGACAAACACGGTTTTCTGAACAATTTAAGTATTTTAGATTTGCTTTTCAACGAAGGAAGACATGCAGTTGATTACTTGAAAAAACAAACTTTGATAAAATAAAAAAAAGGAGATTTCGATTTGAAATCTCCTTTTTGCTTACATACAAAAGACTTATATATTTGTTAAAAAAGAGTTTTAATAAAATTTTACTTCCTATTTTCGTTCAAACACTTATTTGATTAAAATGATAAAAACACTAGTACTATTTCTTTCTCTTATTTCAGCTACTTTTTGCTGGGCACAAACCAAAACCGAAACTGATTTGTATGTTGCGGGCTATCGAAATGAAGATTTCAATACAGCATATTTACAATTTATAAAAAAGGACAACGATTCACTCTATTTTTTTTCAAATGATGAAAGTCGATACAATGCAATGTCATTACATAGTTTTGAAAAAGATACATTGGACTTAAAAATTAAATTGATTGCTAATGATAGCAAAATAGCACTTTACTATACTTCAGATGAATACAAACAAGATTATCATTATTTTAAAGTAGAAAATGCTGAATTTACAATTGATCAAGTAAGAGAAATTAAAGGCAAAAGATATACAGCTGAATTAGATAAGGTAGCAATGATTCCTAATCGGGATTTAAAAATACAGCGTGAAATTTATTTTTTAGATTCATCGAATGTAGAAATTACTTATACTTATAGTTTAAACAATAAAATTCTTTATAGCGAAAGAGAAACCTCAAATCTTGAGATATTTGCTCCGGATAATAAGTTTTTTTTTAGTTTTTATAATGGTGAATTAAGACTTAACAATCGTTGGTATCAATTAACAAATCTTCAAAAAGACAAATTCTCTTTCGTTCATTATGCCGAAACAAAGAAGATTGTTGATGTTTACACAGTAAATCCCGTTAAAAATCAAGAGATCAATTCATCAAATTTTAAAATGTGTTTAGATAGTCGCCCGTATGAATATTATAACTATGAACCTGACATTAAATATACACATGGCAACAATGCGTTATTAAAACGATTAATTAAAGATGCTCCATCAACAAAAGGAAACGGATTTATAACCATACATTTTGCCATAAACTGCGAAGGAAAAGTGGGAAGATTTGGTTTAGAACAAATGGATACCAAGTATCAGTCAGCATCGTACGATCCAAAATTAATCAAACATTTAATACAAGGAATAAGTAAAATCACCGAATGGAATCTCCCTGAAAAAATTCAGACAGATACACATCGTTTTCTTATGTTTAAAGTTACTAATGGAAAAATAACCGAAGTATGGCCTTAAAGAAATTCTTTTTATATAACATTTTAATTTTTATCGGATTTTGCCACACTTCATATTCGCAAGAATCGAATCCGTTTGAACATCTTTCAAAAGAACAACGTATTAAGCTGGCTGATAAATACCATGATTTATCGCAAACGGTTTATCAAACTTCCCAGATGCATAGAATCTACAAAGACAGTGCTTTACTGGCGGTTCCTGATCATGTAAATTATATGCAACGAGCATCTTACTCCTATAAAAAAGCGGGCGAGCACATAAAAGCTATGGAAATGCTTAACAAAGCCGTAGCAATAGATACTACAAACGGAAAAACAACAGCCTTAGAATATAAAGCGTGGAGTATGTTGTATTATTACCGTGATTACGAAAGCACCATTAAAGATGTTGATAAAGTTATAGAAATAAGTAAAATTCCTTACAAAGGTTGCCATGGTGAATCGTGTTTGCTTTTAAAGGCGCAGGCATATTATCAATTGGGAGAGTATAAAAAAGCAATTGAAAATTTTGATTACTTATTTACCATTCTTAAAGAGCAAGGTGTAAATCCCAAAGATGACTTTCTAGCTAATTTCTATCTGGCACGGAGTTATTTTAAATTGAATGATTTAGACAAATCGCTTTTTTATTTAGAAGAACAATTAAGTATGCCCTATAGTGTAAAAGCCCAATTAAACTTTTATGCCGGGCAGATTTATGTTTTAAAAAATGATAAAGAAAAAGCAAAACAACATTTTTTAAAGGCTAAAGAATTATACCTGCAAAACGATAAGATGAACGAACCTTATATTGAACGTTTCGATGAAATTTTCATGAACGATATAGACAATGAATTAGATAAACTAAAAAGCTAGCTTAAAGCTAGTTTTTTTTATCTTTATTAAAATTCAATCGAGCCATTATGGGGAAATGATCTGAATTTTTAAACTCTTTAAAGGTCTTAAATTCTTTTACATCAAACACCTCATCAACCAAAATATAATCAATACGGGCAGGATAATATTTGTAGTTATAGGTTTTCCCAAAACCTTTACCTGCTTCAACAAAAGCATCTTTCATATCACCAATAATGTTTTTATACACATACGAAAATGCCGTATTGTTCATATCACCACAGATAATTTTATGTCCTTTAAAATCTTGCATGTGTGCTTGGATCAATTCCGATTGTAACTGTTGTACTTTAAATGCTTCACTTAATCGGTTAAAAATACGTTTAGATTTACTTTCATCGATCTCATTAATATCCGGACTAATATTTACAGACTGCAAATGAATACTGTAAACGCGAATGGTATCTTTATTTTTAACGATATCGGCGTAAACTACGTTGTTATCTGAATTTGGCAAGGCAATTTCTCCTTCATCAATAATTCTAAATTTAGAAAAAATTGCCTGACCGGTTTTGATCTTTTTGCCGTGCATAATAATGTGTCGGAACTTATAATCGTCTAACTCATAATCTGCCGATTTGGAATATTCTTGAAAACAAATAATATCCGGATTTTGTTCTTCGATAAAACGTTTGATATTTTCGGCAACATTTTCGTTCGGCATCCAATTAAACAGATTAAATAATCGAACATTGTAACTTAAAACGGTAAAGTCTGATTCTACGACCTCTTCATTTTTAGATGTAAACTTGTAGAATTTGGTAAAAAACGTGTATCCGATCAAAAAAACGATAATCGATAAAAAAACCTGTCTTTTAAGTTGAATTGCCCAATACACTACAAACACGAGATTTAGCATTAAAAGTGTGGGTAAAATTAGGGTAAGAACCGACAAAAACGGAAACAGTTTAGGCGCCATAGACGGCAATAAATAGCCCAACAATGTTAGCACAACCAACATTATGTTTAAAATATAGGCTATTTTATTAAACCATTTTAACTGTTTCATAAGTTTATTTCTGCTTAAACAAAAACTCTTTTTCTTCTTTTGTTAAACTGTCGTATCCCGATTTGCTAATTTTGTCTAAGATAACATCTATTTGTCTTTGAACGCTATTATCTGTCGAATTATTTTTTGTTTGATTGATTTTATTATGAACCGTTCGTAAATTGGTTTTCGTTTTTGATTTTTTAAGGCTGCTAAAAGAAAATCCACCTAACCATTTGCCATAACAGAAACCAAAGATGCTTCCGCCGATATGAGCCAAATTTCCGCCGGCATTATCAAAAAACAACTGCAACAAATCAAAACCTAAAAACGCTATCGCGATGTAATATATTGCAACGTTTCCAAAAATAATCAGTTGTACACGCATATTCGGATTATATCCTACAACAGTAAAAAACACCGCCATTACAGCTCCCGATGCTCCTACAACATAACTTTGCAAGTCAAAAATATTGGCTACTAAAAAGTAAAAAATTCCGGCTGCGATACCACCTAAAAAATAGGCTTTTAAGAATTGCTTGTAATTAAAAAACGTAAAAAATAACTGACTGAAAAAATACAGCATCAGCATATTAAACAACAAATGCATAATATCGGCATGCAGAAAACTGTACGTTAAAAACTGCCAAATACGATAATTAAATATTTTAAAGTCGCTAAACAATGCCAATTGCTCGACAATCGTCTTATAAAAACCTGCATCGGCAAACTTCATAAGCATCACAAAAAGGCTTATTACGCTTACAACAATAAGAAGTTTAATTTCGACCGCAATATTTTTAATATCGAATTTTCTCATGATCTTTTATTTATCCCAACGAAATTGATCGAACTGTTTTTTCTTCCAAAACCACATTAACAAGAAGCCGACAAGTGCTCCGCCAATGTGTGCAAAATGAGCAATTCCTGTTCCGCCTGATCCAAAAATAGCAGCACCGTTAAATCCTAAAACTAAATCTAAAACCAAAACTCCAGGCACAAAATATTTTGCCTTAACCGGAACAGGTATAAAAAGTAAAGCCAATCCTGCATTTGGAAACATAAAAGCAAACGCAACTAATAAACCATAAATGGCTCCCGAAGCACCGACAGCAGGAATTTTAAACGATGTTGATAAAGTATTTACATCAATATCATTATAAAATCTATTTGGATCTTGTAAAATATAATTAATATCTGCTTGACTAATACCTCTTTCTATTAATGCATTGTAAGCTTCATGAAACTGCCAATAATTAACTGCTGTATGCAAAGCGGCAGCTCCCAATCCACATAAAATATAGAAAAGTATAAACTTTTTTCCGCCCCATATTTGTTCCAACACCGATCCAAACGAATACAACGCAAACATATTAAATAGGATATGTGAAAAACCACCATGCATAAACATGTGCGTTATGGGTTGCCAAATTTTAAAATTTGGATTTTCGATGTAGTATAATGGAAAATAACCATTCAATACTGGCACAAAAAAGTATGCCGCTAAAAATATTATAACGTTAACAATTAGATTGTTTTACTACTGGAGTAATCTGATTCATTACATAAATTTTTTATCAATATCTTCTACCTTCATGGTGATAAAAGTAGTTTTGCCAAAGGGCGATGTTTGCGGATCTTCGCATCCAAACAAACTGTTTACAATATTTTCCTGTTCTTTATCGCTTAAATACGTGCCGGTTTTTACCGCCAAACTCTGTGCCAGCGATTTTGCAATTCGGTCGTGCAGAATATCAACATCAGCGGGAGCATCGTCTTGCATATCGTTTAAAAGATCTTCCAAAACAATAGAAACCTCACTTTCTGTAATCGACACCGGAATACCTAAAATTACAATTTTTTCGTTAGAAATTTCATCGAATAAAAATCCCATCTGAACCAGTTCATTCTCCAAATTTTTAAGCAGTTCCATTTCGTAAACACCATAATACAAAGACAAAGGAAACAGTAGCTGCTGGCTTGCATTTTGCTTTACCGTGAACGAACGCATGTAATGTTCGTACAAAATTCGCTGATGTGCTCTGCGCTGATCTATAATAATCATGCCCGATTTTATGGGACTGATGATGTATTTTTTTTGAAACTGATACGATTGCTGATGATTTGTAGGTTGCGAAGCATCGTCATCGAACAAAGATCCTGTGATTACTTCCTCATCAAACTGATGATTTGCCGATGTAAGAATGATTTCTTTTGCGTCTGAAATACCTTCGTACAAAGTTTCCCAACCACCCGATTTGTGTTTTCGATCTTGAAACGATGCATTGCTTTGAAAGGAACTTCCCGAAGTTTTTGGTTTAACACTTTCGAACGGGTTAAAACCAGAACCCATTTGTCCTACCAAACTACTTCCCGCTTTCATACTTTCAAACGGATTGAAAAATGCGTCAACTTCAACCGTTGGTTCGTTAGATTTTGTTCCTTCATAACTATAAGGAACTTCTAAATCACCATCTTTCTGAAAATCCAACACCGGTGAAACGTTAAACTGACCCAAACTGTGTTTGATTGTAGCACGTAAAATGGCGTACAAAGCTTGTTCGTCGTCAAACTTAATTTCGGTTTTTGTCGGGTGGATGTTTATATCGATACTGTTTGGCGGCAACGTTAAATACAGAAAATAACTCGGATGCGTGCCGTCTTTCAACAATCCTTCAAAAGCAGCTGTAACGGCATGATGCAGATAGCCGCTTTTTATAAATCGATCATTCACAAAAAAGAACTGTTCTCCCCTGCTCTTTTTAGCAAATTCGGGCTTTGCAACAAAACCATGAACCTCAACAATCTCGGTTGTTTCCTGAACGGGCACCAACTTTTCATTGGTTTTTCCGCCGAAAACATTTACAATTCGCTGACGAAAATTAGATGCCGGCAAATTAAACATTTCACTGCCGTTGTTTATAAACGTAAACTGAATATCGTTATGCGCCAAAGCCACACGCTCGAACTCATCAATGACATGGCGTAATTCTACCTGATCTGATTTAAGAAAATTTCGGCGGGCAGGAATATTAAAAAACAGATTTTTAACCGAAAACGATGTTCCGCTTGGAGCCACAACAATTTCTTGCGACACAATTTTACTGCCTTCAATAATTACGTGTGTACCTAATTCGGCAGCATGTTCTTTAGATTTTAATTCTACATGCGCAATTGCAGCGATTGATGCCAATGCTTCGCCACGAAAACCTTTTGTTTGTAGTTGAAATAAATCTTCGGCTATGGAAATTTTTGATGTTGCGTGACGTTCAAAACACATACGCGCATCAATTTCGTTCATTCCTTTACCATCGTCAATTACCTGAATAAGCGTTTTACCTGCATCTTTAATTACCAGTTTAATGGCAGTTGCACCTGCATCTACAGCATTTTCGAGTAATTCTTTAACTACCGATGCAGGTCTTTGCACCACTTCGCCGGCGGCAATTTGGTTGGCAACGTGATCGGGCAATAAACGTATAACGCTTGACATGTATTATTGTACTTTTTTAATGATTTACAAAAATACAATTTTATACGGGAATTTGCTTACTGATATCCTTTGCAGAGAGTTAAAGAAAACAAAAAAGCTCTGAAATTTCTTGACTAATAAAAGATTGCACCTTTAGTAGCTGCACAAGGATACTTCTCTGCATATTCTTCATTAACACAAGCTTCAATATCTCGACAGTTAAAATACATTTCACCTTCTTCATTCGTTTTAAAACGTGGATAACACTCATCGTAACCTTCGCAAATAAAAACTCTTACTCCGCTTTCTTTAACAAACATCAGTTTGTTATTTACTGCTTTTAATTTCACAACTGCGTTTCTATTCGCTTTTGAGTTTGATAGCTGTAAATAATAGTAATTTGTTTCAGCAACCTTTTCTTGTTTAATACCAACTACATCAAACTTATTTTGTGATTCTTGAAAATGATGATTAAATGTTTCTAACAAATCATCTTTATTTACGGTAAGTATTGGAATGTTTTCTTGTAAAACTGCTACTTCAATTTGCAGAAGATTATCTATCTTTTCTTCAAATTTATTTTGTGCTGATAGAGTTGAAGTAGCTATAAATAGAATAGCTAAATAAAATATTTTCATATGGTTCTTTTTGTGAAAATACTCATTTAAATTTAGAAAACAAAAAAGCTCTGAAAATTTCAGAGCTTTTGTATTATTTATTTAATGCGATCATTTTTAATGCAGCAACCGCAGCTTCGGTGCCTTTGTTTCCGTGGATTCCTCCACTTCTGTCGATCGACTGTTGTTCGTTGTTATCTGTAAGTACACAGAAAATGGTAGGTACATCGTAGATTAAGTTTAAATCTTTAATGCCTTGTGTTACGCCTTCGCAAACAAAATCAAAATGTTTTGTTTCGCCTTGGATCACACAACCTATGGCAATAACAGCATCAAACTCTTCTAACTGGTGCATTTTTTTGCTTCCAAAAATCAATTCAAAACTTCCCGGAACATTCCAACGTACAATATTTTCAGGTTTCGCTCCGCAATCAATCAATACATCGTAAGCACCTTGAAACAAACCGTTGGTAACTTTATCGTTCCATTCCGAAACAACCAAACCAATTTTTAAATCTTTTGCATCAATTAAATCGGCTTTGTTGTATTCTGATAAATTTTTATTAGCTGTAGCCATAATTATTGAGCCATTCCTAAATAAACATCAATATTTGCAGCTTCTACAGAGCTTTTGTAATTGTCTTTAATATTGGTAAACAATTTCAACGCTTCGTCTTTCTTACCTAATTCAATAGCCATTAAGCCTGCTTTGTAAGCATAACGCGGTGTAGAAAAATCGTTTGGAGTATGTTCTGATGCTTTTTTATAAAATTCAAAAGCTTCTTGTTGTTGGTTTAATTCTGCAAATGCATCACCAATTGCACCTAACGACATTGCTTTTAAGAACAAATCTTTAGAGTTAAACTGCTCTAAATGCTGAATTGCTTCTTTAAATTTACCCATATTAAGGTATGATGTTCCTGCGTAGTAATGCGCCAAATTAGCTGCATTTGTTCCGCTGTAAGTATCGGCAATTCCTAAAAAGCCCATTTTACCTTCACCACCGTTTAAAGCCAAATTGTATAAAGAATCTGTTGCTTGTCCGTTAATAGCTTGGTCGTAATATTGCTGTGCCTGAAACATTTCGTTTGCAGCTTCGTCTTCTTTTGGCTCCAAAATAAAATTAGTATATCCCAAATAACCAACCGCTACAACAGCCAATGCGCCAATGGCATAAAATACTTTTGACTGGTTTAATGTAAACCAATTTCCTATTTTATTTGCCGATGAATCTAAAGAACTAAAAACTTCTTTGGTTTCACTATGATCGTTTAACACCGCTTGGTGCGCATTTTCTTCTTTTTCTACCTCTGGTTTTTCTGGTTTATAACCTCTTTTATTATATGTTGCCATAACGATGTAAGAATTTTAATCTGCGCAAAAATAGGATTTTTATCTAAATTTAAAAGTCTATTTGTTAGATATTTTTCAGAAATTTGCTTTTTAATTCAATTAATAAAACTGCTTTTGTGAATTTAGAGCAAATACATATCCTTAATTTTAAAAATATTCCCGAAAAAACACTTCATTTTACTAAAAAAATAAACTGTTTTGTAGGAAAAAACGGTCAGGGAAAAACCAACCTGCTCGATGCTATTTATTATTTGGCATTTGGCAAAAGTTATTTTAATCCGGTGGCTTTGCAGAATATTAAGCACAACGAAGATTTTTTTGTGGTTGAAGGTACTTTTAACAAAACCGACAAGCGCGAACAAATTGTGTGCAGTTTAAAAAAAGGACAAAAAAAGGTTTTAAAACGCAACGGAAAAATTTACGATAAGTTTGCCGATCATGTTGGTTTGATTCCGTTGGTAATGATTTCACCAAGCGATCAGGATTTGATTTCGGAAGGAAGTGAAACGCGCAGAAAGTTTATTGATTTGGTAATTTCGCAACAAAACAATCAGTATTTGCAACAATTGATTCAATATCAGAAAGTGTTAATGCAACGCAACGCTTTATTGAAATATTTTGCGTTAAACAGAGTTTTCGAAACTGATACTTTAACGATTTACAACGAACAACTTCATAATTTAGGAACGGAAATTCATAAGAAACGAAGCGAATTTATTGAAGAATTTAATCCGATCTTTCAAAAATACCACCAACAGATTACAGGTAACAGCGAATCGGTAGAAATTAAGTACGAAAGTCAGTTGCATGAAAAACCTTTAATGGATCTTTTTACTGATTTTTTACAGAAAGACCGCGTGCTGCAATATACATCGGTAGGAATTCATAAAGATGATTTATTGTTTGAAATCAACGGACATTCCATTAAAAAATACGGATCGCAAGGTCAGCAAAAATCCTTATTGATCGCTTTAAAACTGGCACAGTTCGATTTTATAAAAAAACAAAGCGGCGTATTGCCTATTTTATTGTTCGATGATATTTTTGATAAGCTGGATGCCGATAGAGTGCAGCAGATCATTGAAATGGTTAACAACTCCACTTTTGGTCAGCTTTTTATTACTGATACACATGAAGATCGAACGGAACTTATTGTAAAATCGACCAATTTAGATTACGAAATTTTTAAAATATCTAACTAAACAAAAAGGGTTTTTCGTTTATTTGTACAAATTTTCAGCTATGCAGTTCAATCAGTCTTTAAAAAATTACAATACGTTTGGCATCAGTGTAAATGCAGCCGCTTTTGTTGATATTACTTCGGTAGATCAGTTAAAACAGGTCATTCAGCAAAACAATAACAAATTGCCTTTGTTTATTTTAAGCGGCGGAAGCAATATGCTGCTTACAAAAGATGTGGACGCGCTGGTTTTACATTTAAATACCAAAGGAATTGAAGTTGTAAACGAAGA
This sequence comes from Myroides sp., assembly GCA_036643355.1. Lineage (GTDB taxonomy): Bacteria > Bacteroidota > Bacteroidia > Flavobacteriales > Flavobacteriaceae > Flavobacterium. The sequence goes on from JAVXSC010000006.1 coordinate 36,894, forward strand.
CCATGATTTTGTTTGCATACAAGCACAAGCGGGCGAAATTTGGCACGACTTTGTTTTGAACACTGTTGATAAAAATTTGGGCGGATTAGAAAATTTATCGCTGATTCCCGGTAAAGTAGGATCCTCTCCTATTCAGAATATTGGTGCGTATGGCGTGGAAATTAAAGATACTTTTCACAACTTAACTGCTTTGAATCTGGAAACTTTGGAAATTGAAACTTTTTCAAATATCGACTGCGAATTTGGTTACCGCGAAAGTGTTTTTAAAAACAAGCTTAAAGACAAATACATTATTACATCGGTTACTTTTAAACTGAAAAAAGCGCCACATATTCTGCATACATCTTACGGAGCCATTCAACAGGAATTGGATCTTATGAATGTATCAAACCCAACAATTAAAGATGTTAGCAATGCGGTAATAGCAATTCGTCAGTCTAAATTACCCGATCCAAAAGAAATTGGTAACAGCGGAAGTTTCTTTAAAAATCCGGTGATCGATAAAACTTTGTATCAATCATTATTAGAAAAAAATCCGGATATTCCACATTATCCTGTAAACGATTCTCTAGTTAAAGTTCCTGCGGGCTGGTTAATTGAACAAACTGGTTTAAAAGGCTATCGCAAGGGCGATGCCGGCGTACATACAAAACAGGCTTTGGTGTTGGTTAATTATGGCAACGCAACCGGCGAAGAACTAATTAATTTAGCTAAATATGTGCAAGCAACTGTTTTGCAGAAATTCGGCATTGAAATTAACCCCGAAGTAAATATTATTTAATTTTTAAACTTGTAGTTCGTTAACATTTAAAGTATTTTTGCAGCTATTTAAAACACCCTATGGCATTAACACTACTTTATATTTTAGCAGGTTTATTTATTGTT
>JAVXSC010000007.1:0-36298 GCA_036643355.1 Myroides sp.
AGAAAAGAAGACAATTGTACAACCAACAAAAATTAATAAATTTATAAACTAAACACTAAATTAGTTTTTATATTTAAATGTCTAATTTACTTTGAAGACGTACAGTAAATTTGCATTCTTTTGAAATATTTTTACATACCCTGTAGGGTATATTGATTTTTTTATTTATATTTGTTCATGAGATTACGTAATAATTGTAATTTCGCAATACTTTATATAGAAAACATTAAAGCTATTGCTTAGAGTCTCGCTCTGAAAACTGGTAATTTAAAGCAACGAGATGATAAGTAGATTAGCTCACGACCTAGGCGTGAGCTCACTTATCTGTTGCGCGGTATACCAGTACCTCAGAGCCTGATATTGTTGAGTTTCACGCCTTTTATATGCTTTTTACTCAACTTTTTGCCGGTTATGGTGCTGTGTACAGGCACTAATATTTATAAGATATTATTTTTTGTGGTCGTTTAACCTTTAAACTAAAATTTCATATCTCGTTTTGCGTATTGGTATATTATAGTCATAAAATAAATCTTGGCGTGGGCTCACTTATCACGAGAAGCGAATTTTTGAAAACGCGCGCACGCGATCAATTTTTTTTAAAATAAAATCCTCAAAGCTAAAAAACCAATCATAATACAAAAAGTTAGCATGTAGGTAGGGCAAAGCACATAACAACTTCCAACCATAAATAGATAAATATTAATGTAGTTAGATTAGTTGATTTTACATAGTTAAAAAACGGCGGGGGTTATGTGTCTGCGCTCTTAATTATTCTTGAAAATGAGAAAGAAGTGATTGGTTAAATATTAAAAAATCCCCCTGAGTTAAGTTGGCACTCGTGTCAGGGAGATAGGTTTATTAATTAATGGAATATTAACTAACAGTACAAAAGTATGAAAAATTTTACTTTTGCAGCACTTGCTGTACCCCTTATGTGGGTGTTGCTCATATTACTATTTTTTAGCAGCAACAAATTACACGCGCAGGAAACAACAATTCTAAGCGGCGTGGTAAAAACTGCCGACGGTACACCAATAGAAGGCGTGACCGTGTGGCAGCAAAACACCGATAATGGTACCCAGACCAGTGAAATGGGATTATATTCTTTGGAAGTTTCTTCTGATTCGTTTTTGGTTTTTGAATATATAGGTTTTAAAACGCAGACTTTTCGGGTTTCGGGCAAGGTGCTTAACGTTACACTTATTGTAGACGATGATACTTTGGAAGAACTGGTCATTAACGCCGGTTATTATAGTGTTAAGGACAAAGAACGAACGGGAAGCATTTCAAAGATAACCTCGAAGGAAATTGGTCAACAACCAGTTGCCAACCCGCTGGCCGCAATGCAGGGACGTATGGCAGGGGTGAACATTACGCAGAGCAGCGGTACCCCCGGCGGCGGCTTCGATATACAGATCAGGGGGCGCAACAGTTTACGAACCGAGGGTAATGCGCCCCTGTATATCGTTGACGGCGTACCATATCCTTCGCAATCTGTATCAAACTTTGATATATCGGGCGGAATCATTCCTTCGGGTAACGTCAGCCCGTTAAACGGTATCAATCCAAATGATATTGAAAGCATTGAAGTTTTGAAAGACGCCGATGCTACGGCAATTTACGGTTCTAGGGGATCTAATGGTGTAGTTCTTATTACCACCAAGAAAGGCAGTAGCGATAAAACAACATTCTCTGTACAGTCTGTCACATCTGTAAGTACTGTTGCAAGATTTATGAGCCTTATGCATACCGAAGAATATTTGAAGATGCGCCGTGATGCCTACGCAAATGACGGTATTACAGAATACCCGGCTAATGCGTACGATGTTAACGGCACCTGGGATCCAGGTCGTTATACCGATTGGCAGAAGGAATTCATCGGTGGGAAAGCAATGTCTCAAAGTACACAGTTTTCAGTGGGTGGCGGATCAGGGCAGACTACCTATCTTATGAGTGGTTCACATCGAAAAGACGGTACGGTATTTCCTGGTGATTTTGGCTACAAGCGTACAAACTTTTTGCTTAATGTTAACCACCAGTCTAAAGACGGCAGGTTTAATTTTCAGGGAAATGTTCAAAAAAGCATACAGAAAAACAACTTGATGGCGACTGATCTTGCATCTGCTGTCTATCAGGCACCTAATGCGCCTGCACTTTACGATCAGGATGGAAACCTGAATTGGGAAAACAACACCTTTGAAAACCCGTTGGCAAAATTAAATGCAAAATATATATCGGATACAGATGAACTAACGAGCCTCGTCAAACTTTCGTACAAGCCTTTTAAAAACTTTTCCTTCGGCATACAGGGTGGCATCAGCGGTGCCGGTGTGGAAGAGCTAAGTACGCTTCCTTCTACGGTTATGAACCCTTCATGGGGAATGACAAGCGAAAACTCTTCTGTGATGCTTTCAAAATTCAACCGCAACAACTGGATCATAGAACCTACGGCAAATTATTCAGCTTCTTCTGAAAACGCGAGGTGGGAGTTTCTTGTCGGAAGTACGTTCGAAGAGCGTAAACAAACTCATTTCGGATTGCAGGCAAGCAACTTTCTATCGAACGATTTTATAATGAATACCAAAAGTGCGGCTGTGCAGAATATTTTGAACGATACAGAAACTCTTTACAGATATACTGCCATTTTTGGAAGGATCAATTACAGCCTGCACAACAGGTACTATCTGAATATTACGGGACGTAGAGACGGTTCAAGTCGTTTCGGGGCAAATAACCGTTTTGGAAACTTTGCTGCTGCGGGCGGTGCATGGTTGTTCAGCCGTGAAAAAATATTTGAAGATAGCTCATGGTTAAGTTTCGGAAAACTGCGTGCAAGCTATGGGACATCGGGAAGTGACCTGATCGGTGATTACCAGTATTTGAATACGTTGGGTCTTGCTAACTATAAATACGACGGACAGATAGCATTGGATCCCTTACGCTTGTATAATCCTGATTTCAGCTGGGAAAACAATAAAAAGCTGGAAGCTGCTATGGAAATGGAGTTTTTTAGCGGAAGGCTTGCGGCTTCTGCTGCATGGTACCGCAACCGCTCTTCAAACCAGCTGGTAGGCGTACCGTTACCGGGAACAACAGGTTTCAGTACTTTACAGGCAAACCTTGCTGCTACAGTAGAGAATAGGGGTTGGGAGTTTACACTGCGGTCGGTTAATGTAGAAAAAGGCGGTTTTACATGGAAAACAGATGTAAACGTGAGTCTTCCTAAGAATAAGCTGATTGCATTTCCCAATCTGGAAGAATCAACTTATTCCAACCGCTATGAAATAGGGCAGCCTACAAGCATCCGTAAGGTATACCGTTTGCTGGGCGTTAATAAGGAAACAGGTCTGTATGAATTTGATGATGTGAATAACGATGGTAAAATAGATGTTAATGACCGGACTACGATAGTAAATCTTGCACCAACTCTTTTTGGAGGAATCAGCAATCAAATAAGGCTTGAAAAATGGTCTCTGGATATGCTGTGGCAGTTTGTCGTACAAAAAGCATACACGCCCGAGCAGAGTCATGTGATGCTTGGTGTTGCTACCAACCAGCGAAGTGTAGGCGGAAATTATTATGCTTCCGAAAATCCTGATGCATTCTATCAGCAACCCGCTACAGAAGCAAATGGAGCTGCTAGCCAGGCATTCAACAATTTCATGATGAGCGACGGGGTTATTGCAGATGCGTCATTTCTGAGGCTGAAATCGCTTCAAATTAATTATGACTTTACCGAACTGCTGAAAAGCAACGTCAGGGTTTCAACTTATTTACAGGCTTACAACCTGCTAACTATTACTTCTTACTCAGGGAGCGATCCGGAAACACTAATCGGTCATCTGCCTGCATTGCGAACCATTGCACTTGGTTTCACAATTAATTTTTAAAAGACTTCGCATGAAAAAAACAATAACCTTAGCAGCTACACTATGTATGCTTTACACGGGCTGCAGCGATTTTCTGGAAGTGGACACACCTAAAGATCAGGTGGATGCTGTTCAGACATTTAATGATGATAAAACAGCGGTGGCAGCTGTTAACAGTGCCTATATCTTGCTGTTGGAAGATGGTTTCCTTGGCAGCATGCTTACTTCTAATCCCATTCTTTCAGGATGTTATACCGATGAACTCGAAGCGACTATTGGCGGTACTACAGACTTTAAGAATTTTTATGAAGGTTCTGTAACCGGTAGCAGTAATGCGGTTAGACAGTTATGGAACAAAACCTATAAACAGATTTATGTGGTAAATAATATATTGGAATCACTGGAAACTTCTACGGGAATTTCCGAAAACCTCAGCAATCAGCTCAAAGGCGAAGCGCTTGCCATACGCGGATTGATGCACTTTTACCTTACGCAGACATTCGGAGAGGTACCTTTTGTTACCTCAATAGACTACAGGATAAATTCAACCATAGAAAAACAATCGGTGCAGGCGGTGATGGAGCGTGCGATCCGCGATCTGGAAGAAGCAGAAACATTGCTGATTCCTCTTTATCCGGGACCTGAAAGAATTAGAATCAATCAAAGCACGGTTCAGGCATTATTAGCACGCATGTACCTCTACACAGATAAATGGGAACAGGCTCGAAGCTATGCGCAGTTGGTGATCGATAACGGAACGTACGATCTTGAACCATTGGAAGATGTATTTAAAAAGGAAAGCAAAAGTGCGATTTGGCAGCTTAAACCTACGATGCCCGGGTTCAATACCTTTGAAGCTTTTTATCATATCTTCACCGCCGTGCCCGCACCGTTCTTCAGGCTGAATCCTTCACTTCTTGAATCCTTTGAAACAGGTGACGGGCGTAAGGAGCATTGGGTACAAACGGTAGGTGAAACGCAGGATTATGCTCATGCATTCAAATATAAGGTTAGGGGAATGTCGGCTACTACAACAGAGTATACGGTAGTAGTGCGCTTAGAGGAGATGTACTTGATCGCTGCCGAAGCGGCTGTAATGCAGGGTGATTTGCAAAACGGTAGTGAAAAGCTCAATGTACTTAGAAGCAGGGCAGGTTTGGATGATATTGTTTTCAGCAATACCCAGCAAGCAGTAGATGCCGTACTACAGGAGAGAAGAGTGGAGCTTTTTTGTGAGTTTGGCCACCGCTTTTACGACTTGAAACGTTTAAACAGGCTCTCAGACCTATCTGCTGTTAAGCCTCGATGGCAGCAACACTTTAAATTTTATCCGTTGCCTGAAAATGAAATAACTCTTAATCCGAACCTTTTACCTCAGAATCCGGGTTACTAATTGCATTCCCATGAAAATAGTTTTCTCATATATTGTTAGTTTTTTGGTTTTTGCATCCTGCCCCGTGTGGGGTCAGGTGCAAATAACCGGCAGTTTTGAAGAGCTTGGTAACAGGCAGCTGGATGCTTCCGGATCTGTTGTGGCATTCTCGTTATTTGTTGACGGTCAGGATACATTTTATATTAAAGATCTCCGTAACCGGCATACCTTCAGTTTTACCGGAATTGCCCATGAAACAATTCTTAACAATAGGTTTGCTGTATTGGAAAACAGACATCATAAGAAGTGCTACATCGTAAACTTCGCCCTTAAAAGTATCGATACTCTTCAAAATATGCAGTTAATTGGTTATGCTTCTGAAACGGACGAACTGGTTTTTGGAGATTTAAAACAAAAAACGGTAGTGATTAAAAAGTTGAAGTCAGGTAAACAGCGAATTATTCACGATGTTGTGCTGTACGATTACAGGGATTCAGACAAAACACTGTTTTTTGTAAACGCAAAAATGCAGTTAGGAGTGTTCCAACTAAAAACAGGCAAGCTTAACACAGTTGCGGCACGCGATAGTACAGGAATCGATTTTAAAAAGATCCTTTTTCACGAAAAAGGGTTGGATTGGTACCTAATGGGAACACATAAAAATAAACTGAAGGTTTTCAAGGTAGGGAGCCGGGGTGTAACTGAGGTTTTTGACAGGGAGTTGTATAATGCGTCAGACAATACCGTTATAGATACATTGTTTCATAAAGCAAGGCTGTTAGGTAATGATCGTATTGCATTAAGTGTAAAACCCTTTGATTATACAGATCAAGCTGCTTCTTCAGATGCACAGATCTGGTATGGATCTCTTAAAGAGCAGATGCCTGTATTGGAGTATAAGAAACAAGCGCCTGCACATCTTGCCGTAGCAGATCTTAAAAACAATTCATGGATTTCCTACTACAAGAAAAATAGTTGGATGGAATTTAAGATTGACGAGAACGATGAGGTTTACGCTTACGAAGTGTATGGCAATAACGACCAGACGAAGCTGTTTCCGGATATCAGTGTTTATAAATTAGATACTGTTGGTAACCCAGGTGTTTTTGTAGGTAGATTTAACGGTAACAACCGTTCGGTTTTTAGTTTTAAAGGTTTTCCGTTTCTAATATATTTCTATAATAATAACTGGTATTATTTCAATGATAAAAACCAAAGCACACACCATATAAATTTGGGATCGAACGGTAGGTTTTATGATGATCAGAGCGAATTTTACAAATTTACATCTGATGCCTTAAGCGGAGTCCCGGTAGTTTATAGTAAAAACCAGCTCTTGTTTAACGATACCCATGATCTGTGGATCTTTAATACCGTAACCGGTAAATTCCAGAGGGACACTAATGGGCGGGAAGAGGGACGTCGCTATAGAATCGATAAATCTAACTATACATCTGTTTCCAAACAGTGGTCCTGGTACCCTGCAAATGAAATTGAAAACAAGGACGTGCTGATAATTAAGTGGTCTTCTGATATGCATACCACACAGGGGATTTCATTATGGAAACCGGGAAAGGGAGTCGAAACACTTTTATACGATAAAGCCGAATACAGCAGTATTTTGAGAAACGGAAATTTCATTACTTATATTAAGCAGAAAGCTTCGCAACCTCCGGCACTCTACCTCTATGATCTGGACAAAAGGCACGAACAGGAAATCTACCAGAGTAACAGTTGGGATAAGGATGCAGCACAGATAAAGTCCGGGTACTTTAGTTGGAAAAATAAAGAGGGTGAAGTGCGGGGCGGTATTGTAAGGTTTCCTAAGAATTATTCCACAACGAAAAAGTATCCTGCAATTGTAAGTATTTATGAAAAGAAATATCCTTCGCAACACAGATATGTATCGCCTGCTGAAATCAATGCAATCACCGTTAATTTCAGGGAATATACTGATGCTGGTTACTTTGTGATAGAGCCTGATATATTCTATGAAATTGGAAATCCCGGTATATCTGCTGTAGCATGCGTAAGTGAAGTATTGGATGAATTGTCTTCAAGGTTTCCGATTGATAAGGAACGCATCGGCATTATAGGACATTCTTTCGGAGGTTACCAGACAAACTTTATCATCACACAGACCGACCGTTTTAAGGCTGCTGTTTCAAGTGCAGGAGTTTCCGATTTGGTAAACAGGTATTTTGTTTACAGCAGGGAAGGGAATAGGTCAGAAATTTGGCGTTCGGAATCTCAGCAAAACAGGATGGGTAAAAGCTTTTTCGAAATACCGGAAAAATATATTGCTAATTCTCCGATTTACCATGTGCAGAATATAACCACACCTTTACTATTGATAACAGGGAAAGAAGATTATACGGTGAATTGGGAACAGAGCATGTATATGTTCAATGCTTTGAGACGTTTGGATAAGGATGTGAATATGATTCTTTACTCTAGTGAAGAACATGAACTTTTAAAACCTGAAAACAGAGTTGATGTTAGTAGAAAAATTAGATCCTATTTCGATTACCATTTGAAAGGTAACGAATTACCTGATTGGTTAAAGAAAGGGCTGCACTAGGCAGCCCTCTTTTTTTAATTATTTTTACGAAGTGCAAAAGAACATTGTAGACCTGCGCTCTCAATCGGAGATTGGTAATAGGTAACACCGGCAATCGTACAGATTGGCCCCTGAACCGTATTACAGTCAACCTCTAAAGGAACACATTTTTGACCTACAGGTCGCGTATTGTCATAGTGATAGCCCCACATGGTAGCTTCAGCTTTGGTACTCTGTTTTGCCGCATTTGTTGCAAATGCTGCCGCTGCGCCTAACACCACTACTGCAAGTGGCATTATAGCTTTTTTGAAATTTGTTCTCATAATATTAATTATTAATTAAGTTGGTGGTCTACTCTTTTGTACAGGTTTTCAACCGTTATCCCTGTCTATCGGCCGATAGTTTTTTTATTTTTATACTCGTTTTAGAAAAGGAAGCAGTACCGGAAACAATTTGCCCCTGCATGAATCCGGCGTTTATCTGCTGCCTCAATCAACTATAAATTTTTATTTGTTTATGACATATCTTGCTATAGAATTCCCAACAAGCCCAAAGAAATAGTTTTCATTTATTGCAAACTCTTTGATTTTGTCTTTTTCATTATCGTATGCGTAAAAACTGTATTTGTATTCGTCTTTGTTGTAGTCATAAACGTCAATGATGCTTGATTGAGTCCACATGCTTCTTGGTTCGTTTTTACCCATTAGTTCAGATTTTATATAAAGAAGACCGTTGTAAGCATATGTTTTTGAATTGACTTTCTGTGGTGGTGCACTCATCTTTTTCTCACCGTTGGCAAGCGTTGTGACTGCAATCTTTGCGACGGTTGTTGTATCTATAGTTTTTCCTTTAGAAAAGCTGTTTTTGTTTGGTTGATATACCATATATTGATTACGGTAGTAGTAGGTATAAATCCCTTGATTGGTTTTAGAATCGTTAATAAGTTGTCCGTCGGTATCAAATATTCCGTCAATCTGTTTTTGCAATACATCTTCATAGAGTTCAAATGTTGTACGTTCTCCAACAGTAAATCTGCCCAGCACATTCTCTCCGGTTCCTGCAAGCTGGCTGCAGAATAATAGGTTTTGTCCTTCTAGTGGTTGCAGTAAGGAAAAATAGACCTTTTCTTCCATATATTTAGCTGCAGTCCAATTTTTGATGTTTCCTTTATAAATAATTGGAACTGTACCGTCGCTTACAAAAAAATCATTATTCTGCACACGGATTGTAAGGCTGCGGAACGAGCGCTGTGTTTCATCCAATCTGATCTGATGTTCTACTTTAGTACTGAGGTTGGTAGGTATTGCAGTTATCAGTAGCGGAGCAGTATAGTTACCCAGATAAATGGTGTCATTTGTCAGCCCGGCTATGTAGTAGGAGTTTAAATTTAGATCCAGATACTCTGCTTTATCTATATGATGTGGTAGAAATCTTCTTACGAAAGGATTTTCTCTTTTCATGATGTGTTCTGAAGTGATGAAAAGTAATACAACAATTCCGGTACTTATTATTATGGTTCCTAGCGTATATAGTATGTTAGCCTTGGTTGTATTTTTGTAGAGTATAAGTGCAGCCGCTACTATTGTAGTAATAAGGTTGAACCGCAGATGTTCCGTCCATCCCATCTTTTCAAGGATACCGCCGCAGGAGCATGGAACGAACGGACTGTAGTTCAGTATAAGGTAAATATATACAGTAAAGGCGGTCATCATTCCCAAGAACAGGTAAAGTCCTAGTCTTTTTGTTTTTGAAAAGCATAAAAGTATAGCAATAATCAGTTCGCCAATAACGGTGGCGTATGCAATAACGGTTGCAAAAGCACTAAGCAGGGGTGATTGTGCTACCTGTACCTGAAAATTTTCAAAGTCGGTTACTTTGCTTATTGCTGCATATACGAACAGTATAATGAAGAAGTATATGACTGCCTGTTTTATGAATGGTAGAATTTTAAGCATGATACAAATGTTTTATGTTTGTATTGTAAAATTCTGAAATTCAAATGATTATTAATTTGGCGATCGGTATTATTACATAGTTAATCGGTATTATTTTTAATTTTAAGACTTTAAGGTGCTTTTAGGGGCATTATTTGTCTGTTTCAGAAGATTCATTTTCATTTCGCAGTTTCCGTAAATCTTTAGGACGTATATCATAGATGGTATAAAACTTTTCGCTGAATGTCGAATATTGTGCATAGCCGACCATCTGAGATATTTCTTTAAGTGAAATGGTACTGGTTTCTATTAAAAGGTGGGCGTGCTTCATCCTTCTTTTTACAAAATAGTCGTACGCGCTGCATTGGTAAAGCTCCCGGAATCCTTTTTTCAGCTGTAGTTTATTTACCATATACTTTTTACATACGTTTTCTAATATAAGGATCTCGGTCAGCGGCATATGGTCTATGTGCTTCTTCACATCGGCTACCCGGTCCCGGTACATCTTTTTTTGTTGAAAGCGGACAAGTTCCTTTGGTTCTTTTGACAAGCCTTTCCGAAAGTATTTAGCATCCATTTGTATTTGGAACAGGTTCAGTACGTAACCAGAGTCGGGTACCAGCTTCTTCACACTATACATAAACTTCATTTCCATCAGTTCAATTGACGGTGTTTTTGCGCTGGAGGAGTAGGGAAGGTTCAGTTTTTTCAGGTGTTTTAAAAATGGTTTTTTATCCGATTCTTTAATGTAATCGCTCAGATTTTTCAGGAGGAAGTCTTCATCTTCAATCCCCATATATTGTAAAAAGCTTGTATCTGAAGACTGGATCACCAGATCCTTGTCCAGAACAATTTGAAAATGATTGATGAATTTCTGGGCTTCACTTGGTTTTGTAAAGGTCATCTGTAATACACGCTGTTTCCATTCGTCTGTTATCCAGTTTAACATGGCTTCACCGGTTTCAAGATGATCGTTTACATGGTTTATTTCAAGGCGGTTGTTGAGGTTGCCTTTTGCAAGCTCTACCATATGGTCTATAAAGTTTCGCCAGCGTTCTTCGGTGCAGTTGAATTGTATCATATCAGACGTATATTTTTGCGAATTTTTCTGCTTCTGGCAGATTATCGAATATTTTGGTGGGAACCATAGGTTTGTTGATCGTCACAAAATGATCTGCAAGATTACGCATGGTGTGGGTAGTGGAATACATAGCAACGGCTTTGGCTAAGTTGGAACCATAAGTTGCAAGGTATTCACGGGCATCCGCGTCAACATCACCTACATGGGAGACATTGCAGACGATGGCACACGATTGATAGGATTGGAACTTTAACCGGTCATCTACGATTACACAAGCGGCTTCGAAATCAATGTACAGTCTTTCTTTATAGTTTACGTAAAGCAGTTGGTCTTTGTACTCGTAAGTAGCAAAGTCATTTTCATAATTTGTTGGCATGGCGGGGATGTTTTTTGTTAAAATAATTATAATAGATAAAATTAAAATTAATTTTCTATTGAAAATATATATTATACAATAAAAAATAGGGGATCGGTATTATTACATAGGGAATCGGTACTATCTTATGTTGCGATAATCGCTAATCGCTTTATTTTTAGCAACTTTAGGTCATAAAAAATATAACATTATGGCAAGAATTAATCACAACGACCCGCTGGAAACAATTAATGACAGTATTGAACGCGCAAAAGCATTTAAAGTTCTGCATCAGTATGCGGAAGGTAATTTTTTGAAAGGTGACCGTCTTACGGTGGATGGTGCACAACTTATACACTTTGCTACAACGGGATATCTCAAATTGGAACAGGATGAGCGGCTGAAGGATGCTGCAGCAGATGCAGCAAAGAACTTTGGTACACAGTTTCCGCTTTCCAAAACCTATATCTCACATCCGCTGTATGCGGAACTTGAAGAACTGCTGAAGCAGATGTACGACGGACAGTCTCCTGTAGTGACCAAAAACAGTACCTTGGCACATATTGGTGTGATACCGCATACAGTTGGTTATGAAGATGCGGTAATTTTGGACCATCAGGTGCATTGGAGTGTTCAGAGTGCCTGCCAGAATCTGAAGTTACGCGATATCCCGATACACATGATACGTCACAACAACATGGAGCAGCTGGAGGAACTGTTGGCTGGTTTTAAAAATAGGTACCGGAAGGTCTGGTACATGGCTGACGGTATCTACTCGATGTATGGTGACTGCGCGCCTGTCAGCAAGCTTAAGGAACTGATGGAAAAATATAAAAACCTATACCTGTATTTTGATGATGTGCACGGGATGAGTTGGACAGGTTTGAATGGTACGGGCTTTATACGGAGTCACTGGCCTGTTATTCCTGAAAGGATCGTGCTGGTGAGTACTCTTAGCAAATCGTTTGGTGCCAGCGGTGCATTTGTTTTGTCTGGAGATACGGCTTTGATGGATAAAATAAAAAATTTCGGCGGTCCGCTGACTTTTTCGGCACAACTCGAGCCTTCTGCAGTGGCAGCAGCTATCGCGTCTGCAAAAATTCATCTCAGCCATGAAATCAGTGACCTGCAGAATATTCTTCAAAATAAAATAAAGGCATTCCACAGGGCATTGCTTGCCTGTAATATTCCGCTGATGTCAGACGGGGTTACGCCGGTTTTCTATATACCGGTCGGGCTGCCTAAAACGGCGTATGTGCTGACGAGAAAGCTTGCCCGTGAACGGTTTTATGTGAATGCGGCTTTGTTTCCTGCTGTTCCGATAAACAAGGCAGGCCTGCGTATTACCATTTCCATTTATACAGAGTACAAAGAAATAGAACGTTTGGCAAAAGCATTGGAAAGTATTTTCCCCAAAGCATTGGTAGAAACAGGCAATACTTATGAGAAAATCAACCGGATATTTAAAACAGATTTTAAGGCGAGAGAAGAACTGCTGCCTTTAAAACCTGATCTTTTCAAAACTTCAGCCTATGATTCGATTGAAGAACTTGATGAAGATCTTTGGAATAAACTGCTGGATGATAATGCGTTTGATTATAAGGGTGTGCAGTTTATACAGAATTATTTTTCCGGACTGGATAAATCGAATCCGAACCACATGGATTTCAGGTACTACACGGTCTCCGACGCTGAAGCAAAGGTGGTTGCGCTGACCTATACGTCTTCTTCCTTGTGGAAAGAAGACATGCTGTCGCATACATCCGTTTCTGAAAAAATAGAACAGATTCGCTTAACTGATCCAGATTTTCTTACAGAAAAGGTTATGAGTACGGGATCGGTCTTTTCTGAAGGAAACCATACATATATTGAAAAGGATATCAAAGAGGTAAGGATGCTTCAGTGGGCTTTCTTTCAAGCCGTGGAATACGATTTCGAGAAAGGCAGCAGTCAGAAACTAGTATTGCGGGATTTTAGAAGGAATGGATATCTGGGTGCTGTATCTCATTCACGTGGGTATCTGGTTATCGAGATGCCGCACTCTGCTGTGTTTTGCGATTTTAACTGGGATGATATCGACGGTTTTGAACAGGTTCTTTCCAAAAGATCCAGACGCCACTTCAGATCGGAAGTGCTGCCCCATGTGGACGATTACGATGTTACGGTTCTGTCCGAACTCGATGCTTCCGAGCTGGAAAAGGCAGTTGGACTTTACAGATTGCTCAAATCAAATAATCTCGATATTAATAATTTCGACTATGACTACAGCCTGTTTGAAGCAATGAACAAAAGCCCGCTTTGGCAATTCCTTATTCTGAGAAAAAAAGGCAGTGACGAAATCGCTGGCGTTATGTTCTGTTATATAAACAAGAGTAACAATTCGTTCAATCCGGTTTTAATCGGGATGCAGCCGCAACCTGAGGGCAGGCTGGATCTTTACCGCCAAATGCTTTTTCAAACGATATGGTACGCAAGAAAACAGAATTATTCAAAAGTTTACCTTGGTGTTTCAGCTATATTTGAAAAGAAGAAGCTAGGTGCGGTTGTTTGTTACAACGAAGCTTATGTCCGCATGAAAGACCAGTACAGCAGTGACCTGTTGCACACTTTTGAGTAGGTTTTATAATCATTTCTAATTTTATTTTTAAACATCATTACATCCGGTATGAGCCGGATGTTTTCTTCTGCCTGTAATGTGCGATGCTACATAAGGTTCTACAAACCTTTTTATGTTCCATATAGTCTGATATGGTTTGCATGCACGTATTTTTTAAATAAGGAACCCCTGATACTTAATTTAAATGCAATACTTATGAAACAGCGTTTTTTTCATGATGCACTTTCCAATCTCAAAAAGAAAGAAGAGCGGCTTTCAATGAAAGCTTCTAAAATTATCGAAGAGTCTTATTCCATGACGCTTCTATTAAAAGACTTGCTTGCCGAATTAAAAGATTTTGTTATTGATTCTGGTTTTGACAGCGAACAACAGGAAATTGATTTTTTTAAGAACATCAAACCCCAGATTTTGGGGAAACTCATTTTTTACAATAAGGTTTACCGCATGGAAACCTCCTGTCCGGTTCCTAACGGTAAATTACTGTTCAAGTATTTTTCCGGTCAGTTGGAACAATTAAAACTGATATATAAGGATTATGCAGGTTCTTCCGATTTTTACCGCTACTACAAAGCCAACCGCACCGATTTGGACGACCGCTTTTTCCGTTTGGGTAACATAGAATTTTACGGTGGGTTGAATAGTGTCGTTTTCGAAATGGATGCGCAGTTTTCTACGTACTACGATTACAAGGTTTCCAGAATTATCTCTGACGACCTGCTGTATCAGTATCTGCTGCGTCGGATGGATCCGGACGAGTCTGAGAAACTGGCTGACGAAATCTCGTTGGAAGCTTATTCTAAGGACATTTATTGGACTGATTCCAAAAATGCGCTGATAGAGTTGGTTTATGCTCTGCACGCATCGGGTGCGGTTTCGAACGGCAGGGTAGGTATATCCAAGTTAGCTGTGCTTTTCGAAATGGCATTCAGAATAAAGCTTGGCGATCTGCATCATTCCTTCCACCGCATGAAGGACCGCTCGGGAAGCAAAACTTATTTTTTGGACCAGCTTACGACCAATTTGGAAAAGTACATGCACAAGGATCTCGATTGAATCTTTTTTGCCAAGGAAATGCCCATAAAACAACTGTTTCGTTTAGTTGTTTTATGGGCATTTTTTGTTTTTTAAGGTAATTGAAGTGTGGGATTTTTAGTAAATAAAAATGTTTTTTTTTGATTTTCATGGGTACTGCTTGGCTGCTACTTGGCGAATTAGGGGCTTTTGTTGACGCAATTTTGCCTTGTGCAACAGTACCGATCCCCATGGTTTTGTCTTGTGAACTTCAGGGGGTCGGTTTTTTTAAAAAATACTAAGATGAATATAGACAGAAACGAATTTATTGCATGGATGAGGCGCATTATGCAACGCTTTGACATTATCGACGAATTGTGTAAAGCAAAAAGTAACAGTTTACAAACCGTCGATGGAGAAGAACTACTGGATAACCAGGATCTTTTGCTGATGCTTAAGATCAGTAACCGCTCCTTACAGCGGTACCGCTCTGATGGAAAACTTCCTTACTACAGTATCAGCGGAAAGATTTACTATAAGCGGTCCGATGTAGAGCAGGTTATACGTGACAGTTTTTCAAGATCGGTTGCCGAAAGAAAGAAGAAGAGAGAAGTATAAGGTCTGCTACTGCCAATTCTTGATGATTACATGCTTATTCTTTTAGCTTGGGATTCAATTTTAAAATTTTAAATCATGGATGATGAAACAGTAAATGAAAAGAGCACGGTACAATCGGATGATGTATTGCTTGTACAAAGCAAAGAAGATAATAAAGTTAAGGCAGTTAAAGGTATTGATGTAGATGGTAACATGCAGACCGTTAACCCGATTAAAAGAAATCAGACCCAGTTTATGCGTGTTGATAAGCATGGTGATCTGTTTTCGAATTTCTTCTCAAACTTTTTAAACCAGTTAAAGGATCCAACCTCTTTTTCTTTTTTTAAGGTGCCGGCGGATATTTCTACGAATTTGGCAAAAGAGGTGAACAAGGGGTTGTATAAAAACGAGGGTTCTACTTTGGAAAAATTAGAAAAGTACGCGGTTACAGTCGAACCAGAATTAAACAACGAAAAATCAAACAATATGGAAAATACAACAAAAACACAGGAAAACGGTACGGATACACAGTACCGTTACGATCCGAAGAAGATCGATTGGGAAATGATGTCTGACATAGGATTAAGCGAACGGGAGCTGATTGAACGAAACATGCTCGACCCACTTTTAAAAGGTTATAAGACGAATGAACTGGTACCGCTGGTACTGCGTGTTGGTGCGGCAGAAGCAAGGATGGATGCCCGATTATCTCTTAAAACAAATGAATTGGGTGATGTGGTAATCGCCATCCACGGAATCAGAAAGGAACCTAATTTGAAGTATCCTTTGTTCGGTCATGAATTTACCGATGAGGATAAGAAGAATCTGTTGCAGACAGGAAATATGGGCAGGGTGGTTGATATGGTAAATCCGAAGACAAATGAGGTAATTCCTTCGATTGTCAGCCTGGATAGGCTTACTAATGAAGTGGTAGCTCTTCCTGCGGAAAGGATTAAAGTTCCCGACGAAATCAAAGGAGTGAAGTTGGATGATGTGCAAAAGCAGACGCTTTTGGACGGTAAACCGCTCTATCTGGAAGGAATGATTTCCAAGAAAGGAACAGACTTCGATGCTGCCGTACAGTTTAATGCGGATAAAAGATATGTTGAGTTTTTGTTTGACCGAAGTGTTCCTAATAAACAGACGGTCAGTGAACAGAATGTCGTTAGTCAAGGCGAGACACGGGAAGCTCCGAAAGTATTCAGGGGAAAGGAATTGACCGACCAGCAGCACGATAAGTTCAAGGCTGGTGAAATGGTTTATGTTGATGGTCTTATCGACAAAAAAGGACAGACTTATCAGGGATATATCACTTTTAACAAAGACACGGGAAAAACCGACTTCGCGTTTCCCGGACAGGTAAAGGAAAAAGCCAAACCTGCGGAAGAGTTTAAAACACAGGTAGCCGTGAATTCGGAAGGAAAGACCAATGAGAAAACCAATAAGGTTAATGAACCTTTGAAGCGGTCACAGAATGTTCCTAAAGATCAGAAGCAGAAAGTTGAGCAGGAGGCTGATGGGGTTAAGGATAGTAAACAGGAAGTAGGGAAGAAAAAAGGCAAGAAAATTTAAGCTATGAAGACAGTTATAGCAGAAAAACCGAGTGTAGCAAGGGAGATTGCTTCTTTACTTGGAGCCGGCACTAAAAATGACGGTTATTTTTCAGGAAACGGTTATTTTGTTACCTGGGCTTTTGGTCATTTGGTTGGTTTGGGTATGCCATCGGATTATGGTATTTCAGGATTTAATAAGGAATCACTTCCTATCCTTCCCAATACTTTTTTATTAACCGAACGTAAAATAAAACGTGGAAAGGAATGGTTTTCGGATAAAAATTCGGTTCGTCAATTAAAAGTAATTGAACAGCTTTTTAAAAAAAGTGAGGGTATCATCGTTGCTACGGATGCTGGTAGGGAAGGAGAACTGATATTCAGATATATTTATGAATTTCTTGGTTGCAGCAAACCTTTCGAGCGCCTTTGGATCAGTTCGCTTACCGAAAAAGCAATTAAAAAAGGCTTTGAGAATCTTGTTTCTGGCTCTGAATTTGACGGATTGTATCTGGCTGCACGGTCACGAAGCCGTGCAGACTGGCTGGTTGGAATCAATGCTTCACAAGCGCTTAGTGTGGCTGCTGGTGATGGAGTTTATTCTTTAGGACGGGTACAGACACCTACTTTAGCCCTGATCTGTAAGCGCTTTTTGGATCATCAGAGTTTTATTGTAAAACCCTATTTTCAGATTGAGCTTTTGCACAACAAACAATTCATATCGTTTAAAAGCACTTCAAAGAACAAATGGGAAACAAAAAGAGAAGCGCAGCAGGTATGCAACTCTATTGAACGAAGTGGTTCGGTTGAAGTTATATCAGTTGAATCTCGTACTGTTACCGAGCAACCACCATTGCTTTTTGATCTTACCGGATTGCAGAAAGAAGCAAACAAACTATTAAATTTTTCTGCCGATGAAACGCTGAAGATCTCACAACAGCTTTATGAAAAACAGTTTATTACCTATCCAAGAACGGGAAGCAGATACATTCCGGAAGATGTTTGGGGGGAAATTCCTAAACTGATTAGTGGACTGACAGTTCGGGAAGATTGTCGGGAGGTGATATCCGGATTAAAGTTGGGGCGTTTGAATAAACGAATTGTAAACGATCTTCGGGTAACTGATCACCATGGTTTGTTGATTACAGAGAAGATCCCTTCTGCGTTATCTTCTAAAGAAAATGCTGTTTATGATATGATTGCGTTTAGATTATTGGAATCGGTTGCAGATGTATGCACCAAAGAGTTGGTAAATGTGGATTTACAAGTATTACATTATGATTTTGACGTAAAAACAGCTAAAATTATTGAGCCTGGGTGGCGTGCTGTTAAAGGAACTTTTGATGAAGTTGGTTCAGATAACACTGCGGATTTGACGGAACTACCTGGATTGAAAGAAGGAGATGTGCTTCGGATTAAGTCAGCAGAGATATTGGAAAAACAGACAAAAGCTCCTATGCTTTATACAGAAGCGTCTCTTTTATCTGTTATGGAACATGCAGGTAAAGATATTGATGATATGGAGGAACGTTCGGCATTAAAGGGAATCGGTATCGGAACACCGGCAACAAGGGCAGCAATTATCGAAACCTTGTTTTCACGCGAATATATCCTTCGTAATAAGAAATCTCTTATTCCTACAGAGAAAGGCTTGCAGGTTTATGAGTTGGTCAAAGATTTTAGAATTGCAGATGTAGCTATGACTGCGCAGTGGGAAATTGCTTTGCAGAAAATTGAAAATGGTGAGATGGATGCTGATTCTTTTCAGATAGAGATAGAAGACTATTCGGCTTTGGTCACAAAAGAACTATTGCAGATTAAATTGAAGAAAGAGAAATTACCAGATTTTCTTTGTCCAAAATGTAAAAGTAGTTCGTTGTTGATTCGGGATAAGCTGGTTAAATGTAGAGATTCATCTTGTAACTGGATTCAGTTTAGGATGGTTTGCGGAGTACAATTAAGTATTTCTGATCTTGAAAGCCTTGTTAGTTCTGGAAAAACATCTTTGATTAAAGGTATGAAAAGCAAATCAGGTAAAGTTTTTAATGCCTATATTGTATTGGATGATGATGCTAGAAGTAGTTTTGAGTTTGCTGAAGGTAGTAATGGAAATTAGATCTGGTTGATTATATCTTTATTATGTCTAACTGCAATTAAAAAAGCACTTTGTATTAAGTGCTTTTTAATTGTTTTACTGTTGGTTTCTATGAAAATCTTATGCCGATAAATATTCTTCGGTACTTTGAACTTTAGCATAGAAAAATGTCAGTGCGCTCAAAAAGGCATTATGGACATCTTCGGCTTTCACTGTTTTACCATTAATTTCCAAGTCTCTCGAAGCACAGGCATCACCGATAACAGTACAGTCAAATCCTAGATCTTTTGCTGCACGTGTGGTAGAATCAATGCACATATGCGTCATCATACCTGTAACGACTACTTCGGTAATACCTTTGGATTTCAGATAATCTAGCAGATCGGTTTCTTTAAAACTGTTTGGATAGTACTTTTGAATTACTTTTTCTCCATCCTGCGGTTTTACATTTTCGTGAATTTCCGAACCGAAGGTCCCAGGAACAAAAATAGGTAGGTTGGCATCGGCAGATAAGTGCTGTATATGTACTACCGGCAAATTTTTGGTTCTGAAAAAATCAACCAATTTACGAGCATTTAAACTTGCTTCGATCGGCTTTACAAGCTCAATTGCTCCATTTTCAAAATAATCGTTTTGGATATCAATGACAATTAATGCTTTACTCATAATGTATATATTTTATCGTTTGTAATAATTATAAAGCAAAGCTATCACTGTTTATTTTTTACTACTATACCAAAACATTACGAATTGATACCTTTTTGATATTCTCTTAAAAATTCACCTGTAGTAACTCCGGTCTGATTTTTAAAGAACCGCATCAGATGGTTTGGTTCTGAAAAGTTGAGTTTGTCTGCGATTTCTGAAATAGTGAGTTTGGAATGGATCAGGTAGTCTCGGACAGCTGTCAGCAGACGCTGCTTGATAAGTTGTGAAGCGGTTACATTAAATTGTTCTTTTACAGCTTTATTAAGCGTCGCTCGATTAACTTTTAGCATTTCCGTATAATCAGTTATACGTTGTTTTTCGTTTATATGGATTTCTATAAGTCTCTTGAACTGAAATGCCTCACTGTTATTGTACTCCATCGAAAGATTGTGCTTTTCCGAATATTCCCTGTTAAGTTTTTG
The DNA here is from genome assembly GCA_036643355.1 of Myroides sp. Lineage (GTDB taxonomy): Bacteria > Bacteroidota > Bacteroidia > Flavobacteriales > Flavobacteriaceae > Flavobacterium. Next base: position 20,172 of record JAVXSC010000007.1, read on the forward strand.
AAGCAGATAATATATCAGGGAACGTATGATATGAACACTGTCAACTTTTGTTCTTACAAGTTCAGACTTTATTTCTGTAAGGAGGGAACAGTATCTTTCCATCAGTGATTCATCGACCTTCATATGTAAAGGATATTTCAACTGATAAAAATAAAGTAAACGGTAGGTAAAAAGTTTGTCTGAAAAAAAATCGTTTAAGAAGTCTTCCTGAAAAACAAGAATGGTGAAATCAAGAGATTCAGGTTCAGATCCCATTCACGCTTTTGAAAAGGTGAAATAAAAAAAATACTGTTATCTTCTACATCCAATGTGCAGTGGTTTAAATGCAGACGGCCCTTTCCTTTTTTAAAGAAAACGATCTCAAGATAATCGGTGTCATAAATTTCTTTTTCAAGGTAGCTCTCTGCTACAGTATCAGAAGGCAATACATTAATTAGAAAATCAACACCGCATTCTGTCTTATGAAATTTTACCGTTCTCATCCTCTTTATACTTTTTCCAAATTTATTAAAAGTTTTCTTATTATGTAAAGCGACTGTAAACTGAAGGATTGGTACCGATCAGTATTTAATATAAATATTTAGGTTTTTTTCTGGGTAATTTGGCAGGATATAAAATGGTATGTTTCATATAGATTTTGGTACCAATCCTTATCCTACATATCTTATCTTTGTGCAGCATTTAAAAGAATTTGTTTGTTATTGCTCAACTTCAGATAATTCTTAAGTAAAATTAAAAGAATCATAATAATGATACCGTCTTATAAATCTAATAAAATTTATTATAAAGTACTGTTTTACTGGCTGGACCTGTTGTTATATCCCAATTGGGACACACGCTGGTTCAAACAGTGGATTCTGTTATTGTCGGTCATTTTGCGGGCACAATCTCACTTGCAGCCGTGTCATTGGTACATGCTGTTTTTATGGTAGTACTGGTTCTGGGATTGGGAATAGCTTACGGTCTTACTCCTTTAATTGCTCAGGAAAATGGTAAATCGAACGAAGGAGAATGCGGCAAGTTGCTATCGGCAAGTTTATGGCTGAATACGGTATCTGCTGTTATACTTTTTTTATTGGTTTATTATGGATCTATGTTTGCAATGTCGCATCTTGATCAGGATCCTAAGGTGGTAGAAACTGCAAAGCCATACCTGCTGCTTTTGGGTATCTCAATAGTTCCTTTGATGATTTTTCAGACATTTAAGCAGTTTGCAGAGGGACTGGGTTTTACCAAACAAGCTATGAATATAACAATATGGGGAAATGTACTTAATTTGATACTAGCGGTAGTATTGGTTAAAGGAATGTTTGGTATTGAACCTATGGGGGTAAAGGGAATTGGTATTGCCACATTGGTAGACAGGGTTTTAATGATGGTCGTAATGATCTGGTATGTACTGAAATCCAATAACTTTAAAAACTACATCCGTCATTTTTCGCTAAAAATTATCGACAGAATAAGAATTTACAGGGTATTTAAAATTGGTGCTCCCGTGGCAATGCAGTACATATTTGAAATCGGTGCTTTTGCAGCTGCTGCTTTAATGGTGGGTAAAATCGGTGCTGTGGAGCAGGCAGCCCATCAGACGGCAATTACTTTCGTGGCAATGACCTATATGATGGCTGGCGGTATTGCTTCGGCTGCAACAATTAAGGTAGGTAACAGTTACGGGCTTCAGAATTATTTCAGAATCAGGAAATTTTCTCAGGCTTCGTATCATCTGGTAGTTCTCTTCATGCTTTTTTTTGCTATCGTTTTTACACTTTTTAACGGATACCTTCCCTATATCATTACCACTGATGAGGCAGTTGTATCTGTAGCTGCTCAATTGCTTGTTATTGCCGCTGTATTTCAGCTGTTTGACGGTACACAGGTGGTAGGTTTAGGTACATTGAGAGGTTTGGGCGATGTAAAGATACCTACATTTATTACCTTTTTTGCTTATTGGATTGTTGGTCTTCCATCGGCTTACTTTTTAGGGATTACTCTTGATATAGGCATAAACGGTATCTGGTACGGTTTGACACTTGGGCTGTTAACTTCTTCAGTTCTTTTGTATTTAAGGTCTCGATACGTTATTGGTAACCATGCCGTATCCCTAAAACATAAATAGCCAATTGATATAGTAGTTAATTGTAGATTTGGTCTGACTGGTTAAGTTGCATCCTCTCAAAACCGTAATTAGATAGTTGGAGTGAAAAAATGTTGGTATCAAAAGATGTTTAAAGAACGGCGAATAATTGATTATCTAAACTGATGGATTGTTTTTTTTAAGGGTTTTGTATTTTTTTTGCGGTAAATTTGCAATTCGATTAGTTGTTTCCATAAACAAACATACGATTGAATAAAACTTGATTATTTTTGATTCATGAAACAGTTCCTATTACTTTCCTTTATATTCACTCTTATTTCATGTAATGAAAAATCAGAGAAGTTACCTTATTTGGGTAATCATATGGAAGTAACCGAAAATGGTGAGAATGTGATAAAAAAGTATTTTGAAGTTCCGGAATTTAAATTTGTCAACCAGGATAACGTAACTGTAACGAATCAATCATTAAAAGGTAAAATATACATAGCTGACTTTATCTTTTTGCGATGCCCGACCATCTGTCCCGTTATGAATTTACAGATGAAGAGAGTATATGATGCTTTTAAGGATGACGAACAGGTACTCTTTGTTTCCCATACGATCGATCCTGAAAATGATACTGTTGAAGTACTGAAAGACTATGCTGATAAATTGGAAGTGGATTCAAAGAAATGGCATTTTCTACATGGCGATAAAAAGCAAACTTATGATCTTGCAGAGAAAGGCTATTTTGCTCAGGCATATGAAGATATGGAAGCTCCGGGAGGTTTTGCACACAGTGGCGGTTTTGTACTTGTTGATAAAGACGGACATCTAAGGGGTGTATATGATGGTACAAACGCGGAAGATGTCGATAGGTTGATTAAAGAAATTGCAATTTTAGTTAGTGAAAACTCAAAATAGGTGAAGAAATTTATTTTATTGACATTACTTTTATCTTTCATCTACCAAAATACTTCAAGTTTTTGGATCATCACTTCATTTTATATAAATCAGGATTTCATTTCTGAAAATATTTGTGTCAACAGGTTTGACAAAATTCCAGTTTGTAATGGAAAATGTTTTCTTCAGAAGGAGCTTACCGCTGATTCTGATAAAGAACGCCAAATTCCAAACATTAAGTTGCAGGAACTTCAACCACTGTTTTACCAAACTGCTTTTTACCAGAACGCGTTTGTTCAGGAGTATGTGACTTCTGTCATTTATCCGGAATATAATTCAGAATTTGTTACATCCAAATTGGTTTTTTCTGTTTTCCAACCTCCGGAGTTGGTGTAATATTTTTATTAACCCATTTAATAATCTTATATATCCTTACTTAAGGATAAGATTGTCTTTGAAAAGAAAATACGGGTTAAGTAAATAAAAATCTTACCAACTTAACAGTAAATAATCATGCAAACAAACAGATTACCAGTTTGCAATATTGACTTGTTTGATAATTCCAATGATTTTTGGATTGACTCACTTGATGGATTGTTAGATAACTATCCTCATTTAGAATTTCCTCATGAAAATACGTTTTATTCGATTCTAATGATAGAAAAAGGATATGGTGAAATTGTGATTGATCACAAAAAAAGGCGTATTGAAAATAATCATATAGTTGTGATCAAGCCACATTGCATTATAGAATTGTACTTAAATAGGGCTGCCGAAGGAAAAATTATCTGTTTTACGGAAGATTTTTTCTCGTTGCGATATAATAATAATATACTTAACCAGTTTTCTTTTTTTGAAGGAGATTCTTCTAATCTGATCAGAATCCCACCGGATAAGCTGGATTACGAACATTTTATTATGTCCTGTATGTATAATGAGTACAGAATTAAACTGAAGGCTTCTAAAAAAGTTTTGCGCTCTTTCTTGAATATTTTATTAATAGAGTTGGAGAGGGTTCAGGCTCCTTTAAATGTCATGAATGACAGTAATCCAACGAAGGAAAAGGTACAGAAATTTCAAAAACTCATCGAAAAAAATTTCAGTACGCATAAAATGCCTTCGGATTATGCGAATATGCTTAATATAAGTACCAATTATCTAAACAAGATTTGTAAGCTTACCCTTGGACAGACATCTGGAGACCTTATAAGGAGGCAGATTATACTGGAAGCACAAAGGTTGTTGCACTATACCAATGATTCGATAAATGAAATTGCAAATGACCTCGGATTTGAACACCCATCTTATTTTGTCACTTTGTTTAAAAAGGTTACTGATTTAACTCCTGAACAATACAGGAAAAAAAGAAGCGAGTAGTCTGACTTAAATTTTGAGTTGAATAATTTTTAGCGTATTTAAAACGTAAACAAAAGTCCTCATTTACTAAAAAAGCAGTGTTGTTTTACTAAACGATCTGCTTTTTTATTTTTATGGTTACAGGATGTAATATTTGAAATTTGCGGAGATAATAATAAACAACAATAATTATGGATTTCCCTATGTTTCACCTGGATTGGCTCAACAACCGTATGCTGATCGCAGGTATTGCAACACTTCACGTAATTATAAATCATGGTCTGGCAGTAGGTTTTATACCTTTCATAACCTGGTTGGAACAAAAAGGATTACAAAAGAGCTCAAATGGACAGATTACAGATCCTGCCTGGGATCAAATGGTTTATAGGATGATGAAGGTTGCTTTTATAATTACAACAACCATCGGTGCTTTGACAGGGGTAGGAATTTGGTTTTCTGCTTCTTTGATAAGTCCTACTTCAATAGGCTCATTGATACGCGTTTTCTATTGGGCATGGTTTACAGAATGGCTTGTATTTGTTTCAGAAGTGGTATTGATTATGATCTATTTTCTTACCTGGAAAAACAGTAATTCATCCCTTACGGCTAAAATCCGTCATATACGTTTTGGATGGTTCTTAAGTTTGGCATCATGGATTACGATGATTATTATTGTTGCTATTCTTGGTTTTATGATGGATCCGGGAAACTGGCACAGCAATCCAAGCCTTGTCAACGGTTTTACAAATCCATTGTACATTCCCCAGCTTTTTTTTAGAACGCCTATGGCTATGCTTATGGCGGGCGTATTTGGAATGCTGCTTATTACGTTATTCACCAAGCATGGAACACCAATGAGAATATACGCAGTAAAGGCATCCGCCAAATGGATCATTTTATGGGTACCATTAACTTTATTTGGAGCTGTAGCTTACTACAAGGCGATTCCTGAAGGAATGACATCTAACATGAGTACGGCGGTTGGAACCATTGATTTTGCACAATATTATGACTTGCTTAAATATTTTATCATTGGCGGTGTAAGTCTATCGGTTGTCGTAGCTGTAGTAGGCATCATTAGGACTAAGATGATACGTCCTTATATGCTTATTGCACCTGTACTTTTCGTATTTGCTTTTTTAGGCTTTTTTGAAAGGGTACGGGAGTTTGTTCGCAAGCCTTATGTTATTGGTCAGTATATGTATTCCAATCTTTTATTGGAAGAAGACTATCCTGTTTACAGGCAGGATGGTATTCTAAAACATGCTACCTATACCTCTGTGACGGAAATTACGGAAGATAACAAACTGCAGGCGGGTAAAGATGTTTTTATGATGGCTTGCAGCCGTTGTCATACAGGTCAAGGGGTAAATAGTGTTGTCGATGTATTTAAACGAATGACAGGAACAAAAGATGCTTTGAATGTAGATGTGATGAAAGCCTATATGCCCAATATGCATACCGGTAGAAATTATATGCCTCCTTTTCCGGGTAATGAAGCAGAAGCAGAGGCTTTGGCAGTTTACATAAGGTATCTTCAAGAAACGGGAAATACAATCGAAGGTGCACAAACCGAAGGTGTAACGATAAATCCTGCCTATAGTGTAAATGCAATTATTGATAAACAGCATAAATCAGATAGAAATGAAAACATTAAATAGTTTGTTAATCACTTTACAGGCAAACGTAGTAACTCCTGTACCAAAAGACCTGCCTTTACCATTACCCTTACCGGAATGGCTGCTGGTCATAATTTTAGTGGTCTCTTTTTTAGCGCACATACTGTTTGTAAACCTGATGCTTGGAGGAACCTTACTGACGATATGGTCGCAAATCAAAGGATTGAAAGATAAAAAATATGATCTGTTGGCTAAAGAGATTGCCAGAACAATTACGGTAAATAAAAGTATGGCGGTGGTGTTGGGCGTGGCTCCCCTTTTAAGTATCAATGTTCTTTACACGTTGTATTTTTATTCGGCAAATTCGTTGACGGGTTTAGTATGGATAGCTGTAATACCTTTGGTTACAATTGCTTTTCTACTTACTTATGTCCATAAGTATACATGGAAAACTTTTGAAAAAAACAAAGCTGTTCACCTTTCCATTATTGGATTAGCCACAGCGATTTTACTATTCATTCCGTTTATTTTTCTTACAAACATCAATTTGATGATGTTCCCTGAAAAATGGGGTGCCGTGAAAGGCTTTTTAAGTGCGATGAAGCTGCCTAATGTCTTCCCAAGGTACTTTCACTTTCTTTTTGCTTCACTAGCCGTTACAGGTCTGTTTTTGTTTTGGTATATGGGTCGCAAAAATTATGAATTCGATAAGTTGCTTCCGGGATTTACAAGGTATGATATACAGAAAAAAGGGTATTCGTTAGCCCTCATAGCATCAATCTGCCAGATGCTGATCGGTCCCATCGTTTTATTTACACTTCCTAGCAAAGGAATAGGCTGGAATCTTATTTTGGTCATTTTTACAGGAGTAGCAACGGCAATTCCTGCAATGTGGATGATGTGGAAAGGATTACAGGGTGACAAAGAAGATATCGGTAAGAATTTTTATAAAGTAGTTGCTCTGATGTCTGTTACAGTCATATTCATGGGGTCCGGCAGACAGATTTATAGAGCAAATGCATTGGCACCACATCAAAAGCTGGTAAAATTAAGAACAGAAGAGTTTGAAAAAATTAAGAAAGAAGCTGTTGCTAAAAGTAAAAAACAGGAGGCAGCAGAAAATTCAGTTGATCTGTCATTAGCAGATAAGGGGAAAAAAGTTTTCAATCAAAACTGTGCTTCCTGCCATAAGCCAAAGGATCCTCTGATCGGACCGCCTGTGACAGAAATGGCTTTAATTTACAAGGATAATAGGGGGGATCTGATAAAATGGATAAAAGCGCCGGGAAAAAAACGCCCGAATCTTCCACAAATGCCTGGTTTCCCACAAATATCTGACGATGATATGAACAACTTAACAGAATACATACTAACCATAAATCAATCTTAAATAATGACAACATTTCTTGTAATACTAATGATTGTATTATTCTTTACAGCGATAAAATACCTTATTGATATCAATACATTGGCTTTAAGAATATCCAAAAACAAAGATCTGAACCAGCAAAAAAATGCTTTGGATGAAAACTACCAATTTATCAAAGGACTCTATTAGTTAAAAAGTACTGCTGTATAGTAAGACATTGCTAATTTGGTAAGTAAAGGAGTGTGATCGTCATTAAGCACTCCTTTTTTAGTTTTAGAATTTAGTGTCAGCCTGTTTCTTAAAAATGCTTCTGTAGTTCTTAAAAATTAAACGTCACTGAATAGAAACATACTATTGAATCTTTATTTGAGGGTTCTTTCTTATTTAACGTTCTTAGAAAGAATATGTTGAGGCCCCATAATACCATCAATGTACTTTTCAGTATCAATAAACCCACTCTTTAAATAGGTATAATACGCGTTTTTATTTTTAATGTTCACAGATAGTGTGATTTCTTTTATATGAGGAAAATTTTTATCCATATAATCCGTAAGTAACAGCATCGACTTTTTACCCAAACCCTTTCCCTGAAATGAGGGATTAATTGAAAAAGACCGTAATAGTATAGAAGATCTAGAAATGGTGCATTTTTGGTTTTCTTGCGCCTTGTCAAGAATAAAGAAGCCTACAGGAATATCATCGTACAGTATCGATATTATTGATTTTTGATCATCTGTAAATACACCCTCTTCTTTGCATTGATGAATGCTGGAAGTGAACCGAGATTGTTCGTCATTTAGCTGATAATCTAAAAAGATATAATCTGAATCTTTATATGGTGTTAATCGGATCATTCAAAATAGTATTTATATATTCAAAGTTATTACAAATGATTCTATGTTCCTTGTCTGATATTTATATAATCAATCCAATGATTTACATAAACATTCCAAAATTTGGTCAACAAGAATAAATATGAGAATTTTACAAAGTGAAAACATTTACAATCATATTATCATTATTTATGCTTTTTAAACCGGTACTTCCGGTTTTGGAATATGTGGTGTTTTATGATTATATAAAAAATGAACTTTGTGTAAATAAAGAAAAACCTGAATTGGAGTGTAACGGTAAATGCCACCTTAAAAAAGGGATGGCAAAGGCTGCTGGTTCAGAAAACACTAAGGAAAAGCATCGTTTTTCTGTCATTGACAACCATATTTCCGTTTATCAGGAAATGCTTTTTTCTCAAAACCAATTACTGTTTTTACAAAGTATATCTAAAAAAATCTTTTTTTTCTACCGTATAGATTATACTTTTTCTTTTTCTTACTTTATATTCAGACCCCCGGTTTTAAAGTAACTTTTTGTTCTTTTATTTTTGGTTTTTAGTAAGCGTTCGCTTGCTAGGGCTTACTTTGTTATGTGTAATTTAATGGAAATTATCATAAGAAGCTCTGTTGACCTTATAGAAGATTATACATATAAAATATTTACCAGACTATCTGTTATTTTAATTTAGAATTATACACCACCACAGTACTTATTTAATTTGTACCGTGAAGCCAGTGCTATGTTATTATTAATGTATACCGGTATATTTTCTTAATTACTTCAGTGAAGATCTGTTTTTTATCCACATTTTAGTCGTATTAAATAATGAAAATATTTAATCTTTTACTTGCTGCAATATGTTTTGCAGTTGTAACCTCATGCACCCTTGATAAGACGGACTTTGAAGCAGAAACCGATAGGGATGTAACGGAATATTTCGAATTTAAGGAAGTTAAATCATTTGATAGCGGTAACTACAAAGTAAGTATCGAAGCTTTAAACGGAACGTTCTATAAAGGGTATAATGAAGTCCGTTTAAAAATTACAGATACCAAAACCAACCTGGCTTTTAACAGCTCAGAGGTCACTTTCTTGCCGATCCTTACTGATTCAGATAATAATAAAACTTCTTGTCCTCACAGATATAATCTTCAGTATAAAGCAGAAGGGAATTATTATCAAGGATATGTAGTATTTACAAGTATTTCTAGTGAATTAGAAAAATGGGAGGTGTTTATGAGTTTCACGGATGATAGCCAAATTCATAAGCTTAACGGCACTACTTCAGTTCAGAATCAAACGAATATGAATCTAAATATGACTTCGTTTAAGGGGAATGACGGGGAACAATATGTTATTGCTCTGGTTGCTCCTCAAAAACCTAAAGTTGCTGAAAATGAACTGATCGCAGGGATTTATAAATATAACACCCCCACAGAACAAGAAGGTACATTTCCAGATTCAGGTCAGTTTTCATATTCCGAAGCAGAGAATCATACTTTATTATTGGATCCGAGGATGCCCGAGCCGTCTATGGGAAACCATTCTTCTCCTAATAATGTCGATTTAACACAGCAAGCAGATGGATTGTATAGGGGTGTAGTCAATTACACAATGACCGGTAACTGGACATTGAATTTTATGCTACTAAAGCAAAATGGGGAGGTGATAAAAGGAACGGAAGTTCCGACTGACTTTACACCTGGAATTGAAGGAGCCAAAAGTGAACTTTATATTGATACTTTATTTTAGTACCATGAGATATACTACACTTCTTTTACTTTTTTGTGGATTCTTTACAAATGCACAAAATGTAGAAAATGACAGTTTGTCCACGATATTAGAAGAAATACAGATAAAAACGGCTGTCAAAAACAAAATCGAAACCGAAATGAAAATGGCAGTTTCGGTCGATGAATTTCTAGCTTCTTCCGATCAGATCAGCTTTATAAAACGGGGCGCTTATGCCTGGGAACCGCTGCTAAATAACATGAGTACGGAACGTTCTATTGTTACCATTGACGGAATGCATGTTTTCGGAGCCTGTACAGATAAGATGGATCCAATTACATCATATGTGGAAAGCAATAATCTTTCAACAATCGATATAAAATCTGGTCAGGAGGGAGGTATGCACGGTTCAACTGTAGCAGGAAGTATTGATTTGAAAAGAAAAAACACTTCTTTTAGTGAGGTAAAAGAATGGCGTGGTGGATACCAATCTGGATTTGAATTCAATAACAACCATTTTTTCAATCTCGGAAACGTATCTTTTGCCAGTAAAAAATTTGTAGCAGACGGAAGCATTTCCTATCGAAAAGCTGAAAATTATTCTGATGGAGATAATAGTGAAGTCAATCACTCACAATTTAAGAAATTCAATAGTTCTTTAGGATTGGCTTATAAAACAAGTGAGTTGTCTTCGTTACGTGTAGATGCTATTTTTGATGTTGCAAAAGATGTCGGTTATCCAGCACTCCCTATGGATTTATGGCTTTCAAGAGCTTTAATTACTTCGGTTTCATACAAGCAGTTATTTGAAGAAGGACTTATAAGGGTTTGGGACACAAAAATTTATTTTAATGCCGTAGAGCATTATATGGATGATACAACCCGACCTGAAAATCTGGTGCATATGGATATGCCGGGTTGGAGCACGACTTATGGGTTGTTGTCTAAAATCAATCTTAAAAAAGGAGGATATTCTTCGGAGGTGCAGCTGAATGCTTATGATAATTTGTCTATTGCCGAAATGCGGATGTATCCACAGGATAGAAGCAAACGAACGATGTTTGCATACAGTTGGCCTTCGGTTACAACACAATATGTAGGTCTTTCAATGAACAACTCATTAGAGATCACACAAAAAAGTCAGTTCAATTTCGGAGGATCTTTAGGCTTGAATTATAACCATTCTGAATATGTGGATTTTAACTGGATTTTTCATCCGGGAGCACCACAGGAGAAGACCAGATTTTTGCCAAGTTTTTACGCAGGATATTCCATTGATGTAAAACAATTAAGTTTTTCTTTTGGAGGTGGTTACGGACACCGAGCTCCTTCGGTTTCTGAAGGCTATGGATATTATATATACAATAGTTTTGACCGTTACGATTATATCGGAAATCCTGATCTTAAGAATGAAATTTCCTACGAAATAAATGCCAGCGCAGGTTTCACGAGGGAAAAATTCAGTCTTCAGGCTAAAGTAAATTATTTTCACATTGAGAATTACATCATCGGAAGGATTTTGAGTATGGGAAGCCCAATGAACTATCAGTCAGTTGGTGTGAAGGGCTATACCTCGTTGGACTATGCAACTTTATTTAATTTTTCACTTAATATGAAATATGATATAATTGAACATCTGCATTGGAAGGGAACACTGACTTACGCTCGTGGGAAAGATAATAAAGAAGGAAATCTGCCTTTTATCCGTCCGTTGAGTTATCAGACATCTCTTCAATACCATTATAAAGATTTCAGTTTCCAAACTTCAATTAATGGCGATTTAGAACAGATAAATTACAGTCCTGAATATGGGGAAGATCAAACGCCCCCTTACACGGTTTGGAACATGTCTGCGGATTATACTTTTTACATCAAAAATTTTAAAACCGTATTTCAGGTAGGAGCCGAAAACATATTGAACGAGTATTACAGCAGCTATGCTGACTGGGGAAATATCCCGAGAATGGGACGTAATATTTTTACCTCTCTAAAAATCAATTTTTAAATATAAAATAAATTAGTACTAATAATTAAATTAAAAAAAATGAGAAATCTTAAAAAGTATCTTTTGTTATCTGCTGTTTCATTGGCATTTGTATCTTGTAGCAGCGATGACAGTACACCAGTTGCAAACAACGTAATACTATCATTCAAAAACACTTTTGGTGATAATGAAATTGTTTTGGGAGGAGCATCTTCTACTTCTGCAACGGTAAACAATTCGGGAGCAGGACAGGTTCACCATTTTTCAGAATTAAAATATGTGATAAGTAACATCCGCCTGGTAAAGGCTGATGGTACAGAAGTACCTTACAATGTAAATGATTTAGATAAGGGTGCAATGGTAGTTGACCAATCAAAATCAGGTTCGTTAAATTATGTGATGAGCAACATTCCGACAGGAGAATACAAACAGATCAAATTCGGATTGGGAGTTAGAAGCGATTTAAATACCTTAGATCAGACAAGGTTTCCTAATTTCTATGCCACAGCAGGTGCAAATGATACAGAAATGATGTGGGAATGGGGAACCGGATACCGATTTACAAAAATCGAAGGTTTTTACGAGACGGATAACAAGCAGATGTCCATCCATACCGGTAGTACCGTTGAAGGTACTGAAGGAAATTATACGCAGGGAGTTGATGCTTACAGAAACATTGTATTAGATCTTACCCAAAATGCGGTCGTAGGAAGTAAATCCCCTAAAATTAATATTAAAGCAGATTTTGATAAATTGTTAAGCGGTAAGAGTAATGCGATTACTTTAGCAGCGGGAGATGGAGGACATAATAGTGATGGTAATGCAACTCCTAGTGTCCATTCTGCTGCTCATATGGTGAAATTTGTAGATAATTTAGGAGGTAATGGTACGAGCGATCTTAAAGGAATGTTCTCTATTCTTAACGTAGAAAACTAATTTACACTTCAAAGAGCTGCCTTATTTAAGGCGGCTCTAACTACAAATTACTTCAAATAGTTTCAAATGAACGTTTTTTTAAGAATTTTACCCTTTGTTTTTTTTCTGGCATCTTGCACCAATGACGACTATGAAACGATTTTGCATGATAATCCTGAGTTATCTGTAAATATTCCTATTGGTTTTCCGCAAGTGAATAATTCGTTTTATACCAACAAACCAACAAAATATGGTGTTGAATTAGGTGAAAAACTATTTAATGAAAAACGTTTGAGCGCAGATAATACCATTTCTTGTGCAAGCTGTCATATGCGTTCTTCAGCCTTTGCCGATAACAATAGGCAAGCCATAGGTATTGAAGGAAGAGTCGGACTTCGTAATACACCACCTATTCAAAACCTTGCTTTTATGAGGTTTTATAACTGGGATGGAAGTAAGCTAAGTTTGGAAAATCAACCGATTGTTCCGATTATTACACACGAAGAAATGGATTCTTCCATCTTGGAAGTTATAGGCAAAATTCAAAATGACGTTTTGTACAGAGAACTTTTTACCAAAACATTTGGAGATGAAAATATTACGCCCGAAAGAATTTACAGAAGTATCGCACAGTATGAATATACACTGATTTCCGCCGACAGCAAATACGATAAAGTTTTGCGGAATGAAGGAATAATCTTTACAGAAAGCGAAAAGATGGGTTATCAGATTTTTAATCAAAAATGCGTAAGTTGTCATAGTACAGAACTTTTTACAGACCAAAGTTTTCGAAATATAGGGTTTCCTGTAAATACAGATTCGAATGAAGCAGGGCGTACAAGGGTTACCGGAAACATGGATGAATACATGAGTTTTCGTGTTCCATCTTTACGAAATGTAGATTTAACCGCACCTTACGGAAGTTTCGGACAATTTGCTACGCTCAAGGGCGTTTTGGATTTTTTTGATAATGGTGTTTTAGATGCTGATAATCTGGATCCTGTATTTAAAAGCAATAATAACAGAATTCCGCTTACCGAGCAGGAAAAAGAACATCTTATTTCATTTATGAAAACATTGAGCGATCTGGAATTCACAGGTCACTAGGTTAATTTTTGAATCTGAGTAATAAAATTTAAGGAGATCAAATTTAAAATAAATTGTTAAAAAATAATAACGATAAAAGCCCTATTTAGGGCCTATCATAATAAAATTTAATCACATGAAAGAATTTATAAAAATATTAGGTTTAGCGGCTATAGTCCTAACTGTTTCGTGCAAAGACGATGTAAAGAAACAAACAACAGAATCGAACGCAGTAAAGCAATTAGCTCAAGCACCAATTTTGACTGAAAATTTAAAAACGGTGAATTTGAAAATAGACGGAATGTCTTGTGCACTTAGTTGTGCTAAAATGATTGAAGGTAAACTGGCAAAAGCAAAAGGAGTTGATTCTGTAAAAGTAGATTTTGAAACCAAATTGGCCTATGTATCTTTTGACAAAACACAGCAGTCAAAAGAAGAGTTGATAACCACAATTGATGCCCTACTGGATGGAAAAACATATAAAGCTTCTGAAGCTGAAAATAAATAAAAAGGATATGAAAAATAGCACCAACTTGTTTGGTATTATTTTTTAATATGCTATCAGAACAGATATATTAATTCCGGTTTTTAAGGAATTGTGGACTATCAAATGATCTTAGAAATCAGACCTCATATCTTTTGTGTATGAGCTCTGGTATATTTATGCACAAATGATTGTTTAATACGCTTCAAGTTTATTAAGAACAGTTAGTTTCGAATAACCGGATATTGAAAGACATTATACAGCTAACTATAATTTTATGTAATTCAGGAATTTGCATGATATCTCAGTGAAATTTTTGGAAAAATAAAATAAGAATTTCAATATCCTACTACTAGAAGAGTTGATTTTAAAGGACAAATTGTTTTTAATGTGTAAATTTGCCTTTTGAAATAAAAAAATAAAAATATGTTTACCGAAGAGGAAAAGAAGTTTTTACAGACGGAATTACTAACTAGGATATCAGAAAATATGCATCTTTATGAGTCATTTAAAGATCTGAATGCTGAAGACACGCTAAGGATGGATATTTTGAGAAAAATAAATCCTGAAGGTTTTGGAACGTTAAAAGAGAGAGTACAGGAAATGATTCTAAAGGCAAAGTAAAAAACCGTAAATACGGTTTTTTACTTTTTAATATCACTGTAATAAATTAGTTGGAAAATTTTAATCTTGGCGATTAGTTTTTTAAGTAATGATTTTGAAGATAAAATCAATGGGGTAGTTTCTCTTTTAAATATCCATAAACCCACGTACCTGCAATAGCACTTAAAAGCGTGATGGTAATGACTGTTGCACCTGTTCCGATTTGTGCAAACAACGGACCGGGACATGCTCCTGTTACAGCCCATCCAAAACCGAAAATCAAGCCCCCATAAATTTGTCCTTTGTTAAATTTTTTTTGGTGTAGCACGATCGGCTCTCCATGAATGGTTTTTACATTGAATTTTTTTATAATGTAAACAGATATCATACCTACTAAGACAGCACTTCCTATTATTCCATACATATGGAACGATTGCAGGCGGAACATTTCCTGTATACGAAACCAGCTGACTACTTCTGCTTTTACGAACAAGATGCCGAACAATATACCTACAATCATATATTTTATATTGCTTTTCAATTTAAGGTTTGACGGACTTTCACTTACACATGTCGTATCTAATGAACGTATTTCAAAATCTGTATTTGTTTTTTTTTGCATTGGATTTTAGTTTAGAGAGAGTATGAGGGGTAAGATTAAATTCGCCATAATGAAACCACCAATCATAAAGCTTATGGTAGCAATCAGTGAGGGTAACTGCAGGTTAGACAATCCCATAATGGCGTGTCCGCTTGTACAGCCACCTGCATAACGTGTTCCAAAGCCTACTAAAAAACCTCCGAACACCATTATTAAAAAACCTTTAAGTGTTAAAAGTGACTGCCAGTTCATAATGTCTAATGGAATTAAATTATTGTAATTGGTGATCCCATATTCCGTCAACTCTTCGGCTAACTTAGGATGCACATTAATTGGATTAGGGTTTGACAATAGGTTTAGGGCTATTGTGCCGCCTAATAATATTCCGAATACAAAAAACAGGTTCCATACTTCTTTTTTCCAGTCGTATTGGAAGAACGGAATATTGGCTGGTATGCACGAGGCACAGATGTGACGAAGTGAGGAACTGATCCCGAACGACTTGTTCCCTAAAATTAATAATACCGGTACGGTTAAACCGATCAGCGGACCCGCTATATACCAAGGC
>JAVXSC010000008.1:0-21516 GCA_036643355.1 Myroides sp.
TTTAGCCGAAAAATATAAAAAACCGGTAATTTTGCACTGCGTTGCTGCATATCAGGAAATCATTGAAATCAAGAAAGAAATAAAGTTAACCATTCCAATGGTTATTCACGGATTTTCAAAGAATAGCCAGGTTGCAGAAAGTTTGATTAAGAACGGATTTTATCTGTCGTTTGGGAAGTATCTGTTGCAGAATCCCGAGCTGGAAAATGTACTGAAAACGATTCCGTTGAATCAGCTTTTTTTAGAAACCGATATGATTGATCAAACGATTTTTGAAGTCTACAGTAAGGCAGAGCGTGTTCTAAATATAGATTTAGAGCCTATAATTGAAGAGAATTATAACCGAGTTTTTAACCAGTAAAAGGGAATCGATTTTTCGATCGAAGAAGTTTTACACAATTTAGTATTTAATGGCTGTTTGGCAGGAAAGAGCAGAATTATTATTTAAACCAGAAGGAATTGAAGTTTTAAAGAAAGCAAATGTTTTAATTGTAGGATTAGGCGGTGTGGGATCATTTGCAGCAGAATTTATAGTGCGTGCAGGCGTAGGAAACCTTACCATTGTTGACGGTGATACGGTTGATATTACCAATGTTAACAGACAATTACCCGCATTGCATTCAACCGTTGGGCAACCAAAAGTGGAGATTGTAGGCGACCGATTGATGGATATAAATCCGGAATTGAATTTAACGCGTATTCAGGAATTTTTATCGCCCGAACGTGCAACAGAAATCGTTACCAAAGATTTTGATTACGTTTTAGATTGTATTGACAGTATTACGCCAAAACTAAATTTAATTGTTGCAGCAAAAAAAGCCAAAGTAAAAGTAATTTCTAACATGGGTGCTGGTGGTAAAATGGTTGCCGGTAAAGTTGTTGTAAAAGATATTAGTAAAACCGATGTTTGTCCGCTTGCAAAAGTAATCAGAAGACGCTTGCGAAAAATGGGAGTAAATAAGGGGGTTAAAGCAGTATTTTCGTTAGAAAAACCAGACGAAAGCAGTTTGAAAATGACCGATGGATCTAACTATAAAAGATCTTTTTTTGGAACAAACAGTTGGATGCCCGGCTTATTTGGGCTTCACAGTGCAGAAACCGTGATTAGACATTTGTTAAAGACATAAAGAATAAATTCCTGCAATTATGCAGGATTTTTTTTATATTGCTTTAAATAAAGCACTTTTAATGAAGCAATTAATTACACTATTTTTATGCTTATTTTCTGTAATAAGTAATGCACAAAATTATGAAACCCAATGGAAAGACGTTTATCAGTCCGAATTGAACAAGCATTATAAAACGGCAAACAATCAAGTAGAAAAAATCTACCATAAAGCAGTTTCTGAAAACAATAGTCGTGAAATTATTAAAACTTTTTTTTACAGAAATAAGTTAAAAGGTTATATTGAAATAACCGATTCAAACGATGTTTTTAAAGATATTGATAAAGAAATTAAAAGATTAAACCAACCCTACAAAAGCATTTTACAAACCTATAAAGCGCAACTGTTAACAGAATATTTTTTTAAAAAGGAATATTTAGTAATTGAGCTTGATAAAGTTAAAGAGCCTTATAGTAAAAACAATATTGAAAATTGGCGTACAATAGATTTTGTTAATGAAATAGATAATCTTTACAATGAGGTTTTTAAAAATGAAGAATTATTAAAAAAATCAAACGAATTTTTAGGAGAACTTGTACAAAAAGAAGAATTAGCTGAAATAAAAAATTATAAGCCTTATGAATTGCTTTGTTTTGAATGGATTTCAATTTTTGAGAAGAAAGCCCTTCAGCAAAATAATATATCGGAAGTTGTTCATTTAAAAGCAAGCGAAGTTCTTGATTTTACGACTAATTTTACCACCTATAAATTTCCTGAACCTTTTTCTAAAGTATTTGGTATATATCAAGATTTAGAGTTGCATTATGAAAAGGAAAATGATTTTTTAAAATTAGATCAAATCAAGTTAAAACGATATCAAAACTTTTCAGATGCGTTGAATTTATCGTTTGATATAAAAGATCAGTTGCTTTCAAATATCTTTGAAACAATAAAAACGCGCAAGTTCAAATCTAAAGTAATTGTAGAAAAAGTAAATCTTTGGTATAATTATGGGTTAAAAAATCAAAAATCAAGTGCACTTCCAAATGCAAAAACAGCTTGGGCAAAAACGGTTGAATATGTACTTTCGTTAAAAGATTTTGAACTTACAACAGCAGAATCTGTCTACTTAAAAGATGTTTACAATACCATTACCGATAAAAAAACACAAACAAATTTACCAAAGTATCTTTTAAAAAACACTGTAGATAAAGGGTTTATTCGTTTTGCTAATACCGATACACTTTTTACAAAATTTTACAAAGTTGAAAATATACATGTTTTAAATAGTTTAAAGAATGATTCTTTAAAAAAGGATTATGTTTTAAAGAACATGCCGGTTTATGAAAAAATTACTACTTCACTAAATAAAGAAGCAGATCATTTTGAAAAAGAATATGAATTTTTAATTGATGGTATAGATAAAGGAAATTATTTGGCGTTTACGTCACCAACTAAAGAGTTTAGTTCTAAACAAAAGTTTTACAATTTTCATAACATAATTGTTACCGATGTTGTTTTGTTTTATAAAGCAGAAGCAAAAACTATCGATTTTTATTTTTTAGATCGCAAAACGGGAAAAGCTTTCATAAATCATAAAATAAAAATTAATGGTAAAAAATATAAAACAAATGAGTTGGGGATAGTATCAATTAAAAAATCTAAAAAAATAACAAAAGAAGAACAAATTAAGCAAACCGATTTTTTAGTTCAGTTTCAAGATGAAGATTTTTTATTTGAAGAAGTTTGCGATTTTGATGAAGAAGAATTAATCTATAATTATCAAAATAAAAGTAATAGATATGTTGAGGAAGATGAAGAAGTAAAAATGAATTTTTTTACAGATAGAAAATTGTATCGTCCTGAACAGACAATTTATTTTAAAGGTGTTTTTACAGCAGTAGATCATATTAAACAAATAAAAAAGATTCTTCCTAATACACGAGTGCAAGTTTTTGGAACTGATGATAATGGAGTGGAATTTTATAAAAAAGAATTTGTAACCAATGCTTACGGAAGTTTTGCAGATTCTATAAGTATTCCAAAAAAAGCAAATATTTCTAAAGTTAATATAATGTATGATCCGCCGACAGATTTAACAAAAGAAGAAAAGCTTTTTTGGAAAAAATATACCAATACATCAGGCGGTATTACGTTGCACGTAGAAGAATATAAACGACCAACTTTCTCGGTTTCTCTTAACAATTTTGAAGAAAATGTATCTTACGGGCAAGAAGTTACCTTAACGGGTAAAGTTTTAAGTTATGCAAAGGCACCCATTTCTAATGCTAAGATAAATGCTACAATCGATTTCACTGAATATGCTACCCAGCAAGACGCATATTATCGTTCTGAAACTTTGACAAAAATTGAAACAACAACAGATACAGCAGGAAATTTTTCTTTAAAATTTAGTATAAAGTCAGTATCAAAAGATAGTTTAGTTTATCAACCAATTCAAGATTATAGAATTGCAATTAATGTAAAAGATGCTTCGGGAGAAGCTCAAACTACTTATACACAGATTAGAGTAAATCATAACGATTTAAGTTTAAATTTCCCAGATTATAGCAAAGAATTTTCGTTAGATTCGGATCTTAAGTTGTATCTAAAATCAACAAATGCAAACGGATCGTTTAAGCCTGTTTCTGGAATTTTAAGAATTACTCAAAATATAGCTGATCAATCTTACCAGAAAAAACGTTTATGGCAAGCACCGGCACAACAAAAAATTCCTGTCGAAGAATTTAAAAAGCATTTTCCAAATGAAAAATATATATCGAATAAAGACAAGGTTGAAAATGAAGTTTATTCTGAAAAAATCAATATTACTCAAGATGAACCTTTTGTAATTGAAAAACCAGATTGGTTGTTAACCGGTAATTATAATGTTGAATTTATTGCAGACGATAATTTTAAAGCAGAAAAAATATATAGTAATTTTTATGTATCCGATCCTAATGCTGTTTCAAGCGATAATCAAGTAGTAAGTCTGGCATTAACCAACACTGAAATAAAAAATAATGAACTAACTTTAAAAGTAAATGCTGTTTTTAATGATGTTTTAGTGTTTGTTCAAGTACAACAGAATTATCATATTTTACCAACAACAACTTTTATAAGTAAAAAAGGGTTTTCTGAAATTAAACTTCCATTAAAAGATCAAAATACCAATCAAGTTTTTATAAAGTACTATTATGTTTATGACAACCGAGCTTACGAAAATATTCTTGAAAATGAATATTTCGCAAGAAAAACAAAACATGCAAATGCAGAAGTTATTCATTTAAAAAACAGACTGATACCAAATACAAAAGAGCAGATTCTTTTAAAAATCACCAACGATGATCAAAAACCTTTTGTTGGTGAAATGGTAGCATCAATGCACGATATTAGTGCAGAAAGTATGCTAAATAACTATTACGACAGTAATATCTGGAATTTTTATACGGGTTATTTTTCGTATTCAGATGAGTTTAGTGAGTTGTATTATGACGGACAAATAAACAATAAACACCTGCCAAATTACAGCTGGAGTATTGTTTTAGATCAAAAGCTATTAATAAATTATCCTCAAATTAATACGTTTGGCTTTAGTTTATACGACGATTATTATGTAAAAATGCGTTATTACGATAATATAAAACGTAATATAATATTCACAGAACCTAAAAAAGGGTTATTACAACTATATGGATCCGTTTACACACAAGATGGAGATCCAATTCCGGGTGCAACAGTTATGTTAGATGGTTCTAATCAAGGAACTGATACAGATGAAAGTGGTAATTTTATGCTGTTTGTTTCTCCACAAGATGTTTTAAAAGTTTTTTATGAAGGATTTAAACCGGTAAAATTTATAGCAGAAGATTTTAAAGGCAGAATTGTAATGATAGAAGATGGAGCTATGTTTTTAGATGAAATTGTTGTTGATACTTACAGAACGTACGCACCTACATTAAGTGATTTAAGACCTGTTTATGATTCAACAAAAAGTACAACGAAAGAGAATATTCAGGCTATAATTAATGAAACAATTGTAGAATTTAAGTTTTCAGAAATAGATAATAATACAACAGTTGTTTTACGAGGAGTTGGCTCAATAAAAAATGCAGTAGAGCCGCTGTATGTAGTTGATGGAATACCTGTAAGTGCAGAACGCTTTAGAACATTAGCTTTTAACGACATTAATAATATTTCGGTTTTAAAAGATAGTGGCGCTACTGCTGTTTATGGAAACCGAGGGGCAAACGGCGTAATACTTATTACAACCAAAAAAGGAGATCTTACAGACATGACCGATGTTAAAATTCGTAAGAATTTAAAAGAAACAGCGTTTTTTAAACCTTTTATCTATCTTAATAAAAATAATTTATACGAAATAAATTATACCGTTCCAGAAAGTTTAACAGAATGGAAATTTAGAGCATTAACACACAATAAGAATGCAGAAGTAAGTTATTTGGAAACCAGTATTTTTACGCAGAAAGATGTAACCATTCAACCAAATATGCCTCGTTTTTTACGTGAAGGCGATCAAACTGTACTGCGTGCGCGCGTTTCAAATGTATCTGATCAAATGCAAAGCGGTAAAGTTTTAATTCAATTTAAAAATGCGTTAACCGAAGAAAATTTAGATAGTATAATTCTTTCAGAAAGTTTACAAGATGTTCAAATTCCACCCAATGCATCAACATTTGTTGAATGGAATATTAAAGTTCCTGATAATTTACAGGGGTTACAATACGTTGTATCGATCAAAACCACAGAATATTCAGATGGCGAACAAGCTATAATTCCTATATTGAGTAAAAAGCAGTTTGTTTCTGAAAATCTACCTGTTTGGCAATTGGGTAATACAACAAAAAAGTATCAACTATCAGCATTAGATAATGTCGCAGATAAAACAAATCTTAATTATTCTATTCAGTTATCATCTAATGACTCTTGGTATGTATTAAATAAATTACCGTATCTTTTAAATTATCCTCATGAATGTACAGAGCAATTGGCTTCAAAATATTTTGCCAACCAATTAGCTTTAAAAATTCTAAACGAAAATAAAGAAATTCAAAAAATATTTCAGGATTGGGCTAGTGCAGATAATACAAAATGGGATAATGATGTAAGGCTGAAAGAAATAATAGAGAATGAATCTCCTTGGTTACAAGAATTGTTATCAACTAAAGAACGCAAGCAAAAACTTGCAAGTTTTTTTAATAAAGATGTCTTGCAGAAATCAAGTAGTGATTTAATACAGAAAATAATTTCACGCCAAAATGAAAATGGTGGATTTGGTTGGTTTTCAAAAGAAAACGATGATTTTTTAGTTACGCTGCAGGTATTACAAACATTTAAACAATTAAATGAATTGAATGTAGATTGGAATCAGGCAGAATATAACCAAACAATTAATTCGGCAATTCTTTATTTAGATGCTATTTTGTTGAAAGATAATGATGTAAAATCGGTGTCGATAGAAAAATGGGTAGATTATATGTATTTAAGAACCTATTTTAAACCTCAATTTCCTGTCGCAAATAATCTTGTTGAAAAATGGAATAAGGTCTTGGAAATTCTTGAAAAAGATTGGCTTGAAGCCGATGTTACATGTAAATCAAAAGCTGCAATTATATTTAAAAATGAAGGAAATACAGATTTAGCAAGTAAGATTATCAAGCAGTTAAATGAATCTGCAATTATTGATGAATCTTTAGGAATGTATTGGAAAAAAACATCAAACGCCATTTCATTTTGGAGCACACCTGCAGAAGAACAGTCTTACGCTATTGAAGCTTTTAAAAAGAATAATCAGGAAAATACGAAATCACTTTCCTTAAAATCAAGACTATTAAATCAAAGTAATTATGATAGTTTTGGATCAACAAAAGCCACTGTTAATAGTATATATGCATATTTATTAGGAAATGAAAAAGCAGATGAAAAAAGTACTATTTACATATCCGATAAGCAAAATAAATCAATTGATACAGAAAACAAGAATTTAGAAGCATACGGAATTTATGATATTAATTTTAGTAAAGATGCTATAACTTCTAATCTACAGGAAATTACAATTGAAAATTCTAATAAATTGCCAGTTGTTGGTAGTATAACGTATAATTTTTTACAAGATATTGATAAGGTAGTTAAAACCAATAATAAAGAACAACCTTTTGTTATTCAGAAAGATTATTTTAAGGAAATTAATAACGAAAAAGTAATTGTTAGTACCTCTCAAGAATTGAAAATAGGAGATGAGGTTTGGATACGATTAAAATTTTCTACAAAAGAAAATGCTTCGTATGTTCATATCAAAGACGATAGAGCTGGTACATTTGAACCATTTTTTGAGTTAAGTGGTATAAAATATGAAAATGATTTACGATATTTTTATAAAGGAAATGATGCATCAACAAATTTATTTATAGATTATTTACCAATAGGCGAATATAATTTATGGTATAAAGTAAAAGTAAATAATGTAGGAGTTTTTATAGATGGTTTAACTACAATGCAAAGTATGTATGCACCACAATATAAAGCACATTCGGGAGCAAATAGTTTAATTATCAAGAATTGATTTTCTTATTTGAATATCGTACTTGTAAATTATTACGAATAAAAAAAGGTTTAACTTTTTTAGTTAAACCTTTTTGTTATTTCACACTTAATATATAATTCTGTTAAGTGTTAGATCTATTTAATTTGAGCTTTTTTCAACTCAAGCTCTTGTTTGTTTACTTTTAGCTTTAATTCGGAAATTTTAGTTTCCATCTTTACTAATTTCGATTTTTCTTTAATTTCTTTTTCAAAATCCATTTTGTTTTTAAGTTTTTTACGCTCAAATTCATTTTTAGATTCTTCAAATTTCATTTCAGCCTTACGTAAATCGTTTTCTGCTTTTTTAAGATTGCTTTCTGCTTTTGCAATGGCTTTTTCTTTGTTGGCTGCTTTCTTTTCAGCTTTTATCTTCTGTTTTTGCTCTTTTTCATGAGCTTTTTGCTTTTTCTGTGCAGCTTTAGCTTCCGATTCTGCTTTTTTCTTTGCACGTTTAGCAGCATCTGCTTCTTGTTTTGCTAATTTTTCTTCCGCTTTTTGTCGAGCTTGTTCAGCTTTTAGAATTTCTTCTTCATAATTAGCTTTGCTAGCAACTGCTGTTGCTGTAGCCGTTGCGGTTGTTGCTGTAGCAGTATTTACAGCTGGTAAAGCCTTAAGAGTATCATTAGCAACTTGTGTAGTTGTATTAATTTGATTTTGTTGAGGTGTAGTGTTTACCTGTGCTTGAATTATATAACTTGTGCCCATTAACAACCAAGAGAATAAAACAATTTTTTTCATTTTGTAAATATTTTTTATAAAATTAAAATTTAATTATGATTATGCAAAATTTATGCCACGTTACCATTCGTTTACCTTATTGGCATCTAATTTTAAAAAGATGAAAAGTAAAAGGGTAAAGGCAATTAAACTTGATCCGCCGTATGAGAAAAACGGTAATGGCACACCGATGGTTGGAAAAATTCCGATAAGCATGGATACATTTACAAAGAAATGCATAAATAAAATGGCGGCGACACAATATCCGTAAATCCGTGCAAAAGTATTTTTCTGCTTTTCAGATAAATAGACAACTCTTAAGATTAACGTTATAAAACAAGTAATTACTACTATTGATCCGGCAAAACCCCATTCTTCGCCAACGGTTGTAAAAATATAATCGGTATGTTGTTCGGGTACAAAACCGCCTTTTGTTTGTGTTCCTTCTAAAAATCCTTTGCCTATCCATCCGCCAGAACCAATTGCAATCATAGACTGGTTAAGGTTGTAACCTTCTTTCTTCATATCAACATCGTCGCCAAGCAATACATTGATACGGTCTTTCTGGTGGGCTTCTAAAACATTGTCAAAAACATAATCAACAGAAAATACAAAACCGCTCATTACAACCGCCAAAATAGCGTAGATAAAAGGGTTTCTACTTATAGATTTATTATAGAAGAAATGTACAACGCAACCCGCAACTATTAAAAGAATAAGAAAGACGGGCTGTATTACCAACGCCAGAATAAACAGTATTATGGCTAAAAAACCAGTCCATAAATACCAACCAGGGAAACCTTCGCGGTACAATACCAAGAATAAAACAGCGAAAATCATTGCCGAACCTGCATCGGGTTGCAACATAATGAATGCAACGGGTAAAAAAATGATTCCCATTGCAATCGCTTGTTCTTTAAGTGTTTGAAAAGTAGTCTGACTTTCGGTTATGTATTTAGACAGAAACAATGCGGTGCCAATTTTAGCAAATTCCGACGGTTGTAAACTGATTCCTCCAAACTGATACCAGTTGGTTTGCCCCTTAATGGTTTTTCCAAAAACGAATAATCCCATTAAAAGTACAATCCCTATAACGTAGTAAATAAGCGAATATTTTTCGTAGACTTTGGTATCTAACGAAAGGATTACGATGATCATGGGAATTGTTAAGCCTACAAACAACAACTGTTTTCCGTAGGTTTGACTTAAATCAAAAATAGAAGTTTCTTCTAACGGTAAAGACGCCGAGTAAATGTTCATCCAACCAAAAAGAACAAGCACGGCATACAAAAATATGCTTAACCAATCTACATTGGCTATTACGCTTTGGTTTTCTAAATGTTTAGTTTTTACCATTTTGCTTGGCTTTTAATTTTAACTGACGCTCTTTTTCTAAACGTCTTAAACGGTCTTTCTCTTCTTTTTGCTTGTCCGAAATATCTTTTAAAATATAATTTGCAGATAAATCGCCAGCGAACATACGTTTTTCTAAATCGATACGGGTAATTTCTTTTTTTAGATATTTTTCGATCATTAACGATGCAATCGGTCCTGCCCAACTTGCTCCCCAACTACCGTTTTCAATAAAAACTGCGATTACGATTTTAGGATTTTCTTTAGGTGCAAATGCCAAGAATACCGAGTGATCTTGTAGTTTTACTTTTTCACCGTCAACAACTGCAAAGTTTTCTACCGTTCCTGTTTTACCGCAAATATTGATGTCGGGAATTTGTAATCGGCTTGCGGTTCCTGTTTTGTAAACCTCTGCCAATCCTTCAATAACCGGACGAAAGTGCTGTTTGTCGATTGTTGTTTGTTTCTTTTGAATGAACGATTTATCAATCTGTTTATTTTCTATTTTTTTGATGATGTGAGGCGTGTAATAATAACCTTCATTGGCAACGGCACACATTACATTTGCTAACTGAATTGGCGTCATCTCAACCTCACCCTGACCAATTGCGTTAGATACAATGGTAGATCCTTTCCAATTCCAGCCTTTGTAAACTTTGTTGTAAAGTTCTGATCCAGGAATTCTTCCTTTTTGTCCCGATGGTAAATCGTAACCCATATATTGCCCCAATCCAAAACTTTCCAAGTGCGTTTTCCATGCATCAACACCTTGTGATGCTGTAGAATACTTGCTTACAATTCTTAAATAAGTTTGTGAAAAATAAGTGTTACATGATTTTGCTATTGCCGGATGAAGATTCCAACTACCGGCATCGTGACATTTTATAAAACGTCCGCCTAAATAAAAACCATGACTACAAGGGAAACGGGTTTCGGTATCAATCACTTCTTCCTGCAAGCCTATTAAGCCGGTTAAAATTTTAAAGGGAGATCCCGGAGGAAATTGTCCTTGCAATACTTTATCAAAAAACGGTTTACCCGGAATACTGTCAATTTTCACATAATTTTTTGAACGATCACGTCCTACAAGCAAATTTGGATCGTAAGACGGTGCGGTAACCAATGCCAGAATTTCTCCTGTTTTAGGTTCAATTGCAACAATTCCGCCACGTTTTCGAATCATTAATTCTTCGCCGTATTTCTGCAAATCTTTATCAATGGTAATGGTAACATCGTTTCCTTTTACGGCAACGGTATCATAAATACCTTCTTTAAAAGGACCAATTTCTTTGTTGAATTTATCTTTTTGGATATAATGAACACCTCTAATTCCGCGTAAATCTTCCTCGTAAGCCTGTTCAACACCACGCATACCAATCAATTCACCCGATTTGTAGTAAGGTCTTTTTTCTAACTCCATTTCGTTGATCTGACGGATGTATCCAAAAACATTCGCACCAAAATCAACCTGATAATCACGTAAATTTCTTTTCTGAATATAAAACCCTTTAAAATGACGGATCTTTTCCTGAAAAGCAGCAAATTCAGTCTTGGTTAACTGCGCCAAAAAAACCGATGGCAAACGGGGAGAATATACTTTAGCTTTTTCAACTTTTTTTAGAAACTCATCTTTTGTGATTTCTAAAATATTGCAAAGTTCTAATGTATCGATATTTTTAACCTCGCGCGGAATAACCATGATATCGTAACTTGGCTGGTTTGCCACCATAAGCTGCCCGGTACGATCATAAATATAACCACGTTCAGGATATTCGTACACAATTTTCAAGGCGTTCATATCTGCCTTTTTCAAGAAAGAATCATCGACAATCTGTAAATAAAAAAGCCTTGCCACAATGATTATTGTAGCAGCAAGTACAATTATGGGAAACAGAAGTTTTCTCATTTTCGAGGCGATTTAATTAATCCGATGATTAAGAATAAAAGGATGATTGTAAAGGCAGATGATGTTATAATGCGCAATAAAATCTCCAAAATAAAGCTAAAGTTAAAAACTTCTAAACTAATTAATATGGTATGATGTATTAAAACGCTGGTTACAACATAGGTTACCAATTCTGAAGAAAGCTTATCGGTAATACGCATCATATGAAATTCGTAACTGTAACCAAATGCCATTTTTAAAAGATTCTCTCGAAAAAATGCCAATGTAATACACGCTGTAGTGTGTACTCCGCCCGAATTATTAAAAATATCCAGAATTAATCCCAAAAGAAAACTGAAAATTAAAAACAGATGTCGGTTGGTATTTAAAGGATACAGCAGAATGAATAAAATGTATGGGTAGGGCGTTACGAATCCAAAAAAATGAATGTTATTGAATACTGTTACCTGAAAAAATACAAGAACAATAAAACGGAACGTATTTAAAATAGTGGTATTATTCATCGCTTACTGTTTGTTCTTCAAGTTCTAAAATCTCTTTAATGTGTACATGTTCAATTAAATATACCGAACTAATATTCGTCATATCGTTAAACAAACGCACGCTGATGGTATAAAAATTCGAATTTTTAGATGTAAATACTTTGTCAACCACTCCAACCGGAACGTTTTCAGGAAAAATAGTCGAAATTCCACCTGTTACAATAGAATCTCCTTTACGTAAAGCCGCCAGCTTTGGAATATCCATTAGCTGTACATAGCCCGTGTTTTTTCCGTCCCATGTAATCGTTCCAAAATGGTTGGTGTTGCTAACTTTAGCACTGATTTTTGTATGCGTATTCAGTATGCTTTGTATGGTAGCATAATTTTTAGAAACATTTTCAACGATTCCTATAACTCCTTTCGAGTTAATTACACCCATGTCTTTCTTAATACCGTTAGCCTTACCGCCTTTAATGGTCAAGTAGTTTTCTTTTTTGTAAAAAGAATTTTTAATGATTTTTGCATTAAAAAGCTTGTAATCTTGGGCGATACGTATTTCCGGATTTACCGCAAACGTGCTGTCTACAATCAGTTGGCTGTTATATAAAATCTGTTTCATTTTGGCATTTTCTTCTGCCAAACGGTTGTTTTCGTCTTTTAAATGTAAATATTCGGTAATGCTATTGGTTTTTTCATAGATCGTACCCGAAACAACATTGGCACTGTGCAGCATTTGACTTTGATGATACGAGTGCGTTTGTACCGTTAAATACAATGAAACTACTAAAAGCAGCAAAAACAGTAGTTTAGTACTGTTTTTTGTTATAAAATATATGATTTGCTGCATACTGAATTTGCGGTATTATTTTATAAGGATGCTTTTGAATTTCTCTATATTTTTAATTACGATACCCGTTCCACGTACCACTGCACGTAAAGGATCTTCTGCAATGTAAACCGGTAAATCTGTTTTTTGAGAGATACGTTTATCCAAACCTCTTAACATAGATCCACCACCAGCTAAATAAATACCTGTGTTATAAATATCGGCAGCTAATTCTGGTGGAGTTTGCGATAATGTTTCCATTACGGCATCTTCAATACGCTGGATTGATTTATCTAATGCTTTTCGCAATTTCTCTGTAAGATACGTTTACCTGTTTTGGTTTACCTGTTAACAAGTCACGACCTTGAACCATTAAATCTTCTGGGCCTTGATCTAAATCTTCGATAGCAGCACCAATTTCAATTTTAATTTTTTCTGCAGTTCCTTCACCCACAAATAAATTGTGTTGTGTACGCATGTAGTAAATAATATCGTTTGTAAACACATCACCGGCAATTTTAACCGATTTATCGCAAACAATACCGCCTAATGCCAAAACGGCAATTTCGGTAGTACCACCACCTATATCAACAATCATGTTACCTTTTGGCTGCATAATATCAACACCAATACCAATAGCTGCTGCCATAGGTTCGTGTATTAAATAAACTTCTTTACCGTTTACGCGTTCGCATGATTCTTTAACCGCACGCATTTCAACCTCTGTAATTCCCGACGGAATACAAACAACCATACGCAATGCAGGTGTAAACAATCTCTTTTTTAACGCAGGAATACTTTTAATGAACAGACTGATCATTTTTTCTGATGCATCAAAATCTGCAATAACACCATCTTTTAACGGACGAATGGTTTTAATGTTATCATGTGTTTTACCTTGCATTAAGCTTGCTTCTTTACCCACAGCAATTATTTTTCCCGAAACGCGATCGCGAGCTACAATAGAAGGGCTGTCAACTACAACTTTTCCGTTATGTATTATTAAAGTATTTGCAGTACCAAGGTCCATAGCGATTTCCTCGGTCATGAAATCAAAAAATCCCATATATTTTTTAGAATGGTATTAAGTTAAATTATTCCGTTATATTTTTAATGTTTAAAGTGACGGATACCTGTGGTTACCATAACCATTTGGTTTTCGTTACAATAATCAATGCTTAAATTGTCTTTAATTGATCCGCCTGGTTGAATAACAGCATTAATACCTGCATTTTTAGCAATTTCCACACAATCAGGGAAAGGGAAAAACGCATCACTTGCCATTACGGCATCTGTTAAATCAATACCAAACGCATTTGCTTTGTCGATTGCTTGTTTTAAAGCGTCAACACGAGATGTTTGTCCGGTTCCCGAAGCACACAACTCTTTGTTTTTAGCCAAAACAATAGTGTTCGATTTTGTATGTTTACAAATTTTAGATGCAAACAATAAATCTTCAACTTGTTCAGCATCAGCTACTAAAGAAGTAACGTTGGTTAAATGTTCTTTAGTATCTGTTACGTTGTCTTTATCTTGAAATAAAATTCCGTTTAAACACGTACGAACCTGTGTTGTTGGTAATTTTATATCTTTAATTGTTAATATAATTCTGTTTTTCTTTTCTTGTAAAATGGTAACCGCTTCGGCATCATAGCTTGGTGCAATTACAATTTCGCAGAACAATTTGTTAATTTCTTCTGCTGTTTCTTTATCAATGTTTCCGTTTGCAATTAAAACACCACCAAAAGCCGATGTTGGATCACCAGCCAAAGCTGCCAAATAAGCTTCTTTCATAGTTGGTTTTTGAGCCACACCACAAGCGTTGTTGTGCTTTAAAATAGCAAATGTAGGCGCATCGCCTTTAAATTCGTTCATTAAATTAACGGCAGCGTCAACATCTAATAAATTGTTGTAAGATAACTCTTTTCCGTGTAACTTATCAAACAATTCGTCAAAATTTCCGTAGAAAATTCCTTTTTGATGTGGGTTTTCTCCGTAGCGTAAAGTTTGCGCTTCGCTTTCACTTATTTTTAAAACCGGTTCGTTTATTTCTTGGTTGAAATAATTGAAAATAGCTCCGTCATAATGCGATGATGTATGGAACGCTTTAGCAGCTAAATATTTACGTTGAGCCAAGGTTGTAGATCCGTTTTCTTCTGTATAAAAATTCAAAAACGTATTGTATTCTTCAACCGATGCAACAATTACGGTATCTTTAAAATTCTTTGCACCTGCACGGATTAATGAAATTCCGCCGATATCGATTTTTTCGATAATTGCCGCTTCATCAGCACCCGATGCAACTGTTTTTTCAAACGGATACAAATCAACAATCACTAAATCAATCTGTGGAATTGCATAATCTTTCATTTGTTGAACATCAGTTTCGTTGTCCTGACGGTTCAAAATTCCACCAAAAATTTTCGGGTGTAATGTTTTTACACGTCCGCCTAAAATCGATGGGTATGAAGTAACGTCTTCTACTGGCACAACCGGAATTCCCAAATCTAAAATAAACGTTTCGGTACCGCCTGTTGAATAAATAGTTACGTTGTTTTTGTGCAATTCTCTAACAATTGGCTCTAATCCGTTTTTATCAAATACTGAAATTAATGCCGATTGAATTTTTTTAGATGTACTCATTATTGTTGTTCGTTGTTTTTAAGCTGCAAAAATAGTATATGTTATTGATTTAATGAAAATTATTTGTGATGATTTTTTGCCATTTTGAAATATTTTTTGTGGTTATTTTCAACAGTATTTTTTTTGATGAAAAAATGGAATATCAAATTAAAAATTATATTTTTAAGATTATGTAAATCATTAAAATAAAAAGTATTATGAAAAAAATGTTGTTTCCCGCATTATTGTTGTGCGGTATGGGATTAACCGTTGTTGGATGTAAAAAAGATGCATCTGTAAATGCAGACGGAAAAGAAGTTGTTGCGGTAGATAATATGGATGATGCCAATGCTATTATCGAGTTCAACAACGGGCTTATCGAGAAAAGTTCAAAGAACCGATCTAATTTAGAACGTGTAGTAAGGTATTTGGAAAGTATGGATGCTTTTATAGCTGGACGAACTCCGGTTTTGATTCCGCCAATCACAATGCCAAGCATGTCTAAATTAGCCGAAGCTCCTGATGCACTTGGTAAAAACAAAGAAGCTGTTAAAACGCTTGTAGCAGATTCTACAAAAAAGATCGATGACATTAAAAAGAAAACCGACGAGCTTGTAACTTACATTAAAGCAGAAGACTACAAAGATGATAAGGGAGCAAAAGCACAAACATATAAAGCGGAGATAATGAAGCTTATAGACGATTATTATGTAAACGAAGATAAGTTAAGTGCTATTATACAGCCAATTGCAGATGGAGCAGAAGAAACTATTTTAAAAGATCACCCGTTGAAAGATTATATTTTAGGAAGCAAAAAAGTGCTTACGCTATCTCAAAATATAACTACTGCAGTTACAGATCAGTACAACGAAGATTTGTACGATATTCCTGCAATTAAAAAACAGTACGATGTTTTAGAAAAAGAAATTAAAGCCAATACTGCAAAAGAATTTAAGGTAAGCGATGCTTCTTTACAAAGCAAAAAGGGTTATTACGAAAGCTTTAATAAAGAAGGCGATAATTTCTTGGCAACTTTACGTAAAGTTTTACGCGAAGCCGAAACTAGTAAAACTATTACAGAAGGTCAGGCATCAGAAATTCAGAATGGTTACCAAAATATTGTAAGTCGTTATAATAATTTTGTTGATTAGATAAACATATAGAAAAGCAGAAATCTATCAGGTTTCTGCTTTGTTATTTAAGTAAAGAAATTACCACTGCTGAATAATTATGCAAACGTTGGTGGTATCTAACAAAGCAAATTCTTTTGCACCCCAAGGTCGCATAGTTACACCTTTTAAATTTGGATGTAGGAACTTTTTGTGCGTATCAGCAACTTTTTCATACACTTCGTTAATATTGTTGGTATGTAATCTTATTTCTGCTCGATCTTTATCGGCATATTCTTTATTCTGATGTAGAAAAACCTGTAAATTATCTTTTTCAACGATACAGCAAGGATTGTCAGAATTTAAGTCGCTGTAACCCATTGAAAACGTTAAGCAATCAACAAAAAGTTCAATGCCGACTTGTATGTTTTCATAGAATATGTTGGGAACTAATTTTGTAAAATTCATTTGGAGCTATTTTAATAATATTATAGGTTATCAACAAATTTGTCAAGCTGAACTTGTTTCAGCTTCTCATTATTTTAATCATATTTGAGATTCCGGATCAAGTCTGGAATGACAAGTGTAAATGTGAATTTGGAACTATTTTTTAATTAAAAGTAAGAAAAATAGTCCTAAATAGTTCAAATAAAAAAAGCAAGAACTTATTTGTTTCTTGCTTTTCTTCTATATAAGCTCGGAAATGATTTTACTGGATATTGTCTTTTATGCGGAATATTATTAAAAATTATCGCAGCAATAAATAAAATAAACACACCGGTAAAAACGGGCGAAAAAACATATTCGTAACCTAAATTAGTGATTGAAGGCCCACCAGTTACCGCAATTAAAGCTGTTGCACCACCAGGCGGATGCAGTGATTTTGCCATTTGCATACCAATGATTGAAAGCGAAACCGCTAACGGACCGGCAATCCAAACATAATCACCTAAAATTTTGTAGCAGGTAACGCCGATAATTGCCGAAATTAAGTGTCCGTTGAAAAGGTTTTTAGGCTGTGCCAACGGACTTCCAATTGCGCCGTAAATTAATACGCAACTTGCTCCGAAAGATCCAATCATCAATGTAAGATCGTATTTAGAAAGCACTTCAAAATTCAAAAAACTTATGGTTCCCAAACCAACGAAAGATCCTACAAAAGCCCAAAAATGCTCTTTAAAATCAACTAACGTTTCTTTGTACAGCAAGTAACGAGTTCGGCGGTAGGTTTTGTTTTTTTTGATCGACATATTATAAAGTCAAAAGTCTTAAAGTCGAAAGTTTTAAAGCTAAAAACCAACAACTAAAAACTATATTACTACTTCTTTTTTGAAACCATTTTTTTGATTTCGTTTAATTTCATCAAAGCTTCAACGGGGGTCAACGTATTGATGTCTAAATTGGTGATTTCATCACGAATTTCTTCCAAAATAGGATCATCCAATTTAAAAATCGAAAGTTGTAAATCGTCTTGCTTCAACGCTTCGGCAGTTCCTTCAGTTTTATGGCTGGCTTCTAATTTCTTTAATATTTTCTGTGCTTTTTGAACCACCAAGTTAGGCATTCCTGCCATTTTTGCCACGTGAATACCAAAGCTGTGTGCGCTTCCGCCCGGAACTAATTTACGAAGAAACAATACGTTGTCTTTTAATTCTTTAACCGAAACATTGAAGTTCTTGATACGATTAAATTGTTCGTGCATATCATTCAGTTCGTGATAATGCGTTGCAAACAAGGTTTTTGCTTTTTGCGGATGTTCGTGAATGTATTCTGCAATAGCCCAAGCAATAGAAATTCCGTCGTAGGTTGATGTTCCGCGACCAATTTCATCTAACAAAACCAAACTGCGGTTGGTTAAATTATTTAGGATAGATGCCGTTTCGTTCATTTCTACCATAAAAGTAGATTCGCCCATTGAAATATTGTCTGATGCACCAACGCGTGTGAAAATTTTATCTACAATGCCCATTCTTACAGAGCTTGCAGGAACAAAACAACCCATTTGCGCCAACAAAACAATTAATGCGGTTTGACGTAAAATTGCAGATTTACCCGACATGTTTGGTCCCGTAATCATGATGATTTGTTGCGAATCGGTATCTAAATAAACATCGTTTGCAATGTAAGGTGTATCAACCGAAAGCTGTTTTTCGATCACAGGGTGACGACCATCTTTTATCTCTAAAACGTGATTATCTTCTAAAGCCGGACGAACGTAATTGTTTTCGATTGCCAATTGTGTGTACGATTGCAAACAATCTAACTGCGCAACCAAATTGGCATTCATTTGTACCGGCTGAATGTACTGCGAACACCACATCATGAATTTTTCGTAAATATCCGCCTCAATTTTAGAAATACGCTCTTCGGCACCCAAAATTTTTGCTTCGTATTCTTTTAATTCTTCCGTAATATATCGTTCGGCATTTACCAACGTTTGCTTTCGAATCCAAGTTTCGGGAACTTTATCTTTATGCGTGTTTCTAACTTCGATATAATAACCGAAAACGTTGTTAAATGCGACTTTCAACGAAGTAATTCCTGTGATTTCGCTTTCTCTTTTTTCGATTGCCTCTAAAAATGATTTTCCAGAATGCGATATATTTCGCAACTCGTCTAATTCTTCATTAATTCCGTTTGCAATCGCGTTTCCTTTATTTAGGGCGACAGGAGCATCGGCAGAAATGGTTGTTGTTATTTTCTCACGAAGCAATTCGCAGGCGTGTAAATTATCTCCAATAACTTTCAACGCATCGTTTTTAGATTTCAACGCGGTTTCTTTCAAAGGAATAATTGCATCTAAACTTTCTTTTAAAATAACGAATTCACGAGGCGATATTTTGCCGGTAGCAAGTTTTGAAATCAATCGTTCCAAATCTGAAATCTGTTTGATCTGATATTGAAAATCCTGTAAAACTTCGGTGTTCAATTTAAAATAATCAACCACATCAAAACGCTTATTAATGGCTTCAATATCCTTTAAAGGCAAAGCTAGCCAGCGTTTTAACAAACGTCCGCCCATTGGTGATAATGTTTTATCGATTACATCTAAAAGGGTAGTGGCATTTTCGTTTGCAGAGCCGTAAAGCTCTAAATTTCGAATGGTAAATCGATCCATCCAAACATAAGAATTTTTGGCAATTCGCTGAATATTTGTTATATGCTGAATTTTATTATGCTGTGTTTCAGAAAGATAAAATAAGATTGCTCCGCACGAAATAATTCCTTCCTGCAATTCATCAATTCCAAAACCTTTTAACGATTTGGTTTTAAAATGATTGGTTAAACTATCGTTGGCATAATCGTCTTTAAAAATCCAGTCTTCTAAATAAAACAGATTAAAATCGCTACCGAAATTGTGCAAAAAATGGTTTTTATTTCCCTTTTGAACCAATACTTCGCTCGGTTTAAAATTCTGAAGTAATTTGTCAATGTATTCTTCGTTTCCTTGCGACGTTAAAAATTCGCCTGTGGAAACATCTAAAAAAGAAATTCCAATATTTTTCTTTCCAAAATGCAACGCAGCCAAAAAGTTGTTGCTTTTAGATTGCAACACTTCATCGTTAATAGCAACGCCGGGCGTAACCAATTCTGTAACGCCACGTTTTACAATGGTTTTGGTGGTTTTAGGATCTTCTAACTGATCGCAAATAGCCACACGTAAACCCGCTTTTACCAATTTAGGCAAGTAAACATTTAAGGAATGATGCGGAAAACCAGCCAGTTCGGTTTCACTACTGGATCCTGCGCCGCGTTTTGTTAAAGTAATACCCAAAACTTTTGCGGTACGAACAGCGTCTTCGCCAAAGGTTTCGTAAAAATCGCCCACACGAAAAAGCAGACAAGCATCGGGATATTTTGCTTTAATCTGATTGTATTGTTGCATTAACGGCGTTTCTTTTTTTTCTTTTTCCTTTGTAGACATTGTTCTGAAATTTATAGGATTACAAATATACCATATCTAAAACACAAAAAAATACAACTTAAACACGTTGTGTGATTTTTTATTAAATTTTTGATAAAGAATTGATGTTATAATGTTTGCGTAACTTTTTAATGATGATTGATGTGGAAACCGTAATTGTTAAACCAATAAGACAACCGCCGGCAACCGTTAAAAATCTAAAAATGGGTGCGATAGATTCATCTAAAGTGTGTGATTGCAGCATAACGATTAAAAATGCGACAATTGCCACGCGACTCATATTCATTACTTTAAACAGATAACATATGATTACGGTTGCTATGATTCCGCCAATTAAAACATATAGGTTTGTTGAATAAATTAAATGACATAATAACCCAACGATAGATCCTATAAAATTAGATCGAACTCGGTCTATGGTCAGTTTTTGAGAATCTTTTCCTTCGGGAGAAATCACTAAAATGATTGATAATAATGTCCAGAATAGTTCAAACTTTGGAAATTGTATCATTAGGAAATATCCAATTAAAAAGCCCAATAAACACCGAACAGTATATATGATAATTTGCGATGTAATAATATGTTTTACAATGTTAGCGAACATATTTTAGATTTTTCGTGCAAAGGTATTGTCTGAAAAACAGATAAAAAAGAAAATCATAAGAATATTTTTTAAGACAAAAGTTACTTTCAAAAGTTTTATAAAATGGTATCTTTAGGGCTTTAAAATTTTATAATGAAAAAATTAATTTTAGCCGTAGCTTGTGCTGCGGTGACGGGAACTTCTTTTGCCGAAAATTTAACTACAGAGCAGCGTATTCATGTGTTGGAAAGTGAATTGCAGCGTTTAAAACAGGAAATATCGGT
>JAVXSC010000008.1:21526-36211 GCA_036643355.1 Myroides sp.
ACTCCCATTATTGTTGTTTTAGATGATATTAGAAGCTTACACAATATTGGATCTTTTTTTAGAACGTGCGATGCTTTTTTAATTGAGAAGATTTATTTGTGCGGAATTACTGCAACACCACCTAACAAAGAAATTCATAAAACGGCTTTAGGTGCAACTGAAACCGTAGATTGGGAATACGAAAAAGAGGTTATGCAGGTGGTTGATCGTTTAAAAAAAGAAAACGTAAAAATACTTTCGGTAGAGCAGGTAGAAGGGTCTGTAATGCTGAACAATTTTACTGTTGAAAGTAATGTAAAATACGCATTGTTTTTTGGTAACGAAGTAAAAGGTGTAAACCAGCAGGTTATTGACAGTAGCGATGCAGTTATTGAAATTCCACAATTAGGAACCAAACATTCTCTAAATGTATCGGTAAGCGGCGGAATTGTAATTTGGGATATTTTTCAGAAAATGAATGTGGAGTAAATGAGAAACTACAAAAATTGTATTTTAATAATTACATTTCTGCTGATACCAATTTTAGTTATTAGTGGAGTGATGTTTATTAATGATTTCTCGTTAAAAATAATCGTTAAAGAATTATTATTCAATAGTGCAATTTTAGTTTTTATCATATTTTTTATTAATTTAATTAATCAAAAAGTACTTAAAAATATTTCAAGTTTAATTTTATTAGTACCATTTTACAGTATTCTATTTATAAAGATTTTTACCTTACTTAATTTCTTTAATTTTATTGACAATGCTGTTCTTTACACCGTTTTTGAAACTAATTATAATGAATTATTCGGTTTTTTAAACAGTTATTCTAAATGGTATTATGTGTTAATCGTAGCAACTTATATTTTTACGATTATATTTTTAATATTTAAGGTAAATACAATTAGGTATAAGCACAAATATTATATTGAATTAACAGTTCTTGTTTGTATTGCAATTTCCTATAGATTTTATGAAAGGAGCTTGTCTTTACTAGTATTTAATACTTATTTGGAGTATAAAACTTTTTCTGCAGAAATTTCAAAGGATATTTCCAAAAGTACTTCGAAATATTTTACTAATGTTACAAATAGTGATGATGAAGCTTTATATGTTGTAATTATTGGCGAATCTACCACAAGAAACAATATGGGAATTTACGGTTATTACAGAGATACCAATCCTAATCTTAACAAAGTAAAAAACGAATTGTATTTGTTTAAAAATGTTATAAGTCCGCATATACAAACTATTTTGTCTTTAGATAAGGTTTTAAGTATGGGCGATTATCATCATCCCGAAAACAACAAATTAGGAACCGTTATACAATTGGCAAATCAGGCTGGGTTTGAAACATATTGGCTGTCAAATCAAAAGCCAATCGGAGCTTATGAATCTTTGATTTCACTGTATGCAAAGGCAAGTAAAAATAGATTTTATGTTTCAAATATTTATGAAGATACTAATAAATACGATGAAATTCTGCTTCCAAAATTAAAGGAAACAATCAGTGAAAAAGCGTCAAACAAAATGATTTTTCTACATTTAGAAGGCAGTCATATAAGTTATCATACCAAATATCCTGAAAGCTTTAGTTTTTTTAAAGATGAACCTCCAACTCAGTTTAAAACAGAAGAATCATATCAGATTATTAATGAATATGATAATTCTATAAGATACAATGATTTCATTGTAAGTCAGATTATTGAAATGGTTAAAAATGCCAATAAAAATAGTTATGTGATTTATTTTTCTGATCATGGTGAAGAGGTTTTTAAAGATTACGAATATTTTGGTCATCATGAATCCATTGGATCTAATGCTATGTTTGAAATTCCTTTTATTGTTTGGACATCTGATAAATACAAAGAAAAATCAACGATTAATTTTAATGATCAATTAGAAAGAAAATATAATTTAGAAGATTTTATTTACAGTTTTTCCGAAATATCTCGTATTCAATTTGATCAATTTCAACCAACAAAAAGTATCTTTAATACAGACTTTCAATTTAAAAAGCGAATTATTCTAAAAGATGTAGATTATGACGAACGTATTAAAGAAAAATAAGAAAAAGATAATTTTTATTATTTTTTTAATTACAGCAGTTGTTGTTTATATTTTCAATCCGTACAAACTAGAATATGTAGGCTATCAATCAAAAGTTTGGGCACATCGGGTTAATACATTAGATAAATTGAATTACACTCAAAAGTTTTATCAAGGTATTGAATTAGATTTGGTTTTTGATTCTATAACTCAAACGTTCGATGTAAACCATCCGCCAGATCCATCAATTAAGTTAGATTTAGATACCTATTTTTCGAACATAAATAATAAGGAAATAAAATTATGGTTAGATTTTAAAAATCTTTCAGAGCACAATGCCGAAAAATATGCAGAAATACTAGATCAGCTCACAAAAGAGCATTCGTTAAAAAGAGAAAATATTCTAGTAGAATCCCCAGAAATAAGCTGTTTACAAGGTTTTAAAAACAAAGGCTTTAAAACCAGTTTTTATTTGCCACAATTAGTAGGTTTAGCCGATGAAACTAAATTTGTATCAATTATTGATTCTATTAAACAATTATTAGTGAAATACCCAACATCGGGAATTTCCTGTAATGCGAATGCTTATGAAGTTATAAAACAATATTTTAAGAATGAAAAAAAATATCTGTGGCATATTTACAAACCATATTCGCGCCATCAAGTTAAGGATTACCAAGATTTTAGAAAATATGTTTCCGATCCTACTGTGGAAGCGGTATTAATCCAGGTTGCTTTACCTGTAGGGAATAGATAATATTTTATTATTTATAAGCTTCAATACTTCTAAATAATCTTGATGATTTTCAACAAAATCTTTTTTAGAAACATCAATAATTAACACATTTTCTTGTGGTAGGGTTTTAATAAACTCGCTATAACTTTGGTTGATGCTGTCTAAATAAGTAGCCTGAATATTTTCTTCGTAATATCGACCTCTTTTCTTAATGTTTTGCAATAAATTTTCTGTGTTTTGATATAAATAAACATACAAATCGGGCTTTGTGGTTTCTTTGTTCATAACATCGAAAATACATCTGTACAGCAAAGCTTCGTCGGTATCTAACGTAACTTGGGCAAAAATTAACGACTTATAAATGTAATAATCCGCAACTATAAAATCGTGAAATAAATCGTACTGACCTAAACCTTGATTTAACTGTGAATAGCGATCAGCAAGAAACGACATTTCCAACGGAAAAGCATATCGCAACTGATCTTCGTAAAATTTTGGCAAAAAAGCATTATCTGCAAACCGTTCTAAAATTGGTTTTGCATTAAAATCTTGTGCAATTTTTTCAGCTAAAGATGTTTTACCTGATCCGATATTTCCTTCAATAGCCAGAAATTTTATATTTCCAATAGCAAAATCGTCTTTCGGTAAATCAATAGAATCAGCTTGTTTTATGTCAGATCCATCTTCACAAATCAATAATAATTCCGGCGTAGATTTCTGTAAAACGGGATGTTTCCAATCGAAAATCAAATCGTTTAAAGGAACCAAAACAAATTTTCTGTTTTGTAATTCCTTGTGCGGAATCTGTAAATCAGCCGAATCAAAAATCAAATCGTTAAAATAAACAATGTCAATATCAACCGTTCGGGCTTCGTAATTATCGGTCGTTTTTGTTGTTCTCCCTAATATTTTTTCGACTTGTTTTATTTCAACCAAAAGTTTTTCGGGCGATAAATTTGTGTGGATTAAGATGCACATATTATAAAACGGAAAACTGTCAAAACCCCACGAAGGCGTTTCGTAAACAGCCGATGCCTGCGCTACAAAACCAATGTGGCTGTGTATGTGGTTTATGGCATTCTGCAAGTTTTCTTTCTTGTTTCCTAAATTGCTTCCTAAAGCTAAAACTACTTTATTGTAAGTGTGCATGGTGCAAAAATAGACAATGTTTTAAAATTTTTGTAACATTTTCTACATTCCGCATACTAACCTAAATATAGATTAAAACAATTAAAATGAATTTTATAAAAAACGTACTGGCAACATTTGTAGGAATCATCCTATTTTGTATGATGTCTTTCTTCTTATTGCTGATAATTGGCGTGGTTGCATCGGCAGGTAGTTCGTCTTCTGGAAAATCAACCAAAAGTAATTCGATAATTAAATTAGATTTAGAAAACGTTTCTAACGATTACGGCGGAAGTGTTTATATTGAAGATTTTGATTACAAAGAAACCAATAATGACGGATTGATCAACGTTTTGCAGGCGATTGATTATGCGAAAACCGATGATAAAATCAAAGGGATTTCTATTGAAAATAATGCCACAGGTTTAGGATCAACACAGCGTAAGGCAATTGTTGACAAGTTGGCTGAATTTAAAAAGACAGGAAAATTTGTTGTTGCTTATGCCGATTATTATTCTCAAGGCGAATATTATTTGGCATCGGTAGCCGATACTGTTTACATGAATCCAATGGGAAGTATTGATTTTAAAGGTCTGGCTTCAGAAGTTCTGTATATGAAGGATCTGCAGGAAAAAACAGGAATTCACATGGAAGTAATTCGTCATGGAAAATATAAAAGTGCTGTTGAACCATTTTTACAACAAACAATGAGCGATGAAAATCGTGAGCAGTTAACCGTTCTTTTAAATTCTATCTGGGAATCTTATGTGGGCGATATTTCTAAAAACCGTAAAATTTCGGTTGAAACATTAAATAATATTGCAACGAATTTAGATGCTCGAAATGCGAATTTAGCACTTCAGAATAAATTGATCGATAAAATTGCGTACATAGATCAATATCAAAACGGAATTAAAAAAGCGTTAGATATTAAGTATGATGACGATATCAACGAAATTGATATTTTAGATTATGTTAATGATGTTAATTTAAACATTAAGAAAGTTTCGGCTAAAGATCAAATTGCAGTAATTTTTGCTCAAGGCGAAATTCAAGGTGGTGAAGGAAATGTAAATACCATCGGCGAAGGATCTATAAACCGTGCATTGAAAGAAGCGCGTAAGAATGATAAAATTAAAGCGGTTGTTTTACGTGTAAATTCACCAGGAGGAAGCGCTTTAACGTCTGATATTATCTGGAGAGAAATCGAACTGACCAAAAAGGTAAAACCGGTAATTGTTTCAATGGGCGATGTAGCGGCATCAGGCGGATATTATATAGCTTGTAATGCAAACAAAATTTTTGCAGAGCCGGGAACAATTACAGGATCTATCGGAGTTTTTGGTATGGTGCCGAACTTTAAAAAGGTTGCAGATAAATTCGGAGTTAATGCCGAAGCGGTTAAAACGCACGAAAATGCAACTGGTTACAGTGTTTTTGAAGAAATTTCGCCAAAGTATAAGCAGACACTTACAGAAAGCATCGAAATTATTTATGATACCTTTATTTCGCGTGTTGCTGCAGGTAGAAAAATGG
The DNA here is from genome assembly GCA_036643355.1 of Myroides sp. Taxonomy (GTDB): domain Bacteria; phylum Bacteroidota; class Bacteroidia; order Flavobacteriales; family Flavobacteriaceae; genus Flavobacterium. The sequence goes on from JAVXSC010000008.1 coordinate 26,958, forward strand.
ATAAAGCTAAAGTCGATGAAATGGCTCAAGGTAGAGTTTGGACAGGAACTATGGCTAAACAATTAGGTTTAGTTGACGAATTAGGAAGTTTAGACGATGCTATTGCTTACGCAGCCAAATTAGTTAAAACCGATGATTATAAAGTTTCGTTATACCCTGAATATGAAGTAGAATTAGCAGATTTATTCCGCAAGTTTTTAGGAATGTCGGTATCAAGTGTTAAAGAAGATGCTATTAAAAGCGAAATTGGTACAGAAAATTATGAATTGCTACAACGTATGAATTATCTTAAACAAAGCAAAGGTGTTCAAGCAATGATGCCTTATCATTTAAATATTAAATAGTTGAGTGTTAATTAATTCTTTAAACTCTTCCAGTAATTACTGGAAGAGTTTTTGTATGCAATGAATTGGCAGATAAGTAGTTCCTGTGGTTTTAAATCATCTTTTTTCTAAATGCTTGTTGAATTTGTTAAAACTAATGTTATATTTGTTAAAATTCACTACATTTTATGAAACATTTATATTTCCTAATTTTACTGTTGTTCACAACCAACAGTTTTGCCCAATACTACACTCAACACTATATTGCCCCGGCACCTTGGCAATATTGGAATGATGCTAATGAAATTGTAATTGGTACAGTAGAACCTGGTATCACAGTAACAGTTGATATCAGTAAAAGTGATGGAACATTTATTACAACCTTAACCGTTACAGAAAACAATCCGGTGTCATATCGTTTTACAGGCGCGATAGCAACTTCTCCAAAAAACGCATTAAATCTTATTGAAAATGACAAAGGTTTGATAATTGAAGCCAGTCACCCTGTTATTGTAAACTTGCGCAATATTGCATCAGATACCGCAGGTAGTTCGGTTGCAAATATTAAAGGAAACGCTTCGTTGGTAAGTTTTGGTCGTGAAGGTTTAGGACTAGAATTTAGGGTAGGTTACTACCGTGAATCTGTTCTAGGCTTAAACACAGGCGCACCAATCTATTCTGTTATGGCTACAGAGGATAATACAACAGTTAATTTCTTGGCTAATACTATTACTCTGAATCAAGGACAAAGTTATTTGTTTAATGCTCCAATAGGATCTTTAGTTACAGCCGATAAACGTGTTGTAATGAATACCGGTAGCTACGGAGATATACCACAAACCTGTGGAGGTAACGGAGAAGATGGAACTTTTGATCAGATAGCTCCTTTACAATCATTAGGTGTTAGGTATTTGGTAGTTAGAGGAGAGGGAACTGCGCCAACTCCACAACAGGCAGTACAAGGTTTTGGATCAGAACAAACTACTATTGTAACAACAAGAGATAATACAATTATAAATGTGCAAAACTTCAATCCAAACGGTACGCCTTTTGGACCTCCATTTAATATGAATTTACCAACAGCAGGAGATTCATATACTTTTTATCATGGAAACGGAATAGATTTGTTTTCTTCATCATTGATTAATGCCGAAAATCCTGTTATTGTTTATTCAGGTACGGCGGTTGATTGTGAAACCGATATATCTACCGTATTGCCAATTGGCGGCTGTGCTGGATCGTTAAATATTCAGACAACAAAATTTATAGATTATGCCAACGGAAATCTTCCTTATTTTGGATTTTGTGTAATAGAAAGTAATACTGTTCCAGTTTTTGTAAACGGACAGAATGTAGAGGTTGTAACAGGTAATTTGAGAGTTCCTATTGGTACTACAGGATTTTATCTGATTACTTTTGATAACATACAGATTAACAATCCAGCAAACTTAATAATAACATCGGCTATGCCTTTAACAACAAGTTTGGTACAGCAAGGCGGTGGTTTTTCTATGTCGGCATTTTTCTCTTCATTTGGCGAAGCGGCAGATCCACCAGTATATGCAAAACGAAATAACGATTGTAGTGTAACGTTAGAAGCTGAAGCGGGTTACAGCGAGTATGTTTGGCATAAAGATGAGATTGAATATCAAACAACAACAAAAAACACACTAATTGTTACCGAATCAGGCTCATATACTGTTCAAGTGAGAAGAGATTGCGGCTTGTCTGGTAAATCTATTGCTTTAGATGTGGAAGTCATACCTTGTTCTGACTTAGAAGTTATCAAGGAACGTACTTTTCAAGACGATTTAGATATCACTTTTACAATCACGGTTACCAATTTAAATCCGTATTTCACAGAACCTAATGCTACTGTTACAGAACTACTTCCAACAGGATTAATTTATGTTGATTCTACTGTTTCAAGAGGAACTTATAATAACGTTACCGGATTGTGGACTATAGGCTCTTTAGCTCCTGGTGAAAGTGAAACTTTAGTTGTAGATTGTAGAATTGGAAATTCTGGCGAGTATATAAACACAGCAACAGTTAAAGGTGATTTAGAAGATACAGACATGAAAAATAACAAAAGTTCTGCTACAGTTGATGCGTTTGTTGCCGATATTGATGCTTTTAAAACAGATGGTAAAGAACTATTTTTTACAGAAGAATATTTAACATATACTATAAAAGTTGTTAATAACGGACCTCAAAAAGCATTAAATGTTGAGGTGAACGACCCAATGCCTCATCAAACAACAGAAATGACGTGGGAAGGAAATGGAAAATCAGGAACTGGCGATTTAGTTGATGTAATTAATTCTTTAGATGTAAAACAAGAAGTTATCTATACAGTTAAATTGCGTGTTCCAAAAGATCATAAAGGATTGTTTACAAATACGGTAAATATAAGTTCGATCTATATTGTGGATCCTGTTGAAAGATGTACAGGATGTTCAGATACCAACTTTCCGCATTTTGAAATTCCAAGAGGTATTTCTCCAAATGGCGACGGCGAGAACGATTATTTAGATTTGTCTGACTACTTTGCAAGTAAACTTATTATTTATAACAGATACGGAAATGCTGTTTACACAAAAGACGATTACCGAAACGAATGGCACGGGCAGGATAATAATGGTAAAATACTGCCATCGGGCACCTATTTTTATTCGGTATTTATGTTGAATAATCCATATAAAACGGGATACATTCAAGTAATTAGGGAGATGAAATAAAATTATTTAAGCAAAAAAGAGAAAACTAAGTTTTCTCTTTTTTTATATACCTCCTTTTGTAATCTATACACCTCATTTTTTATTAAAAAATAATAATATGTTACACTATATTTCTTTTAATTATATATTTGGAAAAAATTATCAAAAATATTTAATATTCAAATACTTAAGTTTCTCTAATTACGTTGTATCAATTAATAGGGTAAATTTTCAATGTTATATAAGAAATTAAGTTGAAATATTAATTCAATAGAAAAAAATGATTTTTTACTTTAATAGTAAACTGATATGAAAAAAATTACATTCTTATTATTTATTTTACTTTCAAATTTAATTTATGCGCAACAAGATTGTAGTTCTGCATTAAGTATTTGTGGTAATTCAAATATAAATTATTCACCAATTGGGTTTGGTAACACTTACGAATCATTAGGAGCATGCTTATCGACAGGTGGTGAGAATAATTCTGTGTGGTATAAATTTCAAGTTGCCACAAGCGGAACTTTAACTTTTGTGATTTCGCCTACTGCTGCTGTAGATTATGATTGGGCTGTTTTTGGACCCAATGTAAGTTGCGCTAATATTGGAACGCCAATACGCTGTAATGCTGCGGGAACTTATGGAAACACGGGCTTGAACATGACGAATACCAATACAGTTGGTGCACCTGGATCAAATGTTCCTTTCTGTAAGTATATGGATGTTATTGCGGGCGAAACTTATTATTTGTTTATTGATAACTGGGTTGGATTAGGATTTAACGGAGTAGCACCTTTTAGTTTAACTTGGGGTGGTACCGCAACATTGCATGATCCTTTTTTAAATAGCACAACTGCTCCAAATCCTTTTTTACCTCCTGGAAATGTAGGAGCTAACACAGCTGCGCCTAGAGAAATCAATTTATGTAGTAACTCCTTGTTGTTTGATTTTAGTACGTTGTCTGCTTCGATCTTAAATAACAATCAAAATTTTGCTGTTAGTTATCATACAACATCAAACAATGCATTGTCAGGAACAAGTCCAATAACTTCGCCTGTTACAGTTAATACAACAACAACCTATTATTATAGTATCAGTTATCAAGATCCAAATGGCAGTACGGTTTCTTGCAGGCAAATTGGCGCTTTTAAGTTTGTTGATAAATCTATATCTTTAGCTATAACTGCCAGCTCTTCAAACTTGTGTCCTGGAGATGTTGCAACACTTACTTCTAATATACCTACCGGAAACACTTGGTCAAACGGTGCTACTACACAATCAATTACTGTTGTTAGTGGTGGAACATACTCTTTAACAAATACGAATGGAATTTGTACAAGTACTGCAAATGTTACAATTAATTCAAGCGTTGATCCAAATGTTCAGATAGCGGGTAACCTAACTTTTTGCGATGGTGGATCAACTACACTAACAGCGTCAGCTACTGGTACCGGACTTTCGTACTCATGGTCAACAGGTGCTACAACGCCAAATATTACAGTGACAACATCAGGAAGTTATACCGTTAATGTTACCAATAGTAATAATTGTACTTTTTCTAGAACAGTAGTTGTAAATCAAAATCCTTTAGCTTCTGTTCAGAATCCTTCTATAAATATCTGTTCAACTTCGGCTACTGCAACTTTTGATCTTACTTCGGTTCAATCTCAAATAAGTTCTGTTCCGGGTATTATTTTTAAATACTATCAAAATCAAGCTGATGCTGTTGCACAAAATACAAATACAATTACAAACCCAGCAGCATATTCATCGGGTAGTGGATTGGTTTATGTTTTAGTAGTTTCTGGCGATTGTTCAAAAATTGCGACAATTAATCTTACGGTTACATTAACACCAACTATTACAACACAGCCAATAAACAAGTTGGTATGTATCGGTGGTTCAACTTCATTCAGTGCAACTGCTATAAATGCAATTGGTTATCAATGGCAGGTTAATTCAGGTAGTGGTTTTATCGATTTAGTAAATGATGCTACTTATTCTGGTGTCACTACAAATACATTAACCATAACAAATGCAACGAGAAGCTTAAACGGTTACACTTATAAGCTTATAGTAAAAAGTAATTGTTTACCTCATTTAGATTCTAATACAGTTATTTTAACTGTGCCCGAAGTTAATGCAACGATCACATCCGTAAACGTATCTTGTTTCGGACTGGCAAACGGATCTGCAACAGTGGTTGTTTCAGGAGATACCACACCGTACACTTATTTATGGTCAAACAGATCTACAACTGCAGCTATTAGCAATTTAGCACCCGGAACTTACAATGTTGTTATAACCGATGCAAACGGATGTACAGCAAACAAAAGCGTAGTCATTACCGAACCTGCAGTAATTTCAAACACTTTAAAAGTTAAAAATGTTAGCTGTAATGGAGGGAATGATGCTAGTATCGAAGTAACTCCTACTGGTGGAACAGCTCCGTTTACTTACTTGTGGTCACACAACAATGCTACAACTGCAACAATTACGGGATTAATAGCTGGTACTTATAATGTTCAAGTAAAAGACGCAAATAATTGTATAAAGACTGAGCAAATTGTAATAACGCAACCAAATATATTAGCAGCCGCAATTACATCTAAAAATGTTAGTTGTAACGGAACTTATACTGGAGAAGCTACCGTAAACGTAATAGGAGGAACTGCGCCTTATACATACAGTTGGAATAACGGCATTACTACTGCTGCAAATACGGGTTTACGACCAGGAACTTTTTCAGTTACAGTAACCGATGCAAAAGGATGTACAGTGAATACTTCTGTTGTAATTACAGAACCGACTATATTGACTGTTTCGACAAACCAAACAAAGGCAGGTTGTAATGGTGCCACAACAAATTCGGTTGTAGCAACAGCTACTGGCGGAACGCAACCTTATACGTATTTATGGTCTAATGGTTTCACGACTGCTAACGCTGATAATTTGTTGCCGGGAACTTATAATTTAACAGTTACAGATGCGAATGGATGTAAAGTGAACGAAACAGTTTCTGTAGTTGCAACTGCAAATTTAGCTTTAAGTTTTAACAAGAAAAATATTAGCTGTAATGGGTTAAAAAACGGTAATGCAACAGCAGTTGTTACTGGCGGAAAAGCTCCGTTTACTTACAGTTGGTCAACAGGATCGATCAATTCATCTATAAATAATTTAGGAGTAGGAACTTATACTTTAACTGTTACAGATGATTACGGATGTACTGTTACGGAAACCGTTGATATAACTCAACCTGATATTTTAGCAGCTACGCATCAGCAAACAAACGTTAATTGCTACGGATTGTCAGATGGAAGTATTTCTCTAACGGTTTCAGGCGGAACGGCTCCTTATATCTATCAATGGTCAAACGGATTTAAAACGACTTCGTTAAATCAGATTCCAGCAGGTACTTATACAGTAGTTGTAACCGATAGTAATAACTGTACCTTGGCTCACACGGTAACCATTACCCAACCGGCTGATGTTGCTACACCAACAGCAGTTAATCAGGTTTTCTGTATTAATAGTAATGCAACCGTGAGTAACTTGGTTGTTAGTGGAACAAATGTTAAATGGTATAGATCGGCTATTGCCGGTACACCTTTAAATGCTAATGATTTATTAGTAGCAGGAGATTATTTTGCATCGCAAACCATTAATGGCTGTGAAAGTTTTGCAAGAACAGGAATTAATGTGGTGATTAATAGTACTCCAATTCCATCAGGATATAGTGTTCAAGAATTTTGTGAACCTTTTTTACCAAAAATATCCGATTTACAAATTACAGGAACCAATGTAAAATGGTACACAGCAGCTGTTGGCGGCACGCTTTTAACCAATGCAAGTACGTTGGTTCATGGATCAACCTATTTTGCGTCACAAACATTAAACGGATGTGAGAGCACCACAAGATTTGCAGTGAAAGTAAATGTTTATCCAAATCAGCAACTTGTTACTGGTCATCTAGCAATTTGTGATGTTGCAACTATTAATGATATTTCTATTGAAGGATATACCAGTTCGCAATTAAAATGGTACAGCAGTTTAACTGCAACAACGCCATTAAGCCAGTCGCAGGTTTTAACAAGCGGAACTTATTATATCAGTACATTTAATTACAATTTATGCGAATCGGCTCGAAAAGCAGTTCAAATAGTAGTATCTAACAATGTGCCTATTCCAACAACAAGTACGTTACAAGCATTTTGTAGTACAGCTACAGTTGGCGATTTGGTTGCCACAGGTATTAACGGAGCATCAATAAAATGGTATAATTCTGCACAAGCAACAACACCGCTTACAGCGACTACACAGCTTTTCAACGGTACATATTATGTAGAGCAGGAGATGATGCCTTGTAAATCGCCAAGAATAGCAGTTGCGGTTCGTGTAGTTTCAACAACAGCGCCAACAATGACCGATTTTAAACTATGTGATGGTGCTACAGTTGCCGATTTATATTTGGCAGGATCAACCACGACCAAGTATGTATGGTATTTAAATGGAACAACAACTACAAAACTGCCTGATACTTATGTTTTAACAAGCGGTTATTATTATGTGGCAATAGAATCGTACGGATGTATTTCTAACAGAACAAGCGTTCAGGTACAGGTGAATTCTCGACCATCTTCACCGACAGGAAGTTTGGTTCAGAATTTTAACTATCAGGCAAAAGTTGCTAATTTGGTAATGAATCAGCCAAATGTTGTTTGGTATTTAAGTTATAATGATGCTATTAATAAAATGAATGCTTTAGATGCATCGGATTTATTAGTTGACGGAACTACTTATTACGGAGTTATTGTTGATGCAAATTCTTGTAACAGTTATCCAACAGCTGTTAAAGTAGGAGTTACTTTAGGTACAAATGATCTTAATTTGGAACAATTGAAATATTATCCAAATCCGGTAGATAGCGAATTGGTAATTAGTTATATTGATCCTTTAGAAAATGTAGAGATTTATGATGTTACCGGTAAGCGTGTTTTCAAACAGAAGTACGAAAGTAAATCTATCACTATTGATTTTTCTAGATTTAGTTCTGGTACTTACATGGTTAAGGTAATGACTGCCGAAGGTTCACAGTTTATCAAAATCATTAAAAAATAATAGGAATATATAAAAACAAAAAATCCGTTTCTTAATTGAAACGGATTTTTTTATAACTAATAAGTAAGATTATTTACTCAAGTACATTTTTCTGCGAGCGTATAAATCGTAGAAAGCATCATCTTTTAAGCTATCTATAAACAAGATACTTTCTCCGGTTGATTTCATTTCAGGTCCTAATGCTTTGTTTACACCAGGGAACTTGTTGAAAGAGAAAACCGGTTGCTTAATCGCGTAACCTTTTAACTGTGGATTAAAAGTAAAATCAGTCACTTTTGCACCCAACATTACTTTTGTTGCGTAGTTTACATAAGGCTCGCCGTATGCTTTTGCAATGAACGGAACCGTACGAGATGCACGTGGATTTGCTTCGATAATATAAACCGTATCGTCTTTAATTGCAAACTGAATATTGATTAAACCTTTTGTTTTTAAAGCAACTGCGATCTTTTTAGTATGATCTTTAATCTGTTGTAGAACAAATTCACCTAAATTGAATGGAGGTAAAGTTGCATTTGAATCTCCAGAGTGAACTCCACATGGTTCGATATGCTCCATAATTCCGATGATGTACACATTTTCACCGTCGCATATTGCATCAGCTTCTGCTTCAACAGCACCAGACAAATAGTAATCTAACAGTAATTTATTCCCAGGAATCGATTTTAACAAATCAATTACGTGCTCTTCTAATTCTTTTTTGTTGATTACAATTTTCATTCCCTGACCACCCAATACATAAGACGGACGTACTAAAAGAGGGAAATCTAATTCGTCTGCTAACTTCGATGCTTCGTCTGCAGTTGTAGCTACACCAAATTTAGGAAACGGTATATTTAATTCGGTTAACAATTCAGAGAAACGCCCGCGATCTTCAGCTAAATCTAAAGCTTCGTAGCTTGTTCCAATAATATTAATTCCATATTTGTCTAACTTTTCAGCTAATTTCAAAGCGGTTTGTCCACCTAACTGTACAATAACTCCTTCTGGTTTTTCGTGACGGATAATATCGTAAATATGTTCCCAATAAACAGGCTCAAAATACAATTTGTCTGCCGTATCAAAATCAGTAGAAACCGTTTCAGGGTTACAG
>JAVXSC010000009.1:0-35898 GCA_036643355.1 Myroides sp.
GTCTTTTGTTTTGTAATGATTCTACAATATTTCAGTCAGTTTGTCAAGCTGAACTTGTTTCAGCTTCACATTACTATAATTATATTTAAAAATGAATATCAAAGCTTTTCTGAACAAATAGATTGACTAAAGAGAAATAAAAAACGCATCAATTTCTTGATGCGCTTTTCGGTTGTTTGTTGTTTACTTACTTATGAAAAAATTATTTTGCTTTTGTAAATTCTAAATTAACAATGAATTTTACGTCTTTCGCAATCCCCATACCAGTTGGGTCGTAGTTTATGTTGAATGTTGTTCTATCGATTGTTGTAGTAGCCTGAAAACCTACTTTTTGATTACCTTGTCCGTCGTCTTTCAATAAACCGCCGTAAACCAAAGTAAAAGTAACCGGTTTTGTAACATCTTTAATGGTTAAGTTTCCGTTTAACTTGTAGTTTTTGCCATCTTTTTTAACAGATGTAGACACAAATTTAATGTCGTTATATTTCGCTGTTTCAAAAAAATCAGCCGAACGTAAATGGTTGTCACGAGCATCAATTCCTGTGTTTACCGAATTTGCATCAATCGTAAAATTAAATTTGGCAGAAGTAATATCTTCATTCGTTAGTTCTAACGAACCTTGGTACTTGTCCATTTTACCATCTACAAATGAGATTCCCATATGACCAACCGAAAAATTTAAGAACGAATGGTACGAATCTACATTATATTTTGTCTGTGCAAATGATGCTACAGAGAATAACGTTGCAACAAAAAATAGGGCTATCTTTTTCATTATTTACTTTTTTAAGTTTGATAATACAAATTTAGATCAGCCAAGACATATAACCGTTAACCTAGATTAAGAAAATTATTTTTTGGATTTCCAGATAAATCCGTCTAAAACATAATGAGTTAGTTGAGGTAGCGTTAAAATAGGAATCCATATAAAATGCAAGTTATCCGATATATAGAATTCCGTGAACTGAAAATGTTCTTCCCATACGGTAAGTTCCCAAATTAATTCTTCTAAAAATGCCAATCCTAATAAAATCAATATAAATACAATTAGTAAATATTTTGTTTGAAAAAAGGACAGATAGAAGTTTCCCTTTTTATTGGGTTTGATTTCTTTAAAATAAACCAGCGCCATATAAGGAATCCCGTGCGAAACCACATTAAATGCAGTGAAAATAAGTTCGTTGTTATAATGAACAATTCCCAAATACCAGGAAATATAAGTACCTAAAATAAGTAGGTTTTTAGGAAGATTAAGCTTTTTTGTCTTAATAAAACCATATACCACGGAAACCAAGTAAGTAGTAAAAATAATTACAAAACATATGAACAATATGTTGGTTATCTGCGGTTGATTGGTCTGCAAAAATTCATTACTTACAAACCAGTTAAAATTTCGATCGGGATTTAGAAACCAAAACAACATGGGAAAAACGGTTGCATTGTAGATAACAATCTTATCAAACAGCAGTTTAAATCTGTTTTTAGGTTCGTTTCTACTATACAATCTCATAAAGCCGTATTGCTGCCGTATAAAATGAAACACAGCGATGTAGGCAAGAACGCTCCAGAAAAATTCTTTACTTACAATAAAAGCAGCAATACTTAACAGCAAGCAAATAGCGGGAACAACAGTAAAAAGTCTTTTGTGTTTTGATATTTCGGTTTTGTTAAGATACGTTTTAAAAAGCGATGCGTAAACGTGTGCAACATCTATAAAAACAATAAAAACAACCCATGTTAGGAAGGAATAATTGTCTTGAATGACTGCTAGTTTTTCATTAAAAAGCAAAACAATTAATGCAATGAAAAACGGAGGCAGTAAAATAAAAACAACATCGGTTTGTTTTTTATGTATCCAGGGCTGTATCATTAATCAGTTCTTTAGCGGCTTTGATACCTTGATAAAAAGCTTCTTCAAAAATAGATATTCCGCTTAAATCTGAATGAGCAAAGTAGATTTTGTTTTCAATTGGCTGTGCTGCCTTTTTTATTTCTTCGGAAAAAATAAAATTTGGAAACGGACTAATCATTCCGTGTCCTTTTTTGTGGAGTTCCAACGAAATTACTTCGGCTGATATATTGTAATGTGCTTTTTCTAAATCGGTTAAAACAACTTTTTTCCAGTAATCATCTGTGTTAGAAAGTAATTTTTTTCGTTCCGATTTTAAATCATCGGTACACAAAGCAGCATAATATGTTATTGAAAAAGGTGTTTGATATTGGTTAAGCATTTGGTGCTGGTTGTAAATATAACCCAAGCCAAAGCCGTTGTGAATAACGTTGTCCCAAGAAAGCGGAGCACCTTCGCCAATAGGAAACTTATTTATAGCTAAAGTCGCCGTAATCCAAGGAGCGTATTCAAACTTTTTAGAAATTTCATTTCTGTTTTCTAAAATATATTTGTTTACAAACTGCGGTGTTGCCAAAATAACTTTGTTGGCAATAATTTTGGTCGATGTTTTTAATCGATCGTCATAAATAAATAATTCGACTTTGTTTTCAGTAGTCTTTACAGAATATACCAACACTTTTTTATGTGTTTTATTTTCTGTGTAGGGTAAAAATTTCTTTGCAATGAAATAGTTTCCTTCTGGCCAGGTTAATACTTCTTTTTGTGTGTCTTTTCTCGAACAGAAGTAATGAATTCCTGCCCAAGCCGAAACTTTATCAATCCCAATTCCGTAATCGTCTTTACAGCAATAATTCAAATAAGTAAAAAGTTCAGAATTATTCAAGTTGTTCGCAAGTAGCCAATCTTTAAATGTTAACTGATCTAATTTTGTGAATTCGTCGTCGTTCGATGATTGATGCAAGGGAATATCAAATGCATACGCGCCATCTTTTCCTTTGGCATCTTTATAGAACTGCATCTTTTCATCAAAGATTTTAAAAGATTTATGATCATCTTCTGAAAGCCCGTAATTCGGAATGATTCCTTCCTGCCAATAATTATGAATGAACAAGCGATCATGCGGAGTAAAACATAATTGCGATTCATCGTAAATGGGAGTTCCATCTTCAGAAAAACCTGTAATGATGTTACTTTCATGTAAAAAATCGATCAAATTTTTGTTTGAATGATTTGGCAGTGGCAGATAATGTGCCGCAACAGGATATTTGCTGTATTGATTTTGTTTACCTAATGAATTTCCGCCTAATTCGGTTTCTATTTCAATAAGTTTGAAATCGGTAATATTGTTTTTAGAAAGCCAGCGCGCTGCAGATAATCCGGAGATTCCACCGCCAATGATCACGATGTTTTCATTGATTGTTTTTGATTTTTTTGGAAAATCGCCGGTACGCAAACGATGTCCCAGAATGTGATTGGTTCCCGTGATCTTGAAAATCAGTTTCTCGACCGTTTTTTTACACGATTGTACCAACGGAATTGCAACCAATGCCAGTAATCCTGTTTTTAAAAAATTGCGACGTGTCCAATTAAATTTTGCTCCACTCTTCATCAAAATATCGAACTAAAGATTGGTTATCTAAACGATTGATTTCAATATTTTCTGCCTTCATATCTTCAGAAAACTTACTAAATTCGTCTAAATTATAATTGTAAAACTTTAAATTGTTCAGTTTGCGGTACACTTTATTCAATCGGACCAAATTATTCGGAGAAAAAATAGCAAAACCCCATTCACCAAAAGACGGCACATAGGTATGATATCCGTTAATGTTTGGATACACCGAACTTATTGTTTCGTGCACACACCAATACGATTTTGGCGCATAATAAGGGGAAGTAGTTTGAACGGTTACTACCGCGTTAGGGTGCATGCTTTCGTACAACGTTTTGTAAAAATAGGTGGTGTACAATTTGCCTAAACTGTAATTAGACGGATCTGGAAAATCGATAATCACAACATCATATTTCTCTTTATTTTGCTGCAACCAGATAAACGCATCGGTATTATGAATGGTTACTTTTGGGCTATTTAACGAATTATGGTTGTGCTTGCGCAGTATTTCGTTCGTTTTAAATAGATTCGTCATTCCTTCATCTAAATCAACCAGTGTTATCTTTTTTACGTCTTTATATTTTAAGATTTCGCGGACAGCCAAACCATCGCCACCACCTAATACCAAAACGTTTGATATTGCAGGTGCTGCAGCCATTGCGGGATGTACCAAAACCTCGTGATAACGGTATTCGTCTTTGGTGTTGAATTGCAGGTTATTGTTCAAAAACAACTGATATTCGCCCGTACTTTCGGTTAAAATAATTCGTTGGTAAGGTGTACTCTGTTTGTAAATAATATTGTTTTGATACAGATTGTTTTCAGTGTATTTCAATAAATCGTTTGAATATGCAAAAGCAGTAACTAGTAATGCCAAACTTAAAAAAGCCTTTATTTGTAGGCTTCGTAAGTTAAAAATTTCTTTCCTTAAAAATATGCAAAGCGATATACCAACCAGAATATTTATAATTCCGAAAACTAATGATGTTCCCATTACTCCTAAATAAGGAATCAATAAAGTTGGGAATAAAACCGAAGCAATTAGCGCGCCGATATAATCAAATGTAAAAACGTCTGAAACCAGTTCGCGAAAGGTGACGCGGTTTTTTAAGATGTTCATTAAAATAGGAATTTCCATTCCCGATAAACATCCGGTTAAAAAAACGCTGAAGTAAAGTATAAACTGAAAATGCGATATTCTTTGGAAAAGAACAAATAGCACAACCGAACTTAATCCGCCGATTATACCTATTAAAAGTTCAATTTCTATAAAACGATCAATTAAATTTCTTTTGATGTATTTTGCCAAAAAAGATCCTACACCCATTGAAAACAAATAGGTGCCAATAATAAAAGAAAACTGCTTTACCGAATCGCCCAGCAAATAACTGGCTAAAGCACCCGCAACCAATTCGTAAACTAAACCGCAAGTTGATACTATAAAAACTGCGACCAGTAGAAAAAGTTGAAAACGTTTGTTTTTATCCATGTAGCGCAGCGCTAATTATCATAGATATTCCAATGATAAATCCTGCAAAAACAATAGCAAGTGCAATGTTTTTATTTTCTACTATTTCTTTCCAAGAATTTTCCGGGGTTAATTTTTCAACAATTAAATAAGCAATCAGTAAAATTATTATTCCCAATATTGAATAGATTGCCGAATTTGTTATTCCGTTTAAAATTTGTTGCATAATCGTTTATTTATGGGAAGCTCCCGATGATGAATAGGTTCTGGCTATGTAATGTACTCTGTTACCCGTGTAGTTTGCATTTTCTAATTCGGTATTAACTTTTGATGAATTGCAGGTTAAGTTCGATATAAACATATAATTTCCAAAAATGTATAATCCTAAAATTATTCCTGCATATTTTAAAGGTTCGTAATTTTTGTATTTGTAAACGTTTTTAAAATCTTGTAACTCGTTAGTATGATTTCTGTTAATAATCGTGTAATAGTAAAAAAAAGCAGCGGCTAAAGTTATTATAATAGAAACATACAACCAAACCTGACTAACACCTCCAATAATTATTTTATAGTCAACATCGTACGTGTTTTCTGGTTTATTAATGTTTGCAGTATAATGAAAAGCCAAATGATACGAGCCATTATCTACACCGCAAAAAGTTACTTCGTTACCCGATGCATAATTTTGTGAATTATTGAAATGTTTAAAGGTTTCGGTTAAATGGGTAGCGTTTGTTTTTTCGTTGACCAACGATACATTTAAAGCAATGTCCGGATCAGTAACTTCTGATACAAATGAAAGTTTAACCTTTTTATCATAACCCTTAACATCAAAAGGCGGACTTATAAACTGATTACTTGTAGAATTTGCCTTAACAATACTGTTGGTATAAGTAACCATATCTACATTGTTGTAATTTAAAGCATAATGCAAACCACCGATTACTAAACAGATCAAAGCAAAAAACAATACCAGATTTTTTAGTACATTGTTGTTCTTGTAGATGCTTTCGCGTTCTTTTATAAAAAGTTTTCTAAAACTTGTTTTGTTTAAATATTCGCCGAAAAAAACTTCGGTAACATCACCATATTTTTCAACCGATAAAAACTGACTTTGATTGTAATTATGCTGAAATGTTCTGTTGTACGATTCTTCTAAAATATTATTAAAGAAAACACCGTGTGCCGCAATAGGTAAGGCGTACTGTGCAAATTCAAAATCGTATCCAGATCCTTTGTACTTTAAAGTCCCACCTAATTTTGCTTGCTCTGCCAGTTCTGTGGTAATAGGAATCTCTGTTAAGAACGAATTAAAATCGCTTCCGTGCGATAAAAAAATTAAATCACCATTTTTGTCGGCTAAAATATATTCGTTCCACGAAACATAACTACCTTTTTCTTGTTTGGTCGATATACCTACAATATAATACGTGCGTCCGTTATAGGTAACAGTTTCGTTTAGCGACGCGTATACATCTTTAAAAGAACCGGTTATTTTACCCGCATATTCTGTTGAGGTTTCGTTGATTTTGGATATTGACGAACAAACAGGGCACGCAAAAGTTTGAGGCTTTAATTTAGTGTAAGCAATTTCGGTAACACTGTGGCAGTTTGCACATTGATATTTTGCATTCATTAGCGGTACACGTTTGTTTCGTTTAACACTTCGGCATTAAAAAAATGTTTGTAGGCAGTACTTAAAGCTTCTACTTTTTGTGTATTGTCCTTTAAGTAATTACACAGATAAATATCAAGCGTTAATTGCTCAAATTCAGGCCAAGTATGTATGCAGATGTGCGATTCTTTTAAACAAAAAGCCATTGTATAACCGTTTGAATCGAATGAATGATGGGATATACCTACAATTTCCAGATTAAAATCATTAATAAGGTTTTTAGAAAACTCCTGAAAGTTTTCAAGCGAAGTTAAAAGAATTTCGTCTTTAACCTGTAGGGTAAGTAGTTTGTGTAATCCGGGATTGTATAAGCTTTTTTCTGATTGATTCATTTTTCTTTCAAAAGTGTTAACAAATATATAAAAAGAACTATAAAAAACAAAAGTCCAACAACTGTTGGACTTTAATTTAATATTTCAAGAAGATTATAATTGTGGACCCGCCGCAACTAATGATTTTCCTTCTTCGTTATCTGTGTAGTTTTCGAAATTTGTTACGAACAATTTTGCTAAATCTGTAGCTTTAGTTTCCCATTCACTTGCAGCTGCATACGTGTTTCTAGGATCTAAAATGTTGGTGTCAACACCTTCTAAACCAGTAGGAACTGCTAAATTGAAAATTGGGACAATAGTAGTTTCAGCATTCTCGATAGATCCGTCTAAAATACGGTCGATAATTGCACGCGTATCTTTAATAGAAATACGTTTTCCGGTACCGTTCCAACCAGTGTTAACCATGTAAGCGGTAGCATTGTGCTCTTCCATTTTCTTAACTAATTCTTCACCATATTTTGTTGGGTGCAAGCTTAAGAACGCTTTACCGAAACAAGCCGAAAAAGTAGGTTCTGGTTGTGTAACACCACGCTCTGTTCCTGCTAATTTTGCTGTAAATCCTGATAAGAAATAGTATTTTGTTTGTTCTGGAGTTAATTTAGAAACCGGAGGCATAACACCAAAAGCATCTGCAGTTAAGAAGATTACTTTTTTAGCGTGACCAGCTTTTGAAACCGGTTTTACAATATTTTCAATATGTTCAATAGGATAAGAAACACGAGTGTTTTGTGTTACAGATCCGTCTTTAAAATCAATTTTTCCTTCAGCATCAACAGTTACATTTTCTAACAATGCATCACGTTTAATAGCTGCAAAAATTTCTGGTTCGTGTTCTTTACTTAAATCGATTGTTTTAGCATAACATCCGCCTTCAAAATTGAAAACACCGTCTTTATCCCATCCGTGCTCGTCATCGCCAATTAATTCACGTTTTGGATCTGTTGATAAAGTAGTTTTTCCTGTTCCCGATAAACCAAAGAAAACAGCAACATCGCCTTCTTTACCTTTGTTTGCAGAACAGTGCATTGAAGCAATTCCTTGTAATGGCAAGTAGTAGTTCATCATAGAGAACATACCTTTTTTCATTTCGCCACCGTACCAAGTACCGCCAATTAACTGCATTTTTTCTGTTAAGTTGAATGCAATGTAAACGTCAGAATTTAAGTTGTGTGATTTGTAATCTGTAAATGAAGTTTTAGATGCGTTGATTACCACGAAATCAGGCTCGCCGAAGTTTTCTAATTCAGCATCGGTTGGGCGGATAAACATATTTTTTACAAAATGTGCCTGCCAAGCAACCTCCATGATAAAACGTACTTTTAAACGAGTATCTTCGTTTGCACCGCAAAAAGCATCAACAACGTATAATTTTTTGCCTGATAATTCAGAAGCTGCGTTTTGCTTTAAAGCTTCCCAAGTATCCTGAGAAATTGGCTTATTGTCGTTTTTAGCGTTTTCAGAAGACCACCAAATAGTGTTTTCTGTAACTGCGTCTTTTACAATGTATTTATCTTTAGGAGAACGTCCGGTGAAATCACCCGTCATAACGTTTACTGCTCCAAGTTCCGATACTTGTCCGCGCTCAAAACCTTGCAAGTTATCATCTGTTTCAGCTTTAAATAACTCATCGTACGACGGATTGTAAATAATTTCTGTTACATTGTTAATTCCGTACTTATCTAAAGATATTGATTTTGAAACCTTCATGTTTAAATCTTGTATTGTGTTAATTTGCATACAAACTTACTAATAAATTTAGTATTTTTTTTATTAATTGTTTTTTTGTTTCATTGAATAAAAAGCCGTGAAAAACCAGCTTAATATTAAAAATAATCCGCCAACGGGTGTTACTGGGCCTAAAAATTTAAAGTTTATGCCCGATAAACCTTGGGTTGCCAGTAAAAAAATAGATCCCGAAAATAAAAAAATGCCTATGGTAGTTAAAATGCCAATGGTGCGCTTATTTTTTTCTGTTAATACATTTAATTGCGAAACAAGCAGTAAAAACAACGCGTGATACATTTGATATCTTACACCGGTTTCAAAGCTTACCAACTGTTCTGCCGTTAAAACTTCTTTTAATGCATGTGCGCCAAAAGCCCCTAAAATTATTGCAACAAATCCAAAAAAAGCTGCCAATGTTACTAACTTTCTAGTCATGGGAAAATTTTTGTCAAATGTACACTTTTTTATTTTTCGATAAGTGTTTTTTTTCATGCGCTATTTTTTTAGTACTTTTAGCACATTCAAAACCAGAAATTAATGAAAAATATATTGTTGTTTGGTTCAGGAAGATCAACTTCTTCTTTAATCAAATATTTGTTGGAACGTACAGAAACACATCAGTTCAAACTTCATATTGCCGATCAGTCGATCACATCAATCCAAGAAAAAATCGCCGACAATCCCAATGCATTTGCCATTGCTTTAGACATTCATAACGATGCTGAACGCACCAAATTAATAGAAAAAGCCGATGTAGTAATTTCTATGATGCCTGCTTTTTTACACCCGATTATTGCTGCCGATTGTCTTAAATTCAGTAAGCATTTAGTGACCGCATCGTACATTTCGAACGAATTGAAAGAAATGGATGCCGAAGTAAAAGCCAAAGGATTGATTTTTATGAACGAATGTGGATTAGATCCGGGAATTGATCACATGAGTGCTATGAAAGTTTTGGATGAGATTAGAGAAAAAGGCGGAAATCCGGTTCATTTTGAAAGTTTCTGTGGTGGTTTGGTTGCTCCAGAATCTGATGATAACATTTGGAAATACAAATTTTCGTGGAATCCTCGTAACGTGGTTGTTGCCGGGCAAGGTGGCGCAGCAAAATTTTTACAACAAGGTACCTATAAATACATTCCGTATCAACGTATCTTTAAACGTACCGAATTTTTAGAAATTGAAGGTTTTGGCAGATTTGAAGCGTATGCAAACCGAGATTCGTTAGGATATCGCGAAGCGTATGGTTTGCAAAATGCTCATACTATTTACCGTGGAACCATGCGTAGAGTGGGTTATTCGCGTGCTTGGAATATGTTGGTGCAATTGGGTGTGACGGATGATACCTACACGATTGAAGATTCTGAAAACATGACGTATCGTGAATTTATCAATTCGTTTTTATATTATCATCCGACCGATTCTGTTGAAGTAAAATTCCGCTTGACTTTAAATGTGGAACAAGACGATACCGTTTGGGATAAGTTTCTAGCTTTAGATCTTTTCAATAACGATAAAAAAGTCGGATTGAAAAATGCAACGCCGGCACAAGTCATGGAAAAAATTCTTTCTGAAAAATGGACTTTACAACCAAACGATAAAGACATGATTGTTATGTATCATAAATTCGGATATACCATGCCGGGAAGTATTGAAACTTTTCAGATAGATTCTACCATGGTTTGTTTGGGTGAAGATGCTGTATTAACCGGGATGGCAAAAACGGTTGGTTTGCCGGTTGGTATCATTACACTTAAAATATTAAACGGTGAAATTACTACACCTGGAATACAAATGCCACTTACAAAAGAGGTTTACGAACCTGTTTTAAAAGAACTGGAAACTTTTGGAATTATCTTCCAAGAAAAAGAAGTTCCTTACGATGGTGGAATGATAAGATAAATCAAAAAAAACTCAATCGGTTAAGGATTGAGTTTTTTTATTATGTTTAAAATAATTGTTTAAGTAAAGTGATGAAAGAATAATTAAAACACCTTGAATAGGCATCATATATCGGGTTGCATTTACAGGTCCCGTTAACACGATGTAGTATGTTATTAAGGTTGAAATAAATATTATGCCAAAAGATAACTTTTTTCTTGTTTTTAAAAGATACATCAATGAATAAAGCAAATTCACAATATTTACTAAGAAAATTGGTGTTAATAATAAAAGAACCCAAATGTGCTTAGTCTGTAACAAGCCTTTAATAGCTGAAAAAGATTTTTCTGTATTTAAAATATTTAGTAAGCCTTGTTTAGAATCGTAAGGTTCGTTAGAAAAGAACATTAATTCAAATCTCCCGGGATCTAAAGTTCCTCTTAAAGATTCATATAAATGGAAAATAGAATAACAAACAGAGTTTTCAAGTTAAAAACTTAAAAATCGTAAAAAAATAAAACTTAAATTTAATAAACAAAAAACGCTGCTTGTTAAAGTAGCGTTTTTTTTAGTGTTGAGATTTTATAAGGTGATAAAACAAACCCTCTGCTAATTAGCAGAGGGTTTGTTTATTACAAGCTTGCATAAATGCTGTTACAGCATATTTTAAGCCGTTTATTTGCTGTTAATTAGTTTTTCCAAGCGCAGCATCATTTCTTCCTTTTCTTTGAGCATGCGCTCGTATAAGGCGATCTTTTCATCGTGCAGTTGGATGATTTGATCAATTGGATTTATTGTGGGATAATAATTAAACAAAGAGTTGCCACTTGCGTTATCATTATTATTAACAGTGTTTGAAATAATATTTATAGCTCTCTCTTCATCAAAATTATGTATGGCTTCTGCGGGAATTTTAAGTACGGCTGCAATCTGCTCTAAAAGGGTTTCATCTATGGTTTCCTTTTGCTCAAGCATAGATACTTTCTTCTGGTTCCAGTCTTCGCCAAGTTCGTATGCCAGAGCGTCTTGTTTTATACCCAGCATTTCCCTGAATCGTTTTACATTGCGTCCTTCGTGAATTTTTTGTTTCATGGCATTTTAATTTGGTTTAACGTAAATGTAAATTTAATAAAAATTAGGTAAAAAAGCCTAAAGTACAAACCGAAAAATTTTCTAAATGGTAACAGTAGGGATACTCCGTAGATACTGTATGGATAAAGCATGCTTAGTGCATGAAATGCATTTTAGTTAAAAAACGTAAAAAGCAGAATAAAAAATAGGGTCTTGTGTCTAAAGGTAGGTAAATTTTCAGACAGTGTTTTTATTGGTTTACAGTAGTATAGAGCTAATATATTAAAAAATAACTTGATAGATATAAATAGCTACCTAATTATGCTTAAAGCTTTTGATAACTGGATTGGACTAAAATATCCCGCTGTCGCGGATTTTTTATCCTGTAGCCGAATTTTATATCCTTTTGCTCCATATTAAGTTTGTATTCAAATCTTTAAAATTGAATGATATGGATACAGTTAAAATTTCCTCAGAATTAGATCCGGCATTGCAGAACAGCCTTCGCCAGCTGATAGCAGAGTTCGCTATAGCCAATATCTTTTATCATCCCTCGGAAAAGGGCATTTCACAACTAATTATTGTTTTAATCAGTAACGTGGATCTGCACCTGGTTGAATCGAAAAAATGGATCGCAAATACTTTTATAAAATATGGCTTGCTTGTACATGTTATCAGTGAGTTTTCAATGAAAAACAGCCTTTCAATTGGGAATCCGTTCACCACGGCCTACTGCCGGAAGACTGCGTTACTGTATAGCAATGCAGATGTGGGTTGTTCAGCCACGTCATGGAGCGGCTGTAAAAAGAAGTACAGGCAATATACCGAGCGGTTTTATCACGATCACGATCTGTTGCTTTCTGAAAGCCGACGCATGAGCAATTATTCTTCGCAGTTAGGTACGGTGTTAATCTTAAATTCGGTATATGAATTCGATATTTTTCAGTTGGAACTGCTTTATTTTGGTAGAAATCTGAATTTGGACAATTTACACCAGAGTATAAATAGATTGATGGTGGTAGAGCCTGAATTAGCTTCCTTGTTTGTGAAAAAAAATGAAAACGAATTCTTTTTGATAGGCGAACTGGAAAGAGCAGTGCAATGTGCAGAAGACGATGACGATTATTTTAATGACGACTTGGTTAATGCCTTAATAGAATGCGAAAGTAAATTGTACAATTTGGTTTCTAAACGTTTTTC
Source organism: Myroides sp. (assembly GCA_036643355.1). GTDB lineage: Bacteria > Bacteroidota > Bacteroidia > Flavobacteriales > Flavobacteriaceae > Flavobacterium. The sequence goes on from JAVXSC010000009.1 coordinate 12,817, forward strand.
AGAACTTAAAAAATCGATTAAAACAAGTAGGGCGGAACATGGCTTTAAGATTATGGACTATGTAGCTGATGAAGAGGAACAGACAAAGATTGTCTCTCAAATTTTACGGATAAAGCCTGTGGAAGAAATGTACCTGTTTGATAAAAAAAATGGCTCTGCACAGTCTGTTTATTATTTGCTTTTGGTTGGTGAAGGGCTGGGTTCGGTGGTTCTCAGTTCTATGCAGCAGTCTGTAAGCGCAAGGCTGGGTAGCCATGTTAAGGTGGTTATTATTGGTCATTCCCGTATTTGGATACAGAAAAATCTGTTTCAGCATCAGGCGTTTTTCAAAGAGATAATGCAGCACAAAAATAGGGTGTACCAATCTGCGGTATATCCGCAGATACATTGGGAAGAGCCACATGTTAAATGCTATCCCGATTTGGAGTATTATTTCCGGTCTGCAAAAGTAATATACGAAAGTTATTTGGCTGTACGCAAAGAGGGTAAGAAAAATAGTGAAGGTGCAGAGCTTTTGTTTAACCATACGCTTATGAGGGTTTTTCGTACATTGGTTTTTTCAAAATCTTCATACCTGCCCAATTATGCCACTCCGTTTATTTTGTGGAAACTTATTGTGCATCTTGAGCCGCAGCTGGAAAAGGTAGAGTTCCTGTTTGATAAATACAACGATAAAAACTTTTTTGGGTTTATAAAGCATCGTTTGCAGTTTAACCATGATTTTGCACGCACCTCAAAGAAAGATCTTAAGTTGATGGATGAGATATTAGGCTTGCTGGTAGATAATCTTACACAGTCTGTAAATAGGGCTCTAAGTACAGGTTAAAGGCAAGTAAAATTTCCATTGTCCTAATTAAATTACTTGTTTTTTTAAAGTGCCTTATAAAGTAAACAGGGGTTTGACTGATTAAGTCAAACCCCTGTTTTATATGTGAAGCTTTCAAGTTTACCTATACAAACTCCACTACTTTTTCTTCGTTTTCTGTAACCACTTTGGTTAGGTTGTATGAAGCTAAAGCTTTCATGGCTTTGTCCCATTTTTTACCGCTTAAAGCTGCCTGTTCTTTTAACGTTGCAATAGATAATTTGTTTTGGTTGGCTTCTAAAATGCTGATGATTATTTTTTCGTCATCGGTTAATTCGTAAGCAGGTGCAGCTTTTTCTGGGCGCATTTGCGGGAAAAACAACACTTCTTGGATTGATGGGTTGTTGGTTAAAAACATAATCAATCGGTCCATACCAATACCTAAACCACCTGTTGGTGGCATACCAAATTCCAATGCACGCAAGAAATCTTCATCAATAAACTGTCCGGCTTCATCATCACCTTTTTCAGATAATTTCAACTGATCTTCAAAACGTTCACGCTGATCAATAGGGTCGTTTAATTCTGAATATGAATTTGCAATCTCTTTACCACAAACCATCAACTCAAAACGCTCGGTTAATTCCGGATTATCTCTGTGTTCTTTTGTAAGTGGCGACATTTCTTTAGGATAATCGGTAATAAATGTTGGCTGAATGTAGTTTCCTTCACATTTTTCACCAAAAATTTCATCAATCAATTTTCCTTTACCCATGGTGTCATCAACAGCAATATTCATGCTTTTAGCAGCTTCTCGAATTTCGTCTTCGGTTTTTCCATCAATATCAAAACCTGTAAAATCAATAATCGCCTGACGCATGGTAATACGTTGGTACGGTGCTTTAAAGTTGATTTTATGTTCGCCAAAAGTAGCTTCGCTTGTTCCGTTAACTGCTATGGCGCAATGTTCTAACAATTGCTCGGTAAACTCCATCATCCAGTTGTAATCTTTGTAAGCAACGTAAATTTCCATTGCCGTAAATTCCGGATTGTGTGTTCTGTCCATTCCTTCGTTACGGAAATTTTTAGAAAACTCGTAAACACCTTCAAATCCACCAACAATCAAACGTTTTAAATACAATTCGTTTGCAATACGCATGTACAACGGAATGTCTAACGCATTGTGGTGCGTAATAAATGGTCGAGCCGCTGCACCACCAGGAATCGACTGTAAAACCGGAGTATCAACTTCTAAATAACCGCGGTCGTTAAAAAACGATCGCATGGCATTGTATAATTTGGTACGTTTTATAAAAATTTCTTTGTTTAACGGATTTACGATTAAATCTACATAACGCATACGGTAACGCAATTCCGGATCGGTAAAGGCGTCAAACACATTTCCTTCCTCATCGGTTTTTGGCAACGGTAACGGGCGTAATGTTTTAGAAAGGATCGAAAATTTTTCTACACGGATACATTTTGCGCCAACCTGGGTAGTAAATAATTCGCCTTCAATACCAATAAAATCGCCTAAATCGGTTAATTTTTTAAATACGGTGTTGTACAACGTTTTGTCTTCGCCAGTGCAAATAACATCACGGTTTAAATACAACTGAATTCTGCCTTCCTGATCTTGAATTTCTGCAAAACTTGCTTTACCCTGATCGCGCACACTCATTAATCTGCCGGCAGTTACAACCTTCTTACCTTCTTCAAAAGTTTCCTTGATCTGCTTCGATGTATGATTTACCGGAAACAAATTTGCGGGATAAGGATTGATGCCAAGTTCACGTAACTTGCCCAATTTTTCTCTTCTGATGATTTCTTGTTCTGAAAGTTGCATAAAATTTATATTTTCTTTATTTAACCTGCAAAATTAATTATTTTTTAGTTGATTGATAAGTTTTGTTTGAATATTTTTAAATGGGACATTGTTTTTAATTGATTAAATTTGTAAGATTATTAATTAAACAAAATACTATGAGTTTTTGGAGGGTTTTATTAGCCATTTTTCTACCACCTTTTGCTGTTTTTGATAAAGGATGCGGATCGATTATAATCGTACTTCTGCTGACTTTGGCAGGATGGGTTCCGGGAGTTATTGGCGCTTTGGTAATTTTAAACAATCCCAAATACAACAGATAAACACAGCATAAAATGAATAAAAAAGTTCAAATACAAGATTTAGGATTAAAAGACTATAAAGATACCTGGGATTATCAGGAAGAATTGTTTCAGGGAATTTTAGATATTAAATCGCAAAATCGTAAAGACGATGCAAATGCCAAAGAAACACCAAATTATTTGTTGTTTGTAGAGCATCCGCATGTATATACATTGGGTAAAAGTGGCGATTTGGAAAATCTGCTTTTGAATGATGAACAGTTGGAGGCAAAAAACGCTACTTTTTATAAGATAAACCGCGGGGGAGATATCACGTATCACGGACCCGGACAAATTGTAGGATACCCAATTTTAGATTTAGATAATTTTTTTACCGATATTCACAAATACCTGCGTTTTTTAGAAGATGTTTTTATTAGGACATTGGCAGATTATGGTTTGAAAGGTATGCGAAGCGAAGGAGAAACCGGCGTTTGGTTAGATGTTGGGACTCCGTTTGCTCGAAAAATTTGTGCTTTGGGTGTGCGTGCGTCACGTTGGGTTACCATGCATGGTTTTGCATTGAATGTAAATACCAATTTGGGATATTTCGATAATATTATTCCGTGTGGTATTCGCGGAAAAGCAGTCGCTTCTTTAAATGTAGAATTGGGTGTTGAAAAGGTAGATGAAGAAGAAGTAAAGCAAAAAATTTTACATTATTTTAAAGAGCTTTTTGAAGCCGAATTTGTATAATATAATAAGGAGTGAATTTTCACTCCTTATTTATTTAAATCCAATACCAGTTGTTCCGGTAAAAGCCTGAAAGTTTTACGATGGTATTTACACGGTCCGTATTCTAAAATGGCGGCTCGATGCTTTTTGGTCGGATAACCCATATTAGTGTTCCAGCCATACATCGGGAATTCTTCATGCAGTTGCAGCATATAGTCATCACGATACGTTTTTGCCAGAATAGATGCAGCTGCAATACTTAAATACTTGCTGTCACCTTTAATAATGGTTTCGTGCGGAATTTCTTGGTAAGGTTTAAATCGGTTTCCATCGACAATAATGAATTCAGGCTCAAAACTCAAAGTAGAAATGGCTTTGTGCATTGCTTCAATAGAAGCATTCAGAATGTTTATTTCATCAATGGTATCTTCATAAATATGAGCAATACTAAAGAAGCTGTTGTGTTCTTCAATAAACGAACGCAAATTTTTCCTTGAACCAATAGATAGTTTTTTAGAATCGTTAATCAGTTCGTTTTCTAATTTATCGTTAATAAGAATGGCAGCCGCTGTAACGGGACCTGCAAGGCAACCTCTACCGGCTTCATCAGTTCCAACTTCCATTATTAGGTTGCTATATGCTTTTAATAACATAACAAAATGTTAAATAATACAATAATTTAATAAAAAAATAAAAATCACAACAAATTTACATAAATTTGATATCTTAAATGTATTATGATTAATATTTAAATATAATGAAAAATAAAATTACGAAACTATTTATAGTTTTAATGCTTTCTGGGTTTGCGGTAAACGCACAAACACCTGAAGAAAGACAGCTGATAATAAAGGATTACGATTTAGAAAAACTGAAAAGTTTAGAGAAGCAGGCTAGGGAGGATTATGAGAAGGGGTATGAAAAAGCAGTGCAAATAGCTAGGAAAAAAGGGCTTCCTATTACTGGAGTTGACTCAGAAGGAAAGAAGTTTAGTTTACAAGGTATAATTGACGGAACTGAAGACGAGTTAAGATACTATACAAGTTATAATAATACAGCGACAAAGTCGTCAATACAAACGGCAAGAGTTCAGCATGTGCATAACGGAACCGCTACTGGAGGTGTAACGATTGAGGGGCAAACAATTATTTTAGGTATTTGGGATGGTGGAGCCGTATACGCTGGGCATCAGTCTATAGGGGCTTCTAGAGTTACTCCTAAAGATAATAATACCACTATTCATGATCACGCATCACATGTTGCTGGTACAATGATTGCAAATGGTGTTATAAATGACATTAAAGGTATGGCGCCTCAGGCTCTTTTATGGTCAAACGACTATAATGGTGACCGTCCAGAAATGATTGCGCAGTCAGGACAAGGTTTGTTGCTTTCAAATCACTCGTATGGAACAAATTATGTTTTGGCGAATTACCAAAATAATCCTGGTGTTTTTGGTAAATACACAAACAGTGCACGATTGTTAGATGAATTATTGTTTACTGCGGATAATTACTTGCCTGTAATTGCTGCAGGAAATGCGAGAAACGGTTTGCTTAACGCAGCAGGTACAGCTATGGTTTATTTTAATGTTGCTCGTGGTGGTGCTGATTTAATGGAAGGTGAAGCTGTTTCTAAAAATGCAGTAGTTGTTGCAGCGGTAGAAGGTGTTACTAATTACACACAGGCTTCAGATGTTGTAATGTCAGGGTTTAGTCAATGGGGACCAACAGATGATTTTAGAATCAAACCGGATATTTCTGCAAAAGGTGTGGCAGTAATGTCTTTAGGTATTGGAAGTGTTAGTGATACAGATATTATGCAGGGTACTTCAATGGCAGCGCCTTCTGTTACGGGGGTATTTGGTTTGTGGCAGCACTATTATAAAGTTTTGTATCCTACAAGGGTTAGAATGCGTGCAGCAACTGTGAAAGCGTTGATGGCAATTAGTGCGGATGAAGCTGGATTAACAGATGGTCCTGATCATCGTTTTGGATGGGGATTGATTAATGCACGTAAAGGTGCGGAAATATTAAGAGATTCTAAGCCTGCTATAGATAATAGTAAAGTGATTGAGGAAACACTTAACAATGGATCTGTATATGAAATACAAGTTAAAACCAATGGGACTACCGTTTTAAGAGCGGCATTGGCTTGGACTGACCCGGCAGGAAATACAGTTGCAGCTGATAATAGTATTACGCCGGTATTGGTAAATGATTTGGATTTAAGAATTATAAGACCAAATGGAGATGAAGCATTGCCTTGGGCACTAACTAAAGATGTTACTCTTCTTGCTACAAGAAAAGATAACGATGTAGATCCAATTGAGGTTGTAGAGTATAAAGGAGCTGCTACCCAGTTGGCAGGAGCAGGTACTTACACCATTCGTGTGACTCACAAGGGGACATTAACAAACGGGAGTCAAAAATTTTCTTTGATTGTTAGCGGTGTAGGGGAAACAGTTTCTGTTAAAGAACAGCAGTTTGATAACTTAGTCGTTTATCCAAATCCAGTAAATGATATAGTTACTTTAAAAGCAGACTTAGCTAGTATTGTAGGAGCGAATACTCAAATTTTTGATATGAGCGGAAAACAAGTTTATGAAAACAATGATTTGTTTAATAATACCAATGAGGCAAGTGTGAATATTAGTTTTTTAAACAGCGGTATTTATTTACTTAAGTTGAGTAATGGTGAAATCAATCAAACAATTAAAATTGTAAAGAAATAATTTTTTTTAATGTTTATAAAAAAGCCCATCTGAATTATTTAGCTGGGCTTTTTGTTTTTATATACGTATTTTTATTGTTAAAAATTTGTTAGGAGATAAAAAAGATGTAGATTTGTGCATAACTAATTCAAATTAAATTAATATGAGATCAAAGTTTACTTGGATTTTAACTCTGTTCTTTGCTCTGATTATGCAAGTAGGTTTTGCACAGCCAGGAAAGCAGGTTACAGGAGTTGTAAAGACACAAGACGGTGACCCTATCCCTGGGGCTACGGTTATGTTGGTAGGTACCAATCTTGGTACAGATACAGACGACGAAGGGAAGTATACGTTAAATTTAAAAAAGGGTGATAAAGTTCAGGTGGTTTATGAAGGCTATAAGTCAACCACAGTTACTGTTTCTGATTCAGGTGTATTAAATGTAACATTAGTTGAAGACGAGAGTAACATACTGCAGGATATAGTGGTAGATACCTATCGTACTACTTCTAAGCCAAAATCAAACGTGGCAGCTAGCACAGTAACTTCAAAAACAATTGAAGGTCGTCCAAACGCTTCGTTTATTCAAACTCTTCAAGGTCAGGTTCCTGGTTTAAATATTTCTACTGGGTCAGGGCAACCAGGTTCTTCTAACACTACGGTGATTTTACGTGGTATTGGATCTATTAATGGAAATGTAGAGCCCTTATATGTAATTGATGGTGTGCCAATGGCAACTGCAAACTTTAGAAGTATCAATCCTAATGATATCGAAAGTGTTACAGTATTAAAAGATGCAGGTGCAACTTCTATCTATGGTAATCGTGGAGCAAATGGTGTAATTAACGTAGTAACGAAAAGAGCGTCATTTGAACAAGATTTACAAATAAAGTATGTAGGTAATGTAGGTGTTAGTTCTCTGCAAAAACATAAGTATGATCTTATGGGTGGAGCTGAATTAATGAGATTTGAAAACCAAACCCAGAAAAATAATGCGCGCTGGTCAACTGCTCAGATTAACAATGCAAGCAACACAGATTGGATGGATACATTTTTTAGAGATGCTATTATCCAAAATCATACGGTGTCTTTTTCAAGCGGTAGTAAAAATTTAAGTCAGTTTACTTCTATTGGTTATACTAATCATGAAGGAGCTTTAAAAAATACAGACTTAAAAAGATTTAACTTCAGAAGTAACCTTAACGGTAAAAGTGCTGATAACAGATTAACGTACAACACAAACCTTACGGGTAACTACTCAAGGTCTAATTCTGCAGTTAATTTAGGTACTGGTGCAATCAACTACAATCCTATTATTGGGGCAATGAGAGGTGTGCCGTATTTTTATCCAGGGCAATATGTTAAAGGGAATTCTTATAACTCTTTGTTAGATGTCTATTCAGCAAGTCCTAATAATCAAAATTTAGTAAAATTAGCGCCACTTTTAATTTTAGACCAATTGGATAATTTTAGAAGTTATGCTGACGAATTTAAAATGATCGCGAGCGGTGGTCTTAACTATGATTTGGGTAAAGGATTTAGTATAGGAACTAACATAGGTGTGGATTATACCGAAATTGCTAGTACTATGTATGAGTCTCCTGCTGCTTTTAACTCTGAGCTTTTTAGAGAACAAGGACCGCCTGTACAAGAATATATAGGGTTTGAAACCGATGGTAGATCAAGAAGAGTTTCTTTTACATCTACTTCAAATTTAAAGTGGTCTAAAGTTTTTAACGAGAAACATGAAATTAGAGCTGGTGCTTATTTAGAGTACTTAAAAGGGCATTTCTCATCTTCATCTTTAACACAAAATGGATTGGATCCATATTTTTCAGGTCCAGGCTTTGGAACTGGTTGGATAGGCGATGGAAATGATCAGGATTATTATGTTCCTGAAATTTCTAAAAGTGTAGCTGAGGCAGGTTTGTTTTCTTATTTTGGAACAGCTGATTATGATTATGATTCTAAATATGGTGTAGGTTTAACATTAAGAAGAGACGCTTCATTCCGTTTTGCAGAAACAAACAGATGGGGTACTTTCTGGTCAGCATCTGCACGTTGGAACATCAATAGAGAAGCTTTTATGGAGAATTCGATTTTTGACGAGTTAAAATTAAGAGGATCTTATGGTACGGCAGGTAATCAGGATATTTTAGGAACAGGTTTATTTGGAGGAGCATCTTTATTTAGAGAAACTTATTCTTTAACTGGAATTTCTTATAATGATCAGCCTTCTATTTATCTGTCAGGAATTCCAAATCCAAACTTACAATGGGAGACAATTGAACAAGCAAACATTGGTATTGACTTTGGGGTATTTAGTAACAGATTAAGAGGTTCTGTTGATGTTTATCAAAAAACTACAAAAGATCTGTACCAATCTCGTCCTATGTCGGCTATTCACGGATCTACTAGTATTTCTGATAATATCGGAAGTATGAAAAACAGTGGTGTAGAATTAATAATCGCTGGTGATGTTGTACGTAATGAGAATTTAAGAATTACATTAAATGCTAACGGATCGGCTAATAAGAATGAGTTTGTTGAATTAGCAGGTGCTGATGAAAATGGAGTAGTTTGGGATGGAGGATTAACTGTTTTCCGTGAAGGAGATATGTATGGTCAATATTATTTAGTTAAATACGCAGGTGTAAACCCAGAAAATGGTAATTTGTTGTTCTATGATAAAGATGGTAATACATCTGAACGCTACACTGATGCTGACAGACAGTTTACTGGAAAAAGTTTTATTCCAAAATATCAAGGTGGTTTTGGTCTAGATGTTGATTATAAAGGTTGGTTTATGTCTTCTTCATTTACATTTGTTCAAGACGTTTGGAGATTTGATTATGATTATGCTTCATTAACTAATTCTGATAACATTGGTAACTGGAATATGTCTCGTGATATGTATGATTATTGGACACCTACGAACAGAAATGCATCAATGCCATCTGTAAACGCGTCAAATTTACCATATCAAAATAATTCAGATAAAAATATTCGTGATGCTTCATATGTACGCTTAAGATATTTGTCTTTAGGTTATAATTTTAAAAAGAAGGATTTAGCATTCATGAAATTGTCAGGCTTAAGAGTTTATGGTCAAGCTGAAAATCTTGTTACTTGGACTAAGTGGAAAGGTTGGGATGCTGAGAGTAACCGTGGATCTGATCAATCACAGTATCCAACACCTAAAACTATTACATTTGGTGTAGAGGTACAGTTTTAATAATTAAAGAAGAAATTTAAGATGAAAAATAAGGTATTAATATTATTATTTGCTATAGGGGGATTGATGTCTTCTTGTAGTGATGCTTATGATATCCCTGAAAAAGGCGTTATTTATGACGAGTATGATGCTTTTAGAAAAGCTCAAGATGTAACAAGAGGACTTAATGTAATTTACGCTTCTATTCCAGCTACGACTGAGATTAGTTTAGGATCCGTATTTACAGACGAGGTGGCGATTGGCTTGAACAATGGGGGACAAGGATTAATCAACGGACAGTATGGTTTTTTAATGGAATCAAATAATGGTTATGCCGAATCTTTGTGGGGTAGTTATTACACGATGATTAACCGTATTAACAGATTAGAGGTTATTTCAAAAAAATTAATGGCTGAGAATTCTGCTGAAGCAAATGCTCATAGAAGTAATTTGGCAGAATTATATGTTTTAAGAGCTTATGCACATTACAAATTATTTGCATATTTCACACCTAATTATACGAATGAGTCGGGTATGTCTGCTATTATTTTAGACCATGTACCACCATTAGATTATTCGTACTCTTTACCAAGAAATACGGTAAAGCAGGTGAAAGATTTCATTTTAGCTGACTTAGTTCGTGCTGAGCAAAACGCTCCGAGCGCAGGATGGAGAAATATGGACTATGTAAATGGAGGTGTGATTGATGCGATAAGAGTGAAATTGTTTTCGATGACAGGACAATGGGATGATGTTTTAACTTATGGTGAAAGAGTAATGACTGCATACACGTTAAGTGGTATTGATGGAGCTGGTGAGTACTCTAATGCATTTTCTAAGGATCCTAATGTTCGATCAAACGGAGAGGTTATATTCAGATCTAAAGTCACTCCTAACTCTGGTCCAAGTGTTGTTTCAATTTGGTATTCAGTAAGGGCTCAAAGAAATAATGGTTCTTTCTTTTATGAAATGGGACGATCATTATACAATGAATTAGATAAATTAGATGCAGCTAAAACAGGTACTTTATATACTAATCAAGCAATGCAAGGGCAACCCAATGGGCAAAGTAGAGATGATGTGAGATATAACACAAGTCTATTAGGTGTTGTTGGTAACTCACCTAACGGAACAGAGGTATTGCTAAACTATGAAACTGCAAGTCAGTCCGATTATAACTCTAAAGATGTTTTATTAATTGGTAAATATCCCGGTATTTCTGGTGCAGACCTTAAGAATGATATTTATCTTTTTAGAACAGCGGATATATTATTAGCTATGGCAGAAGCACGAGCGGCTAAAGGACAATTATCTGCCAGTTCAACTGATCCAGATGATCTTGTAGGTGATCGTACCAATGTTTATTCAATTCTTTATACACTAAGATTTAACAGATGGATTCCTGCTAAAGTAGGAAATGTAGCTGGAATCTCTATGCCTTCTATTACTAGTCAGCAATCGGCTTTTAATGCTATTTTAAATGAGCGTAGAGTTGAGTTTGCTTTTGAAGGATACCGTTATTTAGATATGAAACGTTTAGGAGTGAAAGCAGGTTCTCCTGGTTTTACTAGATATTCTAAAGATTGTGCAGTTAATGGTGCTTGTAATTTGCCAGCTAACGATCATAGAATGACGTTGCCTATACCTGTAGGTGAAATGAATGGTAATAATACATTAACCGCTGATTCACAAAACCCTGGTTATTAATCAGTAGTTTTAAATAGTTTAAAAAGAGATGCGAAAGCATCTCTTTTTTTATTTATATAGTATAGTTGCTAAAAAAATGTACTTTTGTGTAAAATTTGCATCTATGCGTTTTATTTTGGCTTTTGTGCTGTTTTTTTCGGTTACTTGTTTTGCGCAGGTAAGAAAATCAGGTCAAAAAATTAAATCAGGAAATACGTTAAATACTACCAGGGTTGGAACTGCTAATTCAGTAGATCGTTTTTCGTCGGTGAATTTGTCTGATAACGATTCTTTAAAGGTAAAGAAAATTATTACCAAAGCTGGTGATACGGTTGCGCCTATTTCCGAATATAAGATTTTCAATGAAATTAAGGGTGCATCAACTTTTGATACAATTCTAAACCTTAAAAAGCAATACGCATTTAACTATTTGCGTGATGATACTTTTGGTAAACTTCAGTTTAATAACGACGGACAAACGTTTCAGTCATTAGATCCTAATATATTAAATGTAAATAATACAATAAATGTTGGTTTCAACGCACGCAGATTTTCTTACTTAAATAAAGAAGATATAAGTTATTACAGTGTTCCTACACCAGCGTCAGAATTATTTTATCGTAGCGTTACTGGTAAAGGACAAAATCTGGATGCGTTAATTACGATGAATACTTCGGAACAATTCAATGTGTTTTTAGGTTATCGAGGTTTGCGTTCACAAGGAAAATATGTAAATCAGTTGACGTCTAACGGAAATTTTAGAATAGGATCGAGCTTTTTTACAAAGAACAAACGTTATCAGTTTAAAAATCACATAACTTTCCAAGATATTTCAAACGAAGAAAATGGTGGGTTGGTGTTTACAAACAATTTTGATTCTTCTAACGAGCCTTTTAATAATAGAGAACAATTGAGAGTTCAAACTGCCGACGCTAAAACATTGTTTAAAGGGTTACGTGGATATTTCGATCATAGTTTTCAATTCAACAAATCTGAAAATAACAAAGCATTATTACGACATCAGTTTACGTACGAATATTTTTCAAACGTATATCAACAAGCAAACTCAAAGCCATTTTTAGATCGCGATGCTTATTTTGGAGAAACTTTTGCTTTAGGGATTTACGATAAAGTGCGTCATACGCGTTTTGAAAATACTTTTGATCTGGCGTTCGATTCTAAAGCTATTGGTTTATTTGCAGTGAGTGCAGGAATTTATAATTTTTCACATCGATACGAATCTATTGTTTTTGATGAGAATTCAAACAAAATTCCTAATCAGTTAAAAGACGATATTATTACGCTTGGCGGATCGTATATGTTGAACAAAGAACATGTGGTTGCCGATGCTTATTTTAAGCAATCTGTCGTTGGAAGATCGCTGACAGATTTAAAAATTAACGCTGCTTTTAACCTGAATGAATCATACGGAATTGAAGCTACGTATCAATTAGAAAGCAAGATTCCCGATTATACCTATCAATTCTTTCAAAGTGGATATATTGGTTTAAATTGGCTGAATGATTTCTCTAACGAAAAATACAGCACGTTAAATGCAAAGGTTGTTTCTCCTTTTATTAATCTGGAAGGAAAGTATCAGTTAATTACAGATAAATTGTATTTCACTAACAACGCAACTACGGTTGATGCAAACGGCAGATTTACCCAGTTATTGGTAACGCCTAAACAATACGGTAAGGTGATCAACTATTTTATGATTAAGGCTCAAAAAGAATTTACCTTTGGTAAATGGGGACTTGATAATACCATCATGTTTCAACAGGTAGTTCAAGACGATAATATTTTGAACGTTCCGCAGATCGTGACACGAAATACGGTTTATTTTCAAGATTATGCCTTTAACAAAGCCTTGTTTTTTCAAACGGGTTTTATCTTTAATTATTTTACAAAATATTATGCGAACGAATATCAACCGGTTTTGGGCGATTTTGTAGTTCAGGATCAAGTTAAAGTCGGAAATTTTCCAATGTTCGATTTCTTCTTGAATGTGAAAATTAAAACGGCTCAAATATATATAAACGTAGATCATTTCAATTCTATGTTAACCGGCTACAATTATTACAACACGCCAACATATCCTTACCGCGATTTAACATTTAGGCTGGGTATGAAGTGGAATTTCTTTAATTAAAGTTGTAGTAATACAACTTTTTTCTTTTCTAAAAAGCATATCGTATCTTTGCATAAATTTATCAGTAATGAACTACGCAAAAAATATATTAGAAACCATTGGGAACACGCCTTTGGTTCAGTTGAATAAAATTGTAAAAGATCTGCCTTGTAAGGTTTTTGCAAAGGTAGAATATTTTAATCCTGGACATTCTTGTAAAGACCGTATGGCCTTGAAAATGGTGGAAGATGCCGAAGCAGACGGACGTTTAAAACCAGGCGGAACAATCATTGAAGGAACATCAGGAAACACTGGAATGGGCTTGGCATTGGCTGCTATTGTAAAAGGATATAAATTAATCTGTGTGATTACCGACAAACAGTCTAAAGAAAAAATGGATATTCTGCGTGCCGTTGGTGCAAAGGTTGTTGTTTGTCCTACCGATGTAGAGCCAACCGATCCACGTTCGTATTATTCGGTTTCAAAACGTTTGGCTGAAGAAACTCCGAATTCTTGGTACGTAAATCAGTACGATAATCCATCAAACGCAAAAGCAAATTATGAACAAACAGGTCCTGAAATCTGGGATCAAACGAATGGTGAAATCACACATTTTATCGTTGGTGTTGGTACAGGTGGAACAATTTCGGGTGTTGGGAAATATTTAAAGGAACAAAAACCGGATGTGAAAATTTGGGGAGTTGATACTTATGGATCGGTCTTTAAAAAATATCATGAAACAGGTATTTTCGATGAAAACGAAGTGTATTCGTATGTGACTGAAGGTATTGGTGAAGACATTCTTCCAAAAAATGTTGATTTTTCTGTGATCGATCATTTTACAAAAGTTACCGATAAAGATGCAGCGGTTTTCTGTAGAAAATTAGCTTTAGAAGAAGGGATTTTTGTTGGAATGTCGTCTGGTTCGGCAATTAAAGGATTGTTGCAGATGAAAGATCAGTTAAAACCTACCGATGTGGTGGTTGTTTTATTTCACGATTCGGGTTCGCGCTACATTGGTAAAATTTTTAACGATGATTGGATGCGTGAACGCGGTTATTTGGAAGAAGAAATTGTTACGGCGCACGATTTAATCAAAAATCATATCGATAAACCTTTGGTAATTGTTCGTACCGAAGAATTGGCAAGCCATGCCATTGATAGAATCCGTAAATATAAAATATCGCAAATTCCGGTGATTGACACCAATGGTTTTGTTGGGTCGTTGGAAGATGTAGACCTATTTAACGCATTTGTGAACAACAGCAATGTTGCCGATACACCGATTAAAGATTTAATGCGCAAACCTTACCCAATTGTTTCGCTGCAAACCACGGTAGAAGAAGTCGCAAAGCTTATCACAAAAGACAACAACGCTGTTTTAGTTGATTTAGGAAACGGCAAACACCATATCATTACAAAATACGATATCATTAATAATATCAAATAATATAAAATATCCTCAAGTAATTGAGGATATTTTTTTAATTTAATTATCGAGAGTTTCTATAAATTCTTGAATCTCTTTTGTTCTATTTTTTATCATTTCCATCCTTTTATGGTCACCCATCACAAAAAATAAAGTTCCTTTATCGTTATCATAGTAATAACTATTTATAAAACTAAATTCCGTATCCCTGTATTTTATCCAAGTTCGCTGCGATGCAATAAATAATTCCTTTTCTTCTTTTCTTAATTTATTAATGAGATTTTGATATTCAGTATTTAACAACTTGTCCCAACTGTCGTAAGCATTATTTATGCAATTTCTTTGATTAGCTGTAGAATTAGCATTTTGTAGGCAGTTTTTCATATCGGTATCTATATACGTGATTGCTTCTTGCGATAAGCATGTAAAACTTGATAATAATATAAGAATCAGATTTTTCATAGTATGATTTTTACAAATGTACTGATTGTTAGGATGTTTAAATATTTTAATTTATATTTATAAAAAGCTTTTTATTATGCGGGAAGATTTTTTACATTATGTGTGGAGATTCAAAAAGCTTAACAATACTTCACTCAAAACAGTTCAGAATAATGAAGTTGTTATAAAAGATTTCGGTTTGTATTTAGGAACAGAAGGACCGGATTTTTTTAACGCACAAGTTTATATCGACGGGCAATTATGGGCAGGAAATGTAGAAATGCACATAAATGCTTCCGATTGGTATGCGCATCATCATGAAATCGATCCGGCTTATCAAAACGTAATTCTGCATGTGGTTTGGAACAACGATTTATCGGTTTTACGATCTAACGGAACCGAAATTCCTACTATTGTTTTAAAAGATTATATTTCTGAAGATGTTTTTAAAGCATATCATCAGTTCAAATTAAATCCGCAGTACATTTTTTGCGAAGATTATATTAAGCAGTTTAATTCGTTTGATTGGCTTTTATGGAAAGAAAAGTTAATGGTTGAACGATTGGAGCAGTTTACCAACCGCATTGTAAAAGAACTGAAACAGACCAACAACAATTGGGAAGAATCGTTTTATCGCATGTTGTTGCGTAATTTCGGCTTGAATATTAACGGAGAAGTTTTTTATGAAGTTGCGAAAAATCTTCCGCTGAAAATCATTCGTAAAGAACAAGCGCATTTGGTTCATTTAGAAGCTTTGTTTTTAGGAACTGCTAATCTGTTGGAATCAGAAAGTGAAGATTATCACCTTAAAACACTCCAAAAAACGTATACTTATTTAAAGCAGAAATACAATTTAAAGCAAACGGTAAATACGCCGAGTTATTACAAGTTGCGACCAGATAATTTTCCGACGATTCGTTTGATTCAGTTTGCGTCATTCATTTATAACCAGCCGTTTTTGTTTGATTTAATTCGAAATCCCGAAAGTGTTTCACGTAACAATTATTTGTTGGGAGCACCGGTTTCCGATTATTGGCAAACGCATTATGTTTTTGGTAAAGAACATAAAATTCGCAAGAAAACGGTTTCACAATCGTTTTACAATTTGTTGCTAATAAATACCGTATTGCCTTTTCAATACGTGTATCATCAGCAATTGGGACGAGATATCATCGAAGAAGTTTTGCAGCATTATCAGTCAATCGATTTGGAAAAGAACAGCACCACCGAAATGTTTCAAAAACTGCATGTTTCCGTAACATCGTCGTTAGACAGCCAGTCTGTCTTGTTTTTAAAGAAAAATTACTGCGATTTAAGAAGATGTTTAAATTGTGAAATCGGCATAAAATTAATGAACAGATGAAAACGCAGATTTCGTATTTCAATAACAAACAACGCAGAGGTCTTGTGGCTTTCGTAGTAATCATTGGGCTTTTGCAGATTGTGATATTAGTCATGAAAAACAGATCATTTACTAACGAAACTGCCGATTATAAAGTTGATACCAAAACACAATTACAAATTGATAGTTTAAAACAATTAACGTTGAAGAAATTCGATCTTCAACCCTTTAATCCAAATTTTATTACTGATTACAAAGGATTTAAATTAGGAATGACGACTTCAGAAATTGATAAACTACTGAAATTTAGATCAACAGGGAAATATATCAATTCGGCTACTGATTTTCAGAAGGTTACAGGAGTTTCAGCTGAACTGCTAAATAAAATTTCACCTTATTTTAAATTTCCGGAATGGACACAGAATAAAAAATCGAATACGTATGCAGAAAATAATGAGCCGGTTGTTCTTAAAAACATCGATTTAAACAAAGCCACCATTGAGGATTTGGTTGCCATAAAAGGAATTGGCGATTATTATGCGAATGCAGTTATTAACGAACGCGAAAAATTAGGAGGTTTTGTATCGATCCATCAAATCGATTTTATAAAAGGATTACGTCCCGAAGCGGTCAAAATATTAAAGCAGAATACTTCGGTTAAAACTTCTGCAACAATTAAGAAAGTAAATGTGAACACAGCTACAAAAGAAGAGTTGGCTCAAATTCCATATATCAACAGTCACATTGCTCGACAAATTGTGGTTTATCGCAGTAAACAGGAAATTCCGTTGAAAATTGAAGATTTAGAAAAAATTAATAATTTTCCACTTGACAAATTAAAGATAATTAGGTTATATTTGGATTTTTAGAAAATAAAGCAATAAAGTAAATTAAAAAGGTATAAAATGAATTTTGAGTATAACGAAACACAGGCAATGATTGCGCAATCGATTAGAGATTTTGCAGAAAAAGAAATCCGTCCGAATATTATGATATGGGACGAAGCACAGACTTTTCCTATAGAATTATTTAAGAAATTAGGAGAAATGGGGTATATGGGTGTTTTGGTTCCTGAAGAATTAGGCGGATCTGGTCTAGGTTATCATGAATACATTACCATAATTGAAGAAATTTCTAAAGTAGATTCTTCGATTGGTTTGTCGGTTGCGGCTCACAATTCATTATGTACAAATCATATTTTAACGTTCGCGAACGACGAGCAAAAGAAAAAATGGATTCCTAAATTAGCAACAGGTGAATGGATTGGTGCTTGGGGATTAACCGAACATAATACAGGATCTGATGCGGGTGGTATGGCAACAACTGCTGTTAAAGACGGTAATGACTGGGTTATTAACGGAGCTAAAAACTTTATTACGCACGCAATTTCTGGTGATGTTGCTGTTGTAATTGTTCGTACAGGCGAAAAAGGTGATTCTCGTGGAATGACCGCTTTTGTTATTGAAAAAGGAACACCTGGTTTTTCATCAGGTAAAAAAGAAAATAAATTGGGAATGCGTGCTTCTGAAACAGCAGAATTGATTTTTGATAATTGCCGTGTTTCTGACGCAAACCGTTTAGGTGAAGTTGGTGAAGGATTTATCCAAGCAATGAAAATTTTAGATGGTGGTCGTATTTCAATCGGTGCATTGTCTTTAGGAATTGCAAAAGGCGCTTACGAAGCATCGTTGAAATATTCAAAAGAACGCGTGCAGTTTG
Organism: Myroides sp.; assembly: GCA_036643355.1. Classification (GTDB taxonomy): domain Bacteria; phylum Bacteroidota; class Bacteroidia; order Flavobacteriales; family Flavobacteriaceae; genus Flavobacterium. Next base: position 31,138 of record JAVXSC010000009.1, read on the forward strand.
GTAAGCCAATCTCGGAATTTCAAGCAATTGGTTTTAAATTAGCTGATATGGCTACAGAAATCGAAGCTTCAGAATTATTGTTACACAAAGCTGCATATTTAAAAAACAACCACAAACCAGTTACAACAGCAGGTGCAATGGCAAAAATGTATGCTTCTGAAGTTTGTGTGAAAGTTTCTACCGAAGCAATCCAGATTCACGGTGGTTACGGTTATACAAAAGATTTCCCGGTAGAGAAATTCTTCCGTGATTCTAAATTATGTACTATTGGCGAAGGAACAACCGAAATTCAAAAACTGGTTATTTCTAGAAATATTTTAAAAGACTAATTTCTTTTTAGATAATACAAAATAGATTAAAGAGGAAAGACTGTACTAGTTTTTCCTCTTTTTTGTTTTTAAATAGATTAAAGAACATGAAGTAATAACTTTCGTTTTGTTATTCTGAAAGGAACGAAGTGGAATGAAGAATCTTTATAAAGTTCAAATCAAAAATAGCAATTTCTGTTAGTATAAAGTTTTTTTGTAAATTTGAATAATGTAAATGATTGAAAGATGGATATTCAAACAAGAAAAATAGAGTTTATAGAAGAATTTTTAAAACTTCAAAACGAAGAATTAATTTCTCGTCTTGAAAATCTTTTGCGTGCAAGTAAGTCAAAAAATGATGATTTTAAACAGATGACAATCGATGAATTAAACAGTCGTGTTGATCAATCTATGAGCGATTCAAAAAATGATAGATTAACAAATTCTGATGATTTAATTGCTGAAATTGAAAAATGGAGCTAAAGGTTTTTTGGACAGATTTTGCAAAAAGTGAGCTTAAAAATATTTTCGATTATCATAAAGAAAAAGTAAGCCTTAAAATAGCCAAGCAGATTGTAGAACAAATTGTTATTACGGCAGATAAATTAAAAAGTTTTCCTGAAATGGGCGTGGTTGAAGAACTTTTGCAAAGCAGATCCGAAACCTTCAGATATATTATAAGTACAAACTATAAAATTATCTATTGGATCAATAAAGCCAAAGAACGAATTGAAATTATAGATGTATTTGATACAAGACAAAATCCAATAAAAATTTCAAGGAAAAAATAATTCAAGAGGAAAGACTGTAATGGTTTTTCCTTTTTTTGTATATTCAATTAAAACTTTTTTATGAAAGTAGTTATAAAAGATCTAATTGGCTTAAAGATAAAAGAGATTAGGTTTAAATACGTAAATGATAATGGGTACGATTTTCAGGAATTTACAACTTATATAAAATTGAACAATGATCTTATATTTACAATTCCGTACTATTATGATGAAGAGTTTAGTGTTTTTGATGAAGAGATAGAAGAAGAATATTTGAATGCGCAACATTTACCTAAATCTATTTTGAAGCTGTTTCAAGGAAAGGAAATTGTTGATTTTCATTTTGTCTTTTTTGAAAATGAATCATGTGAACTAGAAAAAGCCATTATTGAATTAGAAGGTGAATTCTATTTTACCGAAAAACATAATGGACCTATCGGTTTAACTGATGTTGATTTAGAGGTTTTAAATAAGCAAAAATTTAATCTGTTTAAACAAGAGGTTGAGTCTGAAGAAGATTCCGAAGTTAGATCTTTAAAAACTTTTAATAATTATATGAATTAAAGATTTTGAAAAGAAGATGGTTGTTTGTTTCTTTATCAAGTTTTATAATAGGTTTTGTTTTAAACGGTTTGGTTTGGACAGTTTTGACCGGACCTGAATTAAATACAATTTCATTGATTGCAGGATTTATACTAATGTTCTTTGATTTCATAATGTTCGTTATAAGCTTTTTTCGTAAATAATTTCCAATTTCATAATTCGTAATAAAAAAAATATCCCTACATTTGCAGCCATAACGAAAGGAGGTGTATAAATTATGTTGATCATTCCAATTAAAGACGGAGAAAATATTGATAGAGCGTTAAAACGTTACAAAAGAAAATTCGATAAAACAGGTACGTTACGTGCATTAAGATCTCGTAAAAACTTTACGAAACCTTCTATAACAAAACGCGCTCAAATGCAAAAAGCACAATATGTACAAGGCTTAAGAGATGCAGTAGAAATCTAGTAAGTTTTTAAAATAATATTTTTAAAATCGCTAATTAAAGGTAACTTTGATTAGCGATTTTTTTATGGAAAAATTTATTAAGCCTTATTACGATTATCTTTTAAAAGAAAAACACTTTTCGTTACATACCGTGAATGCTTATGTGAACGATGTAGAAGCGTTTTTAGAATTCACTGTAAAAGATGTTTCTGCGGTTAATGAAATAGTTTATCAGCACATAAGAAATTGGATTGTATCATTGTCTTCAAAAAAAATGAGCAACAATTCTATAAACCGTAAAATAGCATCGTTAAAAAGTTACTTCAAATTTTTGTACATTACCAAAACAATAAGCAGTTATCCGTTGCAGGCACATAAAGCCTTGCGGATTAAAAAAGTATTGCAGGTGCCTTTTTCTGAAGACGAAATGAAGAAAATAGAACGTACCGATTTCGATGATGATTATTTCGGATTGCAGAATTACGTGATCATCGTGCTCTTTTATACGTTAGGTGTCCGTAAGAGCGAATTAATCAATTTACAGTTACACGATATCGATTTAAATCGACGCGAAATAAAAGTTTTAGGTAAACGATCTAAAGAACGTATTATTCCGATACTTTCATCTGTAGCCGATATTTTAACAGAATTTATCGAAAAACGCAGGGTTCAGTTTGGCGATGGTTACAGTCAAAATATCTTTTTGTTAAAAAACACGCAAAATTTAAATCAAACATTTGTATATCGTTTAATAAATAATTATTTTAGAGGTGTAACTTCTAAAGGAAAAAAAAGTCCGCATGTGTTACGCCATACATTTGCTACACATATGCTAAACGCAGGTGCCAATTTAAATACAATTAAAGAATTGCTGGGGCATTCAAGTTTGTCGTCAACCCAGATTTATACGCACACAAGTTTGGCAGAATTAAAAAAAATGTACAGTAAAACACATCCGCGTTTTAATACCGAAGAAGAAGATTTAATATGAACCCTTTAAAAATAGTATTATTATGAAAGTGAATGTTCAAGCAGTTAACTTTAATGTTGATAGAAAATTGGTAGATTTTTTAAACGTGCGTTTAGAAAAATTACAGCAATTTTATGATAAAATTGTAGGAATAGATGTATCTTTGCGTACGGAAAATACCAGTGATAAAGAAAATAAGTCGGTAGACATTATTGTGCGTATTCCTGGTGATGATTTAGTGGTAAAGAAAACAGCAAAAACTTTTGAAGAAGCTGCTGATATGGGAGCAGATGCTTTAGAACGATTACTTGTGAAACACAAAGAGAAAGTTAAAGCGCATTAAAAAAGTAAAAAAACTTAAAAAAGTTTTTATTTTTTTAAATAAGTATATATATTTGCAGTCCGTTAGAAATAGCGGACTTTTTTTAAGTTGCCTTTGTAGCTCAGCTGGCTAGAGCAGCTGATTTGTAATCAGCAGGTCGTGGGTTCGAGTCCCTCCAAAGGCTCTTCAACAAGAAAAGTTGTAAAAATAACAGGTAAGGGGAGATACTCAAGCGGCCAACGAGGACGGACTGTAAATCCGTTGGGAAACCTTCGCAGGTTCGAATCCTGCTCTCCCCACAATAATCTTTTTTGCCGGCGTAGCTCAGGGGTAGAGTGCTTCCTTGGTAAGGAAGAGGTCACGGGTTCAAATCCCGTCGTTGGCTCAAAGGTGATTAAAGTTGAACACTAATTATATAACTAAGATTAAATTAAACAGATCATGGCAAAAGGAAATTTTGATCGTTCGAAACCTCACTTAAATATTGGTACTATCGGACACGTAGATCACGGTAAAACAACATTAACAGCTGCTATCACTAAAGTATTGGCAGATGCAGGTTATTCAGAGGCTAAATCATTTGATCAAATTGATAACGCTCCAGAAGAAAAAGAAAGAGGTATTACAATTAATACATCTCACGTAGAATATGCTACAGCTAACCGTCACTACGCTCACGTTGACTGTCCAGGTCACGCGGATTACGTTAAGAACATGGTTACTGGTGCTGCACAAATGGATGGTGCTATCTTAGTAGTTGCTGCTACAGATGGTCCAATGCCACAAACTCGTGAGCACATCTTATTAGGTCGCCAGGTTGGTATTCCTCGTATGGTTGTATTCATGAACAAAGTTGACATGGTTGACGATGCTGAATTATTAGAGTTAGTAGAAATGGAAATCCGTGACTTATTATCTTTCTATCAGTATGATGGAGATAACGGACCGGTTATCCAAGGATCTGCTTTAGGTGCATTAAACGGTGAGCCAAAATGGGTTGATACAGTTTTAGAATTAATGGCTGCAGTTGATATGTGGATCGAAGAGCCAGAGCGTGATACTGCAAAACCATTCTTAATGCCGGTTGAAGATGTATTTACAATTACAGGTCGTGGAACTGTTGCTACAGGTCGTATCGAAACAGGTGTTTGTAATACAGGAGATCCAGTTGAAATCATTGGTATGGGTGCAGATAAATTAACTTCTACTGTAACTGGTATCGAAATGTTCCGTCAAATCCTTGATAGAGGTGAAGCTGGAGATAATGCAGGTATCTTATTAAGAGGTATTGCTAAAGAAGATATCCGTCGTGGTATGGTTATCGTTAAGCCAGGATCAGTTAAACCACACGCTAAATTCAAAGCAGAGGTTTATATCTTGAAAAAAGAAGAAGGTGG
>JAVXSC010000010.1:0-34629 GCA_036643355.1 Myroides sp.
ACTTCCCTTTTCTAACTTTTCTACTGTAAGTTGGTTTAAAGTTCTCTTGCTATTAAATTCATGACAATTTAATCAGATCGTAAACTTCAAAATTGAGCTTTTAAGACAAACAAAATGAGCTTCTAGCGATATTTTACTATTTCATTTTTAAAGAACTTTGTATTTATAAAATTTCAAGGTATGATTATAGTAATGACAGGTGGCACCAGTGGGATTGGTGCTGAAGCTTTAAACACAATTAGAGAGAAAAAAGACACCACGGTATTTGTTGGTGCAAGGAACGGTAACACAGTATTGCCCAACGGAGCAAAGACGTTGATGTTAGACCTATCTTCATTAGACAGCGTAAGATCATTCGCAGAAAATATTAAGCAGAACATTCACCCACAGAAAATAGATGTATTAATACTGAATGCAGGTGTTCAAGCAGTGAAAAATAGTGAGGTTAGTGCCGATGGTTACAATCTAACTTTTGCTGTTAATCATTTATCGCACTACTTATTAGCTAGACTGCTTATGCCTTATATAGCCGATGATGGCAAACTGTTGATCACTACCAGCGATTCACACGATCTTTCGATTCGCTAGCAGATTTAATCCTGTTTTTTATATGAATACTGCAAAACATTCAGGTGAAGTTCTGGCTAATCTTGCACTCGGAAAAATCAAATTGCCAGCAGGCAAAAACTATGCATCACTAGTAAGAGGCAGGATTACATTTCCAAAACCAGGCTTACTTGTACACGACGAAAATTTGAAACAGGAATTGTGGGTGATGAGCGCTAAAATGGTAAATTTACCACCAGAAATAATTCTTTAGTCATGTCAAACATATTTTCAGATGCCATCGTTTACTCACTTAATACTGATAAGCAAACGGAATACGATAATATACTAACAGAACATGTTCTTTTGTTTCAACTTTCGGGTGAGATGACTTTTGAAACATCGGAGCAGAGAATAATTGCGCAACCCGGACAAATTTACCTTGTTAGAAAACATCAATTTGTAAAAGCCACAAAAAAACCAACAGAAGAACAGGACTACAATGCATATTTATTTATTTTAAAAGAAGATGTGCTTAGGCAGTACGCCTTGGAAAAAAGTATTGTGGTTCCACATCAGTTACAAACTCAATTTAAAAACTTCTTGCTTTCTAACAATAGGTTATTTGATTCTTTGGGATCATCACTGTCGTTTCATGCCCGAGAACAACTCAAACCTGACCATCCTTTATCTATATTAAAGGTTCGGGAAATGATAGAAATACTGCTGCATACAACCCCTAAATTACAAGACTTTTTGTTTGATTTTTCGCAGCCCCACAAAATTGATCTAGAAAAGTTTATGCTGGCAAACTATAAGTTCAATGTGGGTATGGAACATTTTGCTATGTTAACGGGTAGAAGCTTAGCCACCTTTAAACGTGATTTTAAAAAGGTATTTGGAGATGCTCCCGGTAGATGGCTACATGATACAAGGTTGAAAGAGGCGCATTATCAGATTCAGAAAAACGGAAAAAAGCCCTCGTCTGTTTTTTTAGAAGTGGGATTTGAAAGCTTCGCGCATTTTTCTAATGCCTTCAAGATCAAATACGGTTATTCTCCAAAATCAGCTGCGATATAGGTTTAATCTTTGTTGATTCAAAGAATCAAGTAAAGTACTGCTTCTTAAAAAGCAAAACGACATTTAATGTCCAGAAAAGTTTGTTTTAAATTGTAAATTTGAAACAGATACATAAAAGAAATTAACGGTACTGATTGACAAATGAATAGAACGGAATATGCGGTGGTGGATATAGAAACCACAGGTGGAAATGCAGGTACAAGCAGAATTACCGAAATTGCTGTGATCATACACAACGGGGTTGAGGTAACAGACCGTTGGGAAACATTGGTAAATCCCCAACAACACATTCCGCTTTACATTACCGCACTTACGGGAATATCTAATGAAATTGTAAGTGATGCACCGTTGTTTGAAGAAATTGCGGAACAGCTGTTTAACATGCTTTCGAACCGTATTTTTGTGGCTCATAACGTCAATTTCGATTATTCGTTCGTTCGTCACCAATTTGAAGAAACAGGATTCAAATGGACAGCGGCAAAACTCTGCACGGTGCGCGCTGCACGCAAAATAAATCCCGGTCTTCCTTCTTACAGTTTGGGTAACCTTTGCCGCTCATTAAATATTTCGCTTGAAAACCGACATCGTGCCGGCGGTGATGCCGATGCTACCGCAGTACTTTTGTCAATGCTTATACAGAATGACGACAACGGGGAAATACCGCGTATGATAAAGAAAACGGCACCAGATCAGCGGTTACCGCTAAACCTGCCTCCTGAAGATTTTGAATCCCTACCGGAAAAACCGGGTGTGTATTATTTTTACAATGCCCAGAAAAAGGTGATTTATGTAGGTAAAGCAGTTAATATTAAAAAAAGGGTAGCTTCACATTTTACAGGGCACAAAATCACGCCGCAACGACAACATTTTTTACGCGATATTAACGGTATTTCTTTTGAGGTATGTGCTACCGAACTCATGGCACTGCTTTTAGAATACACCGAAATCAAAAAGCTGTGGCCGGTTTACAACACAGCGCTCAAAAGGTTCGAACCAAAATACGGACTCTATGAATATACCGCGCGCAACGGTTACAGGTATCTTGCAGTGGGTAAGGTCACCAAACTGCAGAAATGTATAGAGGTTTTTGGTTCTGTAAACGAAGGAGTGAATTTTCTGCGCAATCTGAAGGACAAATTTGCGTTGGATTACCGCTTTTGTAAGTATGCTGTAACTACAGAAAGTGAAGGCATTCCTATAAAGGATCAGTCTGATTTGCCTTCGTTAGTTCTGCACAACGAATTGGTACACGAAGCGATAGAATTTGTAACAGAAATCAAGCCAAGCTACTATATTTTGGATAAGGGAAGAAATAATAATGAACGCAGCTGTATCTGGGTGCAAGAAGGACACTTTTACGGTATGGGTTATATTCCCTATGAAGAGCCAATAACAGATCCGGAACAATTGAAAGATTTTCTAACCCGTTACAAAAGTAGTTCGTATACCATGCAGCTTATTTCGGCTTTTGCAGATAAATTCCCGGATAAAGTAAACCGACTGTAATTGTAAAACAGTTACTAAAATATAACCGCTAACATATAATTTTAAAAGAACTATTTAATAGAATCCAATACAAATTTTGCTCTTTCTTCAACACTGCATTTTGGAACTTCAATGATATCGTATCCGAACTTTAAGTAAGTTTCTTTCATTTTTTCAAATGTAAATACAGCTTCTTCCCATGTTTGTTTTCGTTCACTGTCGATTTCATATATTTCTTCCCACGGCGGCAGTATAAAAACCTTTTGATAATATCGATATGTGTTTGCAAGAGCGTTCCATTCTTCTGATACAGGTATATTTTCCATCTGCATATAACAGATTGCGTCCAATATACCTCTATCGAAAAAAGCCGTCTGAGAGGAAATTTCTCTGACCTCTTTTTTATACGAATCAACAGATGCTTTCAACATTAATTCGGCATAAAATGTTTTGTTTTTCCAAGGCAAAGCTTCGCCGCTGGCTTCCATCTGTTCTTTAATTATTTGTCTTGCATCTTCCGGAACAGTTATGAAACCTTTGTTATTTAAACAATTAAGAAGTGTTGTTTTACCAACGCCCGGGCCTCCTGTAATTACAATTAGTTTTCTTTCCATATATTAATATCACTTTAGTTCATCCAAATTTATCAGTCTTTTTTTTAATATATCTTCTTTTTCATTATTAATGTGCTTCCTTATAAATTAGGAAGTAAGATGTGATTTTGTTTCAATTCAGATATTGGTATATTGGATACGTCTATACTTATAAATTCTTTGACAAAATAATTTTATACCAAAGAGATGCTTTACGCAGAAATGATTATATATTATCAGAAAAATACTTAAAAAGTAAGTAGGGAGTATTGTAATTCATTGCTTATTTTAATTCTATATTTACAAAGCGCGTATCTTAATTTATAGCTACTAAATTTTCTATGGTAAAATATCCTAAAAGAGAAGTTTTAAAAATTACCGACTGGAACAAAGTTGCTGCAGGTTTGCAACGGCAGTTTCCAATACTTATACTTACTGATATAGATTACATAAAAGGAAAAGAAAAAGATTTTTTGGAAAGGATTTCAAGGCGTTTGAATAAATACGAATCAGAAATGATCAGTATTATTAACAGATACCAACTGTAAATGCTGTTTGTGGAGTTGAAAGTACTTGATAAGTTTTTTTTATTATTTATTTGATTTTCAATTAATTAACATACTATTGTGATGACTGCAGTTATATAGCCCTACATTTACATAACAGCATTTAAGCTGTGACAAAATAATTTACCATGGAAAATAATCCAAAACAAGAAGGTTTCAAAATTACGAATTGGGATGCATCGTCAAAAAAGTTAAAAGAACAGTTTTCACAATTGACAGACGCCGATTTAAAATTTGAAACAGGTAAAGAAAACGAATTGTTGAACCGTATTGAAACACGTATCAACAAAAAAAGATCAGAAGTTATTGATATGATTAACAAACATCAGAAATAGGGTTTGGTTTACTATCAAAAGAATATTATGAATAATTGATTAAAAGCGGACAACTGTCCGCTTTTCTTTTGAATCGTTTTTAGATTTTAAATTGTTTAGTCTTTAAGTTCAATTGTTTAACTGGTACTCAACTTCGTTGTCTTCTAAATCTGCTGTCTTAACAAAATTAAGTCGTTCAAGAAGTTTTACTGCTTTTGAATTTTCATTTGTGGTTACTGCCCAAATCTTTTTTAAACCCATAATGTTCAGCCCGTAATCAATTGCAAGCTTCATAGCCTCTGTCATAAAACCTTTTCCGTAAAATTGCGGAAGCAGTACACAGCCCAATTCGCCTTCACCTTTGTCTAATCCTCTGTAATAACCGCAGGTTCCTACAATTTCATTTGTAGTACTATTAATGATGCCCCAATGTATCGAGTTGCCATCAACAATATCCTGTTCAATTTTTGCCTGCATTGCAGTAGCTTCTTCAATTGTTTTGGCTTGCAAAGCATCGTAAAAACAAATACTTACAATAGTCGGTATATCTGTGGAAGTAATTTGTCGTAGTAAAACTTTGTCGTTTTTTATGGTCGGGTAGGGTGAAAGGTTCATTTTTCAAAGGTCGTGTTTTATTTGATGTAAAAAACAGCGAATCTTAAAGAGAATATATTGTTATTTAATGAGCCGTTTTCGAGAAGAAATTCATAATCACAACACCTGCAACAATAAAAACAATTCCAATAATTGCTGGTAAATCTAATTTTTGTTTGAACACCACTACTGAAACAGCAGCTGTAAGCACAATACCCAGACCTGCCCAGATAGCATAAGCCGTACTTAACGGCATAGCTTTTAGTGCTAACGAAAGAAAATAGAAACTACTAATGTATGCCACTGCGAAAATACTGGTTGGAATCCATTTTGAGAACCCTTCTGATACTTTCATAAAGCCTGAACCGGTTACTTCTAATATGATTGCTAAAGCGAGATATAAAAATTTCATAACAATTTAAGATAACAATGTTTGTTTTATATAAGTTTTCAAATCTGTTGGTTTACGGCCCAATAATTTTTCTAAATCTGAAGAAAAAATTTCATATTCGCCATTTTTAATAATAGCTGCTAGAAGCTTTGCATACCAGATACTGCCTTCATCTATACCAGATGCTCTTAACTGTGTTTCATAATCAGCGGGTGCCGGATTTGTATATGAAATTGTTTTTCCTGCTATTTCAGAAAACATTTCTGCGATTTCTTTAAATGAGTACGAGGGAAGAGCCGATGTGATGTACGTTTTATTACCGTGACCATCGCTCGCTAAAACATTTGCAATCGCTTCTGCCATATTGGTTCTTGTTGCAAAGCTTGCTTTCCCGTTTCCCGCAGGTAAATAAATTCCAGTTTCTAAAACTTCTTCGCCTACAAAAAACGGAATGGTTTCAGAATATAAACCATTCTGAAAAATGGTATAAGTTATTCCGCTTTCAATGATATAGTTTTCGGTTGTGATATAAGAGTCTACCAAAGGACCTAATTTTGAATCTGCAACATTTCTATTCAACGCCCCGCTGGTGTAATAAATGTGTTCAACACCTGTCTCTTTTGCGGCATCAATTACATTTTTATGGTCTGTCAACGCATCATCGCCACTGCTGCTAATTAGCAGTAATTTTTCAACGCCTTGAAACCCTTTTGCAAGTGATTCTTTGTTGGAATAATCTCCAATTCGGACATTTACACCTTGCTCAGATAAGCTTTTTGCTTTTTCTTCATTTCTGAATAATCCTGCTATTTTGCTTGCTGTAACTTGTTTTAGTAAGTTTTCTATTACGGCATTTCCTAAATTTCCTGATGCTCCTGTGATTAGTATCATAAACTATTTTAATTTATGATGCAAAGGAAGCTGAAATATGAATCGACTTTTTTGACAAATGTCAAAATCGTTATTTTCTTCTTATGCGGCTTAGTGTCTCTTGGGTGATACCTAAATACGATGCAATATGACCTAATGAAATTCGCTGGATGGCATCGGGCTGGAATTTAAGTAAGGAATGATAGCGCTGCTCTGCATTTTCGGTTTGTAGCGAACCAATGCGTTCTTCTAAAATAACACAAATTTCCTCAGCTATTTTCCTGCCAATGGTGTTCATTTCCGGAAACCTTTTGTACAAATCGTTCAGATCTTTACTTGTAATATAGTAGTAAGTTGAAGGCTCTAAAAATTGAATATTTTCATAAGATGGTTTATCGTAAAATACTGGAAATGCAGAACCCAAAATAATGTTTTCAAATCCAAACCAGGAGTTAACTTCGCGGTTATCTTTAATGTAATAAGCGCGCACAAGCCCTGTTTCAATAACAAATAAACTGGAAACAATTTGCCCTTGTTTTAAAAAGAAATCACCTTTTTGTCTGGTTTTACACTTAACATAGTTATTCAGTTCCTCTTCAATTTCAGGTGATAAGTTCCCATATTCTTTGAATTTATTTATTAAGGCGTTCATTTTGTATCGGTTTTCGCACTTTAGATGGGTTACTTGTTTCCAATATTTTTATATTAGGATAATTCATTCAAAATAGATTGGGTTTCATTATGCTAAATTACAAAAGATAGGCGTAAGAATACTTGCTCAAGTTTGATTTTTAAGGCAGTAGTAAGTTTTTTCAATTTTATACTTCTATAATTTTAGCTTATAAATCCGAAATTATCCTCTATATTTATTAGATATTTTTAAATTTAATGTATGAAAAAACTTTTACTGTTAATACCGCTTATCATATTAAGTTCGTGTGCAAGCAAACTTGTTGATTTTGCCTTAAAAAAGAATGGAGTATTAGACACCAAAGCTGTTCTTCAACCATTAGAATATGATGATAAAAAAATTGTTTTTTTAAATATGATACATCTGGGTACAAAAGAATACTATGCAGATGTTAAATCAAAGATCGACAGTTTAGAGAATGAAGGTTTTTTGGTGATGTACGAAGGTCTTTATTTAAGAAAAAGCGAAAGGATAATTAAAGAAAACGATACTGTAAATTATTTAAAATTCAGAAAGGTGATGGGCATTGACCCTTTGGTTGAGTATTCTAAAATGAAGCCTTTCTCTGATTACATTGTAAAATACGATTTGTTAGACCAGCCGGATTATCCCGAATTGGGAATTACTTCAAAAAATTCAAAAGCAGTAGATCTGCCTATGTCTGTTCTAATTTCTGAATTAGAAAAAGAAAAGGGAATCGTTCAACTAAGCCAATGCGATTATGATTCGGAGTTGGGAAGTGGCGGATACACTTGTGGTAAAGTAGATAAAGACCTGCAAAAGTATATGTTGGAAAGCATTGTTTTAGATAAAAGAAATAAAAACATTGTAGAACAGATCAAGCAATCATCCAGTAAAAAAATAGTTGTTGTGTACGGTAAAAATCATTATTCCGGAATACAGAAAATGTTACAGCAGTAATAAAGAAAGAGGATGCGAAAGCATTCTCTTTGATGTTTTAAAAACAATTGTACTATAATACTTTAAATTTTTTATCTTAAAATAGCTGCACCTTACAACTGTTTAAAAAAAATCTCTCGGTGTTCCAATCCCCATTCCAACATTACATTTAGTACTTTTTTAAAACAATAACCCGATTCTGTCAATTCATACTCTATGGTTACAGGAACTGTATTTTGAACAGTTCTTTTTACAATGCCGTTGTTTTCCAAATCTCTCAACTCTTTAGATAGCAGCGTCTGCTTAAGATCCGTCGTAAACTGATATATTTTTCTTTACAGAAAAGTGAATGTAAAAGACCATTTTATTTTTTAAGAAGGCTTCTATCATTTTTATTTAGAATTGATAAAAATAATCTACAAGAAGTTTTACTGGCATTTTTATAAAATATATATTTGCGTAAAATTTAACAAATCTAAATAAAATCAAAAATGAAAGGCGTTCAAACTGTTAGTCATTTCCTGAAAACATCCCGCAATTTAAGATACACTATACTGCTGTTACTGTTAATCTCCGGCTTTCAAAATGCCTGGTCGCAAAACATTCAATTTCAGGTTTCGTCTAACAAAGCTCCAATTCAGAATGTTTTAATAACACAGAACGATAGTATTCTTGCAACAACAAATTCGCAGGGAACTGCACAGATAGAAAAAAGTAAGATAACTAATACTACCTTGTGGTTTGTGGCAGATGGCTACAAAGAACAGTTTGTTACAGTTCCGGCTGAAGTTGATCAGACCTTTTTTGAAGTTGTTTTGGTTGAAGATGAAAGCCAGCTCGATGAAATCATCATAACTGCAGGTCGTAAACCAGAACATATTTCAACGGTTCCATCATCTGTTACCATATTAAATCAGCAGGACATTCAATCTCAAAATAATATCACATCGAATCTTGCGGCAATTTTAGGAAACGCTGTACCGGGTTTGGGCACATCAACAAATAAAGCAACTAATTCTGGTCAAACTTTAAGAGGAAGGGCAGTTTTGGTATTGGTAGACGGTATTCCGCAGTCAACTCCTTTAATGAATGGGGCAAGAGATTTACGTACTATTGACCCTTTGGTTATTGAACGTATCGAAGTAATAAAAGGGGCTACTTCTATTTACGGAAACGGATCCGGAGGTGGAATTATCAATTACATCACAAAAAAGAATAAAGACGAAAAAGCTTTTGGCGGACAAACGGTCGTTGGTACATCGGTAAATCCTTTGCATGGAAAAGAAACACTGGGATACCGTGTGGCACAGTATTTTAACGGTAAAAAAAATCGTTGGGATTATACCTTTGGCGGAAGTGTTGATTACACCGGTTTACAAAGAGATGCAGACGGTTTGCCATTGGGACAGACAGACGGTTTGTCTAATTCATATCAATACAACGGATTTTTAAAGTTGGGCTACCAGATTAACGATCATTCAGCATTGAGTGCTATGTACAACTATTACGGTAGCACGCAACATGCAAAGTATATAAGTAAAAACGGAGTGTACGGGCAATCACCAACAATTGGCGTTTCAGGTGAAGAACCGGGAAAACCGGCAGGTACACCCTACAATCATAATGCAATGCTAACGTATTCAAAAGATAATTTATTCGGTAATACGCAGTTCGATGTTACAGCATATATGAATACGTTTAGCTCTATGAACAGATATGTGGCTGCTGGAACAGCTTGGTACGGCCCGGGACAAACAATGATTAATTCTGATAAAAAAGGATTAAGAATTAATTTTAATACTCCATTTAACATCGAAAAAATAAGTGCTGAAGTTACTTATGGTTTAGATATTTTAAACGATGTAACGTATCAGGAATTAACAGATGGTCGCGTTTACATTCCAAAAATGAATATGGTGAATATTGCGCCTTACGCACAATTACGAATGGACTTTTTTGAGCACCTTATTTTTAAAGGAGGTATAAGATACGAAAATGCCGATGTAAAGGTAAAAGACTTTAATACCATTGCAACAGGTCCGGGTAACGAAGGAAGCATCTTTGTTTCGGGAGGGAAAATTCCTTACAGCGCTACCATGTTTAACGCAGGTTTACGTTATACCAAATACGCTTATTTTAATCCGTTTGTAAGTTTTTCACAAGGTTTTGCAATTAACGAATTAGGTAGAATTTTAAGAAGAGCAACAGAAAACACGCTTGGAAATTTAGCAACAGATCCTATCATCACAAATAATTACGAAATTGGTTTTTCAAGCCGATACAGTATTTTCAATTTATCAGCATCGTATTACATCAGTACATCAGACCTTGGGGTAAACTTGGTTGATGTAGGCGGATATTTAATGCCTCAACGCGAACCGGAAGAAGTAAAAGGGTTCGAAGTAGCTTTAGACGCACGCTTCACGTCAAACCTAACTATTGGGGGTACCTATGCTTATGTAGAAGGAAAAGCAAAATTAGATAATGGAACAGAGATTTATTTAAACGGATCACGTATTGCACCTGCTAAAGCCACTGGTTTTGTAACCTACAAACCAACAGATAAATGGAATTTAAATCTTTTTTGGGTATTTACAGGATCTCGTGATCGTTTTCAGTTAAACGACAAAGGTAAATACAACAATAGTGAAGGTCCGGTAAAAGATGTTAGTTTGTTTAATTTCTCAGGAAGTTATCAAATTGATAATCAATGGCGCGTTAGTTTGGGTGTAGAAAATTTGTTTAACAGAAGTTATTATCCAACCGTAAGCCAATACCGCGCATTAGACGCAGAGTATGTTCATGGAACAGGCACAGTTGCTAACTTAAATGTGTATTTTAAGTTTTAGCGAATGGTAAAAAAAAGCGTTTTATGGCTGCATAAATGGCTGGGATTATTGTCTGGATTGGTTGTTCTGATAGTTAGCCTTACAGGTTGTGTATATGTTTTTCATGACGATTTAAAAGTACTTTTTTATCCTGATAAGTATTATATAGCACAACAGTCTGTAAACAATCAATCGGCGCAAGCTTTGCCTTTAACAACACTTACCGCAATTGCACAAAAAGCGTTACCAGATGGTGAAGAAGTTAGCCGCATTGATTTGTATCCTGCAAAAGACAGAATCTGGATATTTAGAGCCGTTAAAACCAATGAAGACGCATTAACATACGCTACTTACTTTAAATATAATAAAAGAGTTTTTATTGATCCTTATACGGGAAAAGTACAGGCGGTTGAAAATTCTAAAACCGAGTTTTTCCAATTGGTGCTGCAGTTGCACATGAATCTGCTTCTTGGAAAAAAAATAGGGCATACGGTAGTTTCTGTTTCTACAATTATGTTTTTAATTTTAACGGTAACAGGTTTGGTACTCTGGTGGCCAAAAAAGTGGAAAGTTAAAACATTAAAGAAAGGTCTTAGTTTTGATTTTAGTGTAAAATGGAAAAGGCTTAATTATGACTTGCATAATGTATTAGGATTTTACAGTTTGCTTTTTGCACTGCTTTTAGGTTTTACAGGTCTGCTTTTTTCATACCCTTCTTTAAAAGAATTTTACAGTAATTCTTTTAATAAACTAAGCACAAATGAACCTGCTAAAACAATTTCTTTTAATACTGTTCCACAACAAAAGGCGAGTAGCCTAGATAATGCTTTAGTATATACCCTTGCTAAGCATCCATTGGCAGATATGATGTCTGTTCGTTTAAAAAAGAACGAAGGCTTACATGATATTCAGGTACGTATGCTTAAAAACAGAACCGGAAGTTTTGTGTGGTATTATTTTAATAAAAACGACGGACAGATCACTAAAATAAAGAGTTCTAATCAAACACCGGCAGGCGATTGGCTTGCAGGAATGAATTACGACTTGCATACAGGTGCTTTTGGTGGTATTTTTACAAAGATTCTGTACTTTTTAGCTTCTTTGGTTTGTGGTTCATTACCGGTGACAGGGTTTATTATTTGGCTTAATAAAAGTAAAAAAGCTAAAAAAAGCAAAAGCTTCAAAGCTAAGTAGTATAATCCGAAGTTTAATTTGTTTTCAACAATTATTACGAAACAGTGGGTGCAAGGGTTATTCGTACAGTCCGCGGAAACTTAATCGCCGGTGCGATTGGGGAACATAACGGTAAATTTATGTTAAATCAAATGGTTTTTATGAGTACCGTATTACGGAATTTTAACTTTCATGCACTTCTGTTACCGTAAAAGAGTAATTGGTTAAAATTTCTACAAAATGTACATATTCGCAATAGTATAATTGTGTATTAATATTATTATTAAATTTTTTTAAAGATATAAATAAACTAAATAAATTCTTGCTGTAACATTTTTTTATGCTAGATATAATGCTGTTTATGTGCTTTACACCAAAGTCTTGTAGCATATTTACTTGAGCAGTATTACACAAAAAATATGATGTAAATGATACTAAATTTGGATACCTAGAAGTAATTTTTGCATCGTTTTTGTTTTTACCAAAGCAAGTTTAATCATAAAAATATATTGCTATGGACAGATTAGAAATGGAAGGAAAATGGAACCGAGTTAAAGGAGCTGTAAAACAAAAATACGGTGAATGGTTTGATGATGATAAAGCCTTTGCAGAAGGAAAATACGAAGAAATGTTAGGTAAAATGCAGGAAAAATCTGGTAGAACGCGCGAAGATATCGAGCGTGAAATTAGAGATTGGGACGAGCGTTCTATCTAAATTTATTTACAGTAGACAACAGTACTAAATTAACCACCCTTAACGGGTGGTTTTTTTTGATTGAGCTATTCATACTTCCATTCAATATGCGCTGACTGCTGATTAAAAAAATGTTAGTAAGAAAAATGTTAGTAAAAAGATTGTCTATAGCAATCTGTAAATTAAATCTATTCAGGTTAAAATAGTTAGAAACCTACTTTATATTAACCACTTTAATTTAGCTAATTACAAACTACTTAAGTTGCTAATAGTGTTCTCGTTATTACGTAGCTGCTTTACATAATTATAAAACAACAATTACATATGTTAATGATATGCCGGTTCTTTAGCTTATAAAGCGCTGTAGTGGCACAATAAATGTTTTATTGTTTAAAAACTATAGCTATGGATACGAAACAGCACATACAAAATAATATTAGCGGTAAAGTAATTGTAATTACAGGAGCAAGCAGTGGAGTAGGGCGTGCAGCGGCCGAAGCCTTTTCGGCTGCGGGTTGCAAAGTAGTGTTGGTTGCCCGCGGACAACATGGAATTGATGAGGTAGTAGATATTTGTGCTAATTTGGGAGCCGTTGCCATAGGTATTTCTGCTGATGTATCTGTTGCAAAAGACGTAGAAAAAATCGCTGAAAAAACTTTGGAACATTTTGGTAGGATAGATGTTTGGGTGAACAACGCCGGAGTTATGGCAAATGGCAAATTCGAAGAGATACCTATGGAGATTCATGAGCAGGTAATTAAAACAAATCTTTTCGGATACATGCACGGTGCGTACAACGCCATAAAAATCTTTAAAGAACAGCAGTACGGTATTCTTATAAATAATATTTCTATAGGCGGAATGATGCCTGCTCCCTTCAGTGCTGTTTATTCCTCGTCAAAATACGGTATAAAAGGAATGATGGAAGGTCTTCGGGCAGAAGTATCTAATCATAACAATATTCATATTTGCAATATTTATCCGCAACTGCAAAATTCTACCGGTAATCTGCACTCTGCAAAATATTCTGGTTTTAAAATGGGTATTTCTCCATTAGCTTCAGATCCACGCCTTACGGCACAAACAATGTTAGAACTTGCTGCGGATCCTAAATCTGATGTGTATCCTGATTTTAGTTCCAGACTTATCACAACAATCTATCGTATTTTCCCAAAGCCGTTCAGTTACGCAGCGTTTGCATTTGTTCGCATGATGATGAACTTTCAGAAAGGACCAGATGTTGAAGGCAATATATTGCAACAATCTAAAGAACCTTTAAGAATTTATGGCAATCCAGAGTTGAAAAACCACAGTTCGTTTAAAAAGAAAGTTTTAATAGGTGCCGGTGTGGGTTTTGCATTGGCATTATTAGTGAAAAGTAATAAAAGACAATAAATTTATAAGCAATAAAAAACACTTTCAAAATGTTGAAAGTGTTTTTTTTAAGTAATTTAAAATTAAGCTTATAGATCTATAATAGTTCAATTAATTTTCTTTTGTAAGACTTAAAGCATCTTGTGGAAATTTCGATTCAAATTTACTGTTGTCTTCAAACCAAACAGTGGTAACAATTCCTTTAAAGGGTAGTTTTTTTCTTGTTACCGCGTGTATATTTTCAGCAACGGTAATTGTCATTTGTGGTCCGCCACTGTTTAATTCCACAACATCTCCAATTTTAAATTTAGGTTCCATATATCATTGTTTTGTGTTAAATCGTAATTTAAGCTGCAAACTTTATACCTTTTACCAAAATTTGTGTCACATTGGCATGTAAAATTTCAATATAAAATAGTTTTAAGTATTTGTTTTTAAAAGAAATTTTAGTTGTAAAAGTTGTATTTTTAGGTAACAACAATAAAATAATAAGCTATGAAAAAACTAAAAACGTACACAGGCGATTCTACTTTTATTACTGTATTTGAAAACGGTTACCACCTGATTAATAACGGCTATTATGTAATAAGGGCAGATAAAGGTACTGCTGTAGATGCTGCTACAGCAAACAGTGAAAACGTGCTGATAAAAATTAACTCGGATTATTATTTGTTTGAAATGAATGATGAGGTTAAAAACAACGCGACTTTTTTTGACAATTTAAAGCGGTACAATCAAATCAGCTTACGGAATATATCAAAAGAAGAATACGATAGCTATCGCAATTAATAACAAAACCGATCCAGATGATCGGTTTTTTTGTATCGTACTATTATATCTTTAATTTTAATGACTGTTTTTATCAATTAATTCTTCAATCGCATCCCATAATCTTATCCTTTTTTCTAACGATGTAACTGCTGTTTGTGCGGCTTCATTCCATTTTACAGCATCAGTTCCGCATAAGTAGGCAATCATTTCAAATGCCATGGGACCGTGCTCGTCTGCGTCCAGTTCAATATGGCGTTCAAAGTAATAAACAAGATCGGTAAGGTCGGTATCTTTAAAGCGCAGTTTAAATTCTTTAAGCATTTCGGTAAACATGTTCGGTATCAGGTCTTCACGCCCAAAAGTAAATGCAGCAGCTATTTCATGGGGTTTGCCTGCTTTGATAACCTCAAAAGTAAATGTTAGAAATTCTTTGATATTTGGGTGAAGCGTGCTCAATTTTATCGCATTAAATATATCTGTTTCCTGTACATTCTTTAAAAACGTTTCAATGTGTACGGTATCGGTATTGCTTTTGCGCATAGCTTCCAGATACATTTCAAAATGGCTCAATCTTTTTCCGCCTAAAGTTAAATCAGATTCTTCTGCAAGAACAATTTCGTTGATAAGGTAACGAACTTCGGGATTGGGAGAAGCAAACCATGGGCTTGTTGTACAGGTAAGTTTTGATTGTAACGCTTTTAACAACGACATAAAATCCCACACGGCATAAACATGAACCTTTAGAAATTGTTGCAAATCGGCAATAATAACAATCTTTTTGTATAAGGAATGGTTGATGAGTTTATCCTTCTGGGGCTGTATGTAACTGTTTATTTCGTTTATTGAAGTCATGATATTTTTTTGCAAAGATAACGTATCGCACCTGAAAGAATTCTAATAATACACGAATCTTGCAGTTTACATTCAAAATAGATTTTCAAATGAATGTTGCTATCTTTGTAGAACGGGGCTTAAAAAATCAATTATGAATAAAGATCTTATTTTACGAGAAAAATTAGCACTTCAACGTACACATTTGGCAAACCAAACCGCTTTGCTGGCATTTGTTAGAACGGCGATGTATTTTTTCGTAGCAGGTCTTTCTATAGATAGTTTTTTTAAATTTTCCGAAACGCATTTGGTAATGTGGACGTTTTTTATCATTTCTTTTATGCTGTTGCTTTACGGCGTAGCTAATTATTTTAGAAACAAAAAGATGATTAAATTAAGCGAACAACACATTGGAGATTATAAAACAGAATATATGAATAGTAATTAAACGGCTGATGTTTATTTCTTATAAAAATATTGTAGTTTCGTTTAAAAGACATTTCATTTAACAGCTTAATTCAATATAATGACGTTTTTAGGATGTTAATTTCAGTATAAAACCTACTTGAGAAATGTTTTGTTCGGTATTTTATAACTTCGTTAACTTTGTAAATAGCGTATGTTTTGTATCTTTAGGTATAAATCTTTTTTATTTTAGTAATTAGGGGCATCAATAGTAGATACGTATTGATGCCCTTAACTATAATTATATAATTGCTTACGAGAACTTTTTAGCCTATTGTACAGAAGATACCACATGGGTTTTTATTGGTGATCGAATACTATCGGGTAAAATGGAAGTTCTAAATTACATGAAGGAATTTTATTGGGAACCACCTGTGTTTACTGTTGATACAACGGTGGAAAAAGACAATTTTGTAATCGTTACAGGTCAGATAACTTTAAAGACTAAAGATGGAGCTGATACCCACTATGATTATTGCGATGTTTGGAAGTTTGAAAATGGAAAAATGGCAGGAGTAAAAGCATATGTCATAGAAAAAAAAGATAACCTTAGCTTTTAGTTTTTTAAAAAATATAGATGTAATTCTGTTAAAAACTCTTATTTTACTTTTATTTAGCTTCCTTTTAACTGGTTTTTAGTGATTTAAATGATATATTTATACTTTCATAACAATTTCTTTTTTAAGGGATAAGCAACTGTGTTTTTATAAACCTAGTTGCTTATTTTTTTTAAATCATTATTTTAAGGTTTAAACTTAAGTAACGAAATATCTTATGGTTTCCAGCCTTTTATAATTGCTGTTATTATTAGATCAACCACTTTGAAATGATGCACTTATATCAAATTTTTCTCCAAATGTTTCGGATAAGTTTCCAAACAGCCTACAATATCGCCGTCTTTGAAAATGTCAAAGCAATTATAGTCTGCCACAATTTCAACACCGCAAAAACGATAATTGCTGGTAATTTGAATGAGAACATCTGCCGTACTTCTACCTTCAAAAAGTATTTGGTTGGGATCGTCGAAACTTGCTTTCGGTGCATTCCAGGTGGAAGAAACCATAAACTTTTTGCCCTGCATTTTTCCGCCTGTTCCATATTGTTGGGTTGCATCTTCACGGGTTCTGCCATCGCCTGAAAGAAATTTGGCACTGTGCAATCCGCTGTTGAATACTTCGTCCACATATTTTTTATAAATCCACGGTGCACCAAACCAATTTATTGGTGTTTGCAGAATGATAAAATCCGCTTCCAAGTGTTTTTCTACTTCTTCGTCTGCATTGTAACCGTCTTCGACTTTTGTTTCTAAAACCTCAAAACCTTTTTCGAGAAAAAACGTTTTTGCTTTTTGATGGAAAGCGTCATTTAATAAGCCTTCCGACCAGTTTGGATAGTTTAAATGAGTATTGATTAAGAGTACTTTTTTATTTGATTTCATTGTAATTGCTATTGAATAAATTTATTTAATGTTGAAAACTTTCTGCAAATAGGCAGGATAATTTTCTAAATCTTCCTTGATGTGTTTGTTGTGATACACATCGTAGCAATAATGTCCGGGAACAACATCAAAGCCCGTGAACAGATAGTTTGCAGCGACATTAAACAAAGCATCATCGGCAGTTTTTCCTTTCCAAAGTGGATTTTCAGGATTGTTAAAGCTTTCTTTTGATGCGTTCCAAGTGGCAGAAATCATAAATTTTTTGCCCTGCATTTTTCCGCCCATTTCATATTGTTTAAAACCTTCCGCTTCCGAACGTCCATCTCCCGAAAGGAATTTTTTGCTTTTCAATGCACTGTTAAAAACTTCATCTACATATTTTTTGTAAATCCAAGGTGCATTTTCCCAATTTACTGGTGTTTGCAGAATGATAATGTCAGCTTGCAAATGTTTTTCAACTTCTTCATCAGCGTTAT
Organism: Myroides sp.; assembly: GCA_036643355.1. Classification (GTDB taxonomy): domain Bacteria; phylum Bacteroidota; class Bacteroidia; order Flavobacteriales; family Flavobacteriaceae; genus Flavobacterium. The sequence goes on from JAVXSC010000010.1 coordinate 18,081, forward strand.
AACCGTCTTCCACTTTTGTTTCTAAAACTTTATAATTTTTTGAGATGAAAAATTCCTTTGCCACATTGTAAAACGAAGCATTTAATTTGCCTTCGGACCAACCAGGGTAGGTCAAATGCGTATTGATGAGTAAGACTGTTTTTTGTTTAGAATTTTTAGTTTGTCCAAATAAACTGCTTCCTAATGACAGTAACATTAGTACAGTTATCAAAGTTATTTTTGCTTTCATTTTTTTATTTTAAATAATGATAAGACAAAATTAAAACCTTGAATTTCAACCAATGGAAACAGATTACTACAAAAAAGGAAACAAATTACTGATTACGAAAAACGCCCTTAAAAAAGAGCGTTTTTTATCATTAATTTAATTGTTGGCGATATTTTTTCGGACTTAAACCAACTTGCTTTTTAAAGAACTTTGAAAAATAGTTAGGATATTCAAAACCCAATTCATAAGCCACTTCGGTCGTGTTCATTTTTTGATTTTCAAGCAATAATTCTTTGGCTTTTTTAATTACAAACTCGTGAATATTTTCCAAAGCTGATTTCTGCGTAAAATGTTTTACAATGTCACCCAAATAATTAGCCGTCAAACCCAGTTTGTCCGCAAAATATTGGACATTCGGAAGTTGCGAAACAGGCTGATTATAGTAGTCAATCAAACTTTGTTGAAAATCTGTAACGATATGATTGTATTGTTTCGGGTCGGTAGAAAATTGTCTTTTATAAAAGGCTTCTACCAAAGAAACAACTACATTCACATAAGATAAAAGCACATTGAAATTTCCTTTTTCGCTTTCGTAATATTTCATCATCAATTTAAAAACCGCAGAAATTTCTTCAACTTCTTCGCTTGTCAAATACAAAGCTTCGTGTTGCCCATAATCCAAATAAGTTTTGAATAAATATCTGTTTTCTTCGATAAATTTCTTTGATAATTGCAGATACATTCCTTTATAAGTCGGTTCAACATCCCAACCAGCAGGAACAACCAAATTAGGACTGTTGAAAAACACCGCTGTGATTGGTTCATGCTTTTCAGACAATTTATTAACCAAATTTATTTTAATTGAAATTCTATAAAAGTCAACCGAAATAGGTTCAGATTTTGAAAGCATAGTTGGCGGGTCGTAAAAACCAACATCAATATCGTTGTCCAAGGGTTTGTTTAAACCAAGGTATTCATTATAAGATGTAAAGTCTTTGAAGTTTTTCATTTTACAAAAATATAAAATTGACTATGATAACAATATGTGCTTAAAATAAAATATTTTCATTCAATTTTCTATGACTTTAGCTGTAATCAATTAAAGATTGCAAGAATTCCAATGGAGATATACTCGTTGTCTATTTGTAAAGACCACCGTAAGACTGTGAATGCTCAAATCCCAATTCATTAGCAATTTTACTTATAGGTAATTTCGTCGAGAAAAGTTTCTATTTTGCTTTACTCATGAGCTTTTCGTGGATATGTTTCTGTGTATTTTTTCCGGTTTAGAAAATAAATCACTCAAATTATTTGGTGGGATATAATTACAAAAAAAGAGGTTGCAGTAAAAAACGTACAACCTCTTAATAACCAAAAAAACACTTATGAAGTACAAAGATAGTAATTTTATATGCGCGCATATAAAATTTTGATATTTTTAACTTTCTTATTTTATTTACATATCCGGTTAACGAACTAATAGTAAATATTTAGATACCTTTACGATACATGAAACGTTGATATAATTTAAAATCATATAGATAAAAATGCAGAATATAGAAAACAAAGTAGCTTACATAACCGGAGGAACAAAAGGGATAGGTTTTGGCATTGCAAAGGCATTGTTGCAGAACGGAGTTAAAGTAGCAATTTCGGGCAGAGATATCGATGCTGTTGAAAAGGCTAAAGACGAATTGGGAAATCAAAATGTATTGGCTTTGCAATCCGATGTTAGAAATTTTGACGATGAAAGGAAAGCGATCGAAAAAATCATTGCTACCTACGGCAAGTTGGATATTGTTATTGCTAATGCAGGATTGGGAAAATTTGCACCGGTCGACGAAATGTCTTTGGAAGATTGGAATGTCATGATAGATACAAATTTAACAGGAGCCTTTCATACGCTTAAAGCAACAGTAGAACAGTTAAAGCAAAACAAGGGATATTATTTTTCAATCGCCTCATTGGCAGGAACAAACTTTTTTGCACAGGGGGCAGGTTACAATGCATCAAAATTTGGTGTAGTTGGTTTTACACAGGCTGCAATGTTAGATTTGCGTAATTACGATATAAAGTGCACAACCATTATGCCGGGTTCTGTAACATCGCACTTTAACGAACATATTCCTAACGAAGCAGATGAATGGAAAATTCAGCCTTCAGATTTAGGACAAATGATTGTAGACTTATTAAAAATGAATCCAAATGTTTTGCCAAGTAAAGTAGAAGTTCGTCCTACGAAAACAAAATAGATCGTTATTAAATGATTTAATTTTAATTAGTGATATGTATTTTAAAAGGCATTGCCAGCAGCAGCAAAAGTAGAATCAGAATAAATAAAAAATATCATATTCCCTTCTTCTCCAAAAAAGAATTGAAAAGAGTAGGAGGGGCTGATATTTTGTAAATAGAGTATTATTAAGATTTAAGAGCATATAAAAATGCTCTTATTGTTGTTTACTGTTAAGATGTACTAATTTTGTAATGCTATCTTTCTATTCTTCCAATGATCATTTCGTCCACATTGGTATTTGCTCTAAAATTTCCTTATAAACAGGGCAATCATCATCATGGGCACCGCGAAGGTAACCAATGCTCATTAAAAACTCGTTAACAATTTCGCCTCCTGTAAAGCGGAATGTTTTCTTGAATAATTTAACCCATTCTTCTTTGGTTTTTGGATGATGATGTGCTAACCATTTTTCAAAAGAACCGAACTCTTTCTGCAAAATAAGAATTGCTTTTGCGTTTTCTATTGCGGCATTTACTTTTAGTTTGTTGCGAATAATTCCTGCATCAGCCAACAGCCTTTCTCTGTCTGCTTCGGTATATGTTGCAACTTTTTCGATATTGAAATTGCTGTAAGCATTTCTAAATGATTGCTCTTTCTTCAAAATCGTTTCCCAATTCAATCCGGCCTGATTGATCTCTAAAATTAATCTTCCAAATAATTCGTTGTCATCGTTGATCGGGAAACCATAGTGGTTGTCGTGATAGTTTTTGTGCAAAGCCTTTTTTTCTTCGGATTGCATATTTACAATAGCTGTACAATAAGACATTCTTAGATCTGATTTTATTGTTGTGGTGATTTTAAAACTTCTTTTCTTAAGCAAAAATAAATGGCTAAGATAGCCATTTCAATTTATCCTGTAATCTTCAATGATTGTATCAATTCGTCAGTTATCTGTAAATGGTAATTCAATACAATTGGGCTTCCCGGAAAATTTCCTGAAGTTTCTGCCGATAAGATATTTTCGGTTTCGTTATAGTCTAACGGCTTCATTGTCGCCTGATATTCTTTATTGGCTTTGTCAATCCAGTTTTCTATTTCTTTTCTCCCATTGTGTGTTTTGCCTTCGTCAAAAACAACGGCAGTTTCGGTAAAACAATTGGCGTACGCTGCGCTGTCAAAATTGTTTTGGGCTTCTGTTAATTTTGCTATTACTTTAGGTAAGTTCATTTTTTAAGTTTTTAATATTATTAAATTGTTGGCACGGTTCCGCCATCGATTATAAATTCAGTTCCTGTTAAATAACTGGCTCTTGGTGAAACAAGAAAACCAACCAATTCAGCAACTTCTTCCGGTTCGGCAGGTCTGCCAAAAGGAATTCCGCCCAAAGCATCCATTACACCTTGTTGTGCTTCTTCTACCGTACTGTTCGCGTTTCTTGCTATTTCACCCAACCATGCTTTCGAAGCTGTAGTATTGATCCATCCTGGAGAAACCGTAAGTACACGAACTCCTTTTGGTGTTACTTCGTTCGATAAGCTTTTACTGTAGTTAATCAAAGCAGCTTTTGATGCCGCATACGGCAAAGTAGAATCGTACAGCGGTAATTTACCCTGAATGGAAGCGATGTGAATGATAACACCACTTTTTCGATCAATCATTTGTGGTAAAAATCCTCTGTCCAATCGAACAGGAGCAAGCAAATTTGCTTGTAAGGTTGATTCCCAATCTTCATCCGATAATGCTGCAAATCCACCTGCAGGAGTGGTTGAAGAACCCAGATTATTCACCAAAATGTCCAGCCTGCCATAAGTTGTAAGTACTACACTGATTACTTTTTGTGCATCTGTTGCCTTGCTTAAATCAGCAGTAATAAAATGCAGTTTGCCGTTTTCTGTTTCGGGTGCGTTTCTTGCCGTGATTATGACGGTTGCGCCAGCCTGTAAAAGTCTTTCTGCTATTGCTTTTCCGGCTCCTTTTGTTCCGCCTGTTACCAAGGCAATTTTGCCCGATAATTCATTGTTGAAATTAAATTGTTGTTCCATGCGTAAATTGTTTTAAGCAAAGTTGAAACATATGTACACATCTCATAAGTACGGAGTTACGATTCAGATAGGGATAAAATTATCCACTATTGCACAATAGGGAACATAGGTTTACATTTGTCTTATGTATGAAAGAAAGATTTTACCAAATCTGAATTGTGGTTTAGATTTAATAGGGGAAGTGCTGTACGGCAAATGGAAAATCCGTTTGTTGTGGTTTATCGATCAAGGACATCAGCGCCCGAGTGAACTGCAACGGAAAATTCCCGATGCAACAAGACGTGTCTTAAATATTCAATTAAAAGAATTGGAAGACCACGAATTGATTACTAAAAAGATTTATGCGGTTGTGCCGCCAAAAGTAGAGTACAGTTTAACGGAATTTGGTAAAACGGTAATTCCCGTAATTGCTGCGTTGGGAATGTGGGGCGATGCAAATGAAGAGCGTTTACGTGACGTTATTTTAAGGCGATTAAAGTCAGAAAATAACTAATCATATTTTTCAATGTGTAACGGTTTTTACAGCATGCAAATCATCAATTTTATCAGCCTATAAAATCTTTTTTCGCTTGAACCAAAGAAATATTATAATTGCAATTACAAGCATTACGGTAAGTGTGGCAAAATAGCCAAAGTGCCATTCAAGCTCCGGCATATAATCGAAATTCATACCATAAATCCCTGCAATAAACGTTAACGGTAAAAAAAAGGCCGAGAAAACGGTAAGTAGCTTCATAACGTCATTGTTCTTCTGCGCATTTACACTGTGATACGAATTTAGTAGGTTATTGGCATCTTCCAGAACTTCATCGTAACTGAGTATCAAGCTTAAAGATGGTCTTTTATATTTTGTTGTGCTGTTCTCTGCTCATCTTGTACCTGTATTTGGTTTACTACATTCTGAAAAATCTGTAACAGTTTTTTTGTAATGCGTGCCTGCGCTTTCAAAAAGTAAAGGTTTTCAATAGAAACTTTTGTATAGTCTTTTAAAAATATTACTTTTTCAAGTTCACTTATTTTTGTATCCAGTTCTTCGAAAGGTTGCTCATAAGAATTAACCATTTTAAAAATGATATGGAGTAATAGCTCTTCTACCGAAGTGAAAGGTTTATCCTGAATGTTTAAAAATGAAAACGGTGTTGAATGAATAGTGATCAACTTTTCGTTATTAAAGAAAAAGGCAATTTTGTTAGAAAGCTCTGGAACGGTGCTGGCTCCGGTATTAAAATTTGCAGTGAAAGCCCTTAGCACAATAAAAGTATATCGGTCATGGATCTCTATTTTAGGCAGGTGACCCGGTTGTAGACTGTCTTTGATCTGGAAATAATCTAATTGATATGCTTCAGCTATTTTTTTCAGCTCCTCTTTATCCGGTTTACAGATGTCGATCCATTCAAAATGGTTAAAGCTCTTCGTTATCTGATATTGTTTGCTCATCTATAAATCTTCTAAAATTTTCCCGGTGCAACAAATTTAGCTTTATTTGTAGTGATAGACTGCTGCGCTAGTTAAATATTTTGACATTTAATTAGCCCGATTACTGTTGACTGGGTTCTAAAATTGATATCCTTTCTTGCTTTTGCACTTCAATATCATATTGCCGGCGTCTTTTTACTTATTATTTAATCAAAAAGGTCTTCCTTATATAGGTTATTGATCGATTTTTTTCTTGCACGCAAATAAAAGATCAAATGTACAATTAACAGTATTCCCCAGATTAATGCTGTGCTGTATATTATCTGCAATTTTTCATAGTTAGAATTAAAGCTAAAAGTGAACCACAAAACAGAAATAAGGTTGTGTACAAGGTAGGTTGTGGCATGAAATCTAAAACCAACATCGTAAATGGGCAGGTATTCTCCGTCTTTTCTTCCAAAATACCATCCGCTTATAAACATGGCAGTACCATAAAACACTGCAGATAGTGCAATGATAATTGCAGATTTGTTATCTATACCATAGCTTAAAAAATATCTGAATACTATGGTTAAAAAAGTAGCTGCTACAGCAAACTTTAATAAGTAGGGTGTGATCGTCTTCATAATTTATGGTTTTAAAAGTTTTTTAATTTCTTCAGAATAAAATAGATTGATGTTTCTGTCAACGAACTTTTTAAAAAGTTCTGATCCCAAATCGGTCAGATAATAGTATTTTCTGTCAGGTCCTTTGTTTCCTTTGCGAAGTTCGTGTTTTAATACTTCAATTAGTTCGTACTTCCTTAATGCACGGTACAGGCTTTGCTCTTCACAGGTAATGGTTCCGTTTGATTTGGTCTCTACAAAATCTTTTATTTCATCTACATACTTTGTGCCTTCTTGTAATGAAAGGAAAATCCACAAGGTTAATTGTCCTTTTTTGTATGTGTCTTCCCAAGAAGATAAAAGTTCGGTCAATTTTAATTCATTTTTCATACTAAATAATATGTATTATACAAATTGTATAGTACAAATGTAATAGTAATTTTGTTTTGAACAAAAAATTTTTAATAAAAGTTGGTTTAATTTAATTATAAAATGTTGTAGACGTTTAGTATAAAAGGCTTTTTAATATGTTATTTATTTATACAATCAAATTTGCTTTGGTGCTACTTTTATTTTTACAGACAGTAGAATAGGGAAGTGGTCAAAGCATTTATTTCTGTTTTATTCAACAGTATTAATATTTACCGTAACAACTTTGTAACCTTTATTCATCAACAATTCTTTTGCTAATTCTACAAATTTGTGCAAGTACAGGAAATAATTTTTTCTAAGATTAATTTTTAATGAGTTTTTTGTTTCACGCTTCATTTAAGCATTTTTTTTCCAATAAAGGTACTTTTTCCCAACAAATAATTAATTGCTCTCTCAATTATTCTATCTCTACTTTCCTCTGTTTTCAATGAGGTAATATAGCGCACCATTTCTTTTTTTGCAGAAGGAGATAAACTATCAAATTTAAACTTTGCTATTTCATTATTCTTTAGCGCTTCAATTAATTTAGGATGTGGCTTTATTGTCCTGTCCGACGGATCATATTCAATGGTGACTTCAATGGTTTCTCCAATGCGTTTTGGCGAATCTTTAAGCATAGTTAAATTTATGTAAAGTCGCCAAATACCATTGTATTTGACTAAAGTTTGTAAGTATGGCAATCTATTGACTGTTCCTTTAATTGGGATATTCCCTTTATCTTTGCCAGCTTGAATAAAAATTTCTGTAAGAATGATCTCTGGTATTAGAACATAAGGATTAATTCCAATTATTTCTATAACTGCATTAAAAGAATAACTTTTCATATTTTAATTATTCATTAATAATATTGTTTGTAATACTGGTTTTGGCAGGTAATTACTTTTGCAGTGCCGTTATTTAAAACTAATGTAATTATAAAAGTACTCAATAAGTTCTGCTTTTACACAGTTCATTTTAGCGATTCGTTGTTCTTGATTTTAATTTAGCGTGGCTGTTGTTGTATATTTTTCCTTTCTTCGGATGTGTAAATTTTAATGCCGACCAAGTGTCATTAACGCTTAAACAGGTACTTTCTACCAAACCGAATTCGTAACCTATCTGAATAACTTTCGGTAAAGTGAGGTCGGTATCCAACTGTCCGCCTTTTGGCCACGATACCCATAGCATTCCTTCTAATTTCAAATGCGCTTTCAGTTTAGGAAAAAGTTCCGTCTGTTCAGCCTGTGTTTTGGCAAAAAAGTGAATGTAATCAAATTCGCCTTTTAAGGTTTTTGATATATTGAGTTCAGGTAGATGCATGTCTTCAACGGCTTCTTTGGGAGCGTTTTCAAAATAGGCAGATGTTTTTTCCTTGATACCCATTTTTTGAGCTACGGTTCTCATCGGTTCATAGATTTTAAAATCTATAAATAGTGTGGATTGTACATAATACCCAAAATGTTGCCAAAGGGGTCAACAACTGAAGCGGTGATAAATCCGTCTTCTCTTTCGGTTATTTTTTCGTATTCCGTGGCGCCCATTTTTACTAACTTTTCAAATGTTTTTTTTATATCGTCCACATGCCAAAACACAACGGCACCACCTATTTTATCAGAAGCCAACTTAGGTTGGTATTTCTTGTCAATAATACCCAACTCGTGTTTAAAATCTCCAATACGGAACTCGATATAAGCGGGATTTTCCTTATCGGGAAAAATGTAATACGGATCGATTCCTAAGAATTCGGTATACCATTTTTTTGCTTCCTGCAAATTGTCGGTAAAAAAACTAACGGTTGCTAATCCTCTCAATGTTGTTTTTTTCGTTTCCATAGTTTGATGTTAAGTATTTTTGTTTGAAATGACGGCTAACTTTTCGAGAATTTGCGATGTTGAGCACTTTTAAACCGAAACTTATAACTAAAATACAAATTTCTATCCAAACGCAAAACGTGAACTTTGTACTTTCTGAATCTAATAGCCTGCCGAACTGCTATCTTATAGCTTCAAAAGTGATCTTCGACCGATTAAAAGATCGCCGCAATAAAAAGACTTTTATTCAAGCGTAACTATTTTGTTTTAGTTATCATGATTACTTCGCTTTTATCTTTTGTAGTAATCAGATCTATTCAGTTAGGCTCGTAGTTGATACTTTTTGTGTAAAAAGTACAGAGAAACCGAAATATATCTATCAATAACAAAGGAGATCTCAAAGCCAGATATTTCTATTAGAGTTAATATTAAATAAAATATAAAACCGTCATACAGAAAGAAAAATTTTATAACTTCGTTTTATTGAAAAATTTGATTAAACATATCGGTTTTACAATTTTATTGTGTTTGGTATTTATCGTAATACCAAACAATACTTATGCTTGTGCTAAAAAAGCAACAGGTTCTGAAAAGAAATGTTGTTTGCAAAAAACATCTGTAAAAACGGAGAAAAAATCTTGTTGCAAAACAAAAAAATGCAAAAAAGACAAATCTTTAAGTGACTGCAATGGTAAGTGCAGTGACAGTTCTTGTAAATGTGGAACGGGTACATCGTTATCCCTTTTTGGCGTGCCTGTCCGTAGTTATTTTATTACAAAAGACCATTTTGCAGATACAGAAAAGCAAAATTTCGACTTCAAAAATACTTACTATTCTTCGGGGTATTTTTCTATTTGGCAACCACCAAAGATAGGCTAAACTTTTATTTAACAGCCATAATTATGTCTGGTCGAAAGCTAATTTAGCTTTTGTCGACTCTATTAATTATATCATTAATTAAAATTTACCAAAATGAAATCAATAGTAAAAATAATGCTGGTAGTTTCTTTAATACTATCAGCAACAAACACTTTTGCACAAATGAAAAATACAAAAAAAGAAACCGTTAATATTAACGGTAATTGTGGAATGTGCAAAACAACCATAGAAAAAGCGGGTAATGTAGAGAATGTTGCCAATGTAGTTTGGAACAAAGATACTAAAACAGCCATCCTTACTTTTGACGAACAGAAAACCACTAAAGAAGAAATTTTAAAACGTATAGCGTCGGCTGGGTATGATAACGATAAATATTACGCACCTGATGACGTGTACGCAAAATTACCAGCTTGCTGCCAGTACAACAGAAGGTTGCAGTCTGAATCTTAGGGGTATTAAATTATAATTAAATTAATCTAGATTAATAGACATCACTTGGGTATGAAGATATATAACTTGTATGTCAGTTTATAACCTTGCTGTCTGTCTGATAAAAAATATAAGAATATGAATCAAAATATTAAAATCGCTAATCTAAAAGGCTTATTTACCGCATTTTTTTTATTGTGCACTATGATAAGCAAAGCGCAAATGTCAAAAATCGAGTTACAGGCTACGGGTCTAACATGCTCAATGTGTTCCAATGCAATTTATAAACAGCTGGAAACAATTCCGGGAGTAGAAAAAATTGACACTGATCTCAATACAAATACCTTTACTGTAGCCCTTAAACAAGGTAACGAGTTAACTCCTAGAGTTTTTAAGGAAAAAGTTGAGAAAGCAGGTTTTTTTATCGGAAATTTTATTGCAACTACAACAACAGATATCAGTAAGCAAAACAATTATATTATAATCGATGGTAAAGCTAAAAGCCAGAAGGCTACAAAATTTAAAGTTCTAGATAAAGGATACCTAACCGATAAGGAATGTAAATCGTCAGCAAAAAGTAGACATTTGATAAAAGAAACTAAAGGAGCGATAGTCGAGAACCAATACATCCAAACTAAAAATAGCAGTTTGCTGTCAACCCTTGCTTGACAAGGCACATAACATCTGGCATCCCGCACCTAACACCTAACACCTAACATCACACATATAAACAACCCCACGTCAGTTCTAGCCCAGTCGAGAACCAATACATCCAAACTAAAAATAGCAGTTTGCTGTCACCCCTTGCTTGACAAACGGGCAGACAAGTAGAAAACATGGAGATTAGTATCATTAAAAATAAAATGTACTATTAACTAAACGATATGAATTTTTTAATTGGGTATGGAATCACTGAACGATTCATCTCTATCTGCTGATTTAATATAAAAACATTAATAATTCAAGTTGCTTTTAAATTAAAAAATAATTGACCAATAAATAGAATCAAACACCATATTATATTTGGACTGAGTTGAAATTTGTATATTGTACAGTAAGATCGTCTAATCCTAAAATCGTATACCATGCCTTGGAACCCTGAAACATACAACCAGTTTAAAAACATCCGCTACCAACCGTTTTTTGATTTGACGGAATTTATTTCTCCACAAAATATTAAAACTGCAATTGATATTGGCTGCGGAACGGGCGAACAAACCCATATTCTTTCACAAAAGTTTGATAAAACAAATTTTATAGGGATAGATTATTCGGCGGAAATGCTTGCTAAAAGTATAGAATTTAAAACTGAAAAACTGGATTTCAAATTGGCTTCTGTAGAAGAATTTATTCAGTACAATCAAAAATTCGATCTAATTTTCAGCAATGCGGCGCTTCAATGGTCAGACAATCATGAGGAGTTATTTCCAAAGTTAATTTCACACCTTACTGAAAACGGACAATTTGCAATTCAAATGCCCATGCAGGCTTACAATGTTCTCAATATAATACTTCTTGAACTCGTTCAGGAAAAACCATACAGTGATTTCCTCAATGGTTGGAAAAGAGAACCGACGATGCTGAGCATTGACGAATATGCGCAAATTATGTTTGATGGTGGTCTAAAGGATATTCAGATTATTCAAAAAGTATATCCGATCATTGCAGATGATGCTGAAAAACTATTTGATTTTATTTCTGGTTCTGCACTGATTCCGTATATGGAAAGACTATCAGAAGAACAATCCGAAATTTTTATTGGTGAATACAAAAAAAGAATAGAAAAAACATTCTCGAAATTTCCTGCGATTTATTCTTTCAAACGCTTGCTGCTTTATGGTAAAATGTAAGATAGTAACTGTTTTTTCAGTAGAAATATCAAATAATGTTATACAAAATCAAGGTATTAAGTTAAAAGACAAAAGATAATTCAAATTAAAATACGTATATTTATAAAAAATTATACAAACAATGTTTACCGAAACAGATTTAATGCTGATAAGGGAGGGTTTGCTACAAAAATTGAATGAAGATTTTAAAAGATTTCGCAGTCATAGCGAAGAAAACTTAAAGATTTTAAAAATCGTAGGAAAAATAAATTTGTACATGCAAGTACAGGTTTAAATAATATCTCACTGAACACCCGGCTTTTCTATAAGCTGGGTGTTTATTTTTACAGTCACACTACTTGCAGATTATTTTTACTCAATAGGTAATTTTATAAACGGAATAAAAAACACACTCATTAACCTACCAAAGCAATGAGTGTGTAAAATTCTTTTCTTCAAAACTAATGATAACATTCCAATAGTTGTGCCGCTACATCGTACAAGTCTTAATTTTATCTAAATACCGGTATCATTGGTTTGTAGCAGCTGTTTTTATAAAATAAAAAAATAAGGGCTTTTTTTTAATTGTTTAAAAGTTCTACGTTTTGTGAAAATTTTCACGTTTTAGAGGCATCTTCAGTTTGCATAAAACTATCATTAATTGATCTACACCTTACAAAACACTGATTTGCAGTATGCGTATTATGGCATCCTAGATTGTTGTGATGAATAATTGAATTAGTAGTAGGTATGTTGACGCTTGGATTATTTTTTGCTGTTTCATAAATAACAAAAAAGAGAAACATGGAAAAAAAGACTTTTTTTAAAACCGCATTCGGAATTCTAAAAGAAACCGTAAGCACCTTTATGGATAACAAAGGTTTAAAGCTTAGTGCATCCCTCGCATATTACACCTTGTTTTCAATGGCACCTCTGCTATTATTGGTTATCTCTCTAGCAGGTGCATTCTTTGGTAAAGAAGCAATTGAAGGAAGTGTATTCGCAGAATTAAACGGACTTGTAGGCAATGAAGCGGCAACACAGATTCAACAGATCATTAAAAATATGGAACTTTCGGGTAGTACCACTTTATCTTTAGTCATTGGAGCCGTAAGTTTGATCATTGGTGCTACTACGGTTTTTGGAGATATTCAGGATTCTGTAAATAAAATATGGAGCGTTAAGGCAAAGCCCGAGAAAGGTTGGCTAAAATTGGTTAAAGACCGTTTGCTGTCGGGATCTATAATCATTGGTCTCGGATTTTTACTCATTGTTGCATTGGTAGTTAACGGTGCCGTTTCTGCATTTGATTATATACTCAAAGGGTGGCTGCCCGATTTCTCGGTTGTTATGTTAACGGCACTTACGGCATTGGTAAACTTTCTTGTATTGGCATTATTGTTTGGTGTAATTTATAAGGTCTTGCCCGATGCTAAAATTAAATGGCGAGACGTTAGGGCTGGTGCGCTCTTTACTGCAGCACTCTTTATGCTGGGCAGATACGTCATTGGTATTTATATTGATAAGGCAGATGTAGGCTCGCCTTACGGAGCAGCAGGTTCTCTTATAATTATCCTCATATGGGTATATTATTCTGCTGCAATCTTGTATATAAGTACCTCGTTCACCAAAGTATATGCTGCCGCAAAGGGCGAAAACATAAAACCGTCAGACCACGCAGTTTATGTAGAGGAAAAGGAAGTGGAAAGTGACAATGCTTCAGTTTTGAAAGATGTCGATCAGCAAAAAGAACTGTAGTGTACATATCATAATTGGTTGATAATTACTATAGCATTATTAATATAACGCAGACTCTTAGGCTTTACCACCGCATAACAGTCTGCGTACTGTTAATGGTATCTGTTCTGCAACTATAGATGCTGGAGTCACTTCGTAGGTTTCGGCCAGTTCATCTCCTGCTTTTCCGTGAACAAAACAGCCGACTACAGCTGCGTAAAAAGCGGAATATCCTCTTGCTAAAAAACCGGTAATGCAACCCGTCAGCACGTCGCCCATGCCTCCTTGTGCCATTGCAGGATTCCCTGTAGCGTTTATAAACACCTTTCCTTCTTCGTTAAAAATGTAGGTATACTGGTTTTTTAAAACAATAACGCAATGCAGCTCCTTCGCTTTTGCTTTGGCTGTCTGTATACGGTCGTACCAGTTTGCGTGTGTACCAAAAAGACGGTCAAATTCCTTTACGTGAGGTGTCAGTATTACAGGTTGTTTAATATACTGTTTCAACAGATCGGTTGTTAACAGGTTCAGTGCATCTGCATCTAAGACCATTGGTTTCTGTTGTTGCAGTAAAAACAAAAGTTGCTGCCGTTGGTCGCTATCGGTACCCATTCCCGGACCTGTGGCAATACATTGGTACTTTGCGTAATCCAAAATTTTCAAATTGTCTCTATCGGCGGTCATCAGTTCGGGTTGATAGATGTTTACGTACGGAAAATAGTCTGCTTCAGTAAGCAGTGTTACCAGTCCTGCACCCGAAAATAAAGCTGCTTTAGCCGTTAGCAGGCTGGCACCTTTGGTTTGTGTATTTCCTGAAACAACCAGAACATGACCGTAGGTGCCTTTATGGGCGAATGCTTCCCGCTTATGTATCAGTTTCCGCACCGAAGTTTCATCTGTCCAGTAATAGTCTGTGGTTATGGCTGTTAAATAGGTTTCATCAAGTCCTATTTCCGTAAATTTAAATGCCTTGGTCACCACATATGATTCCGGAAGCGTAAATAAAAGCTTCGGGCGTTGAAAACAAATGGTCAGATCTGCCCTTATTCCTTCATAATTTTCAAAAGTAAACCTGTCTGCAGCACAGCCCGACGGAATATCTACTGATACGGTGTATTGAGAGTTTTTGTTGATATGCGCAAAACTGTTTTTTAAAAAAGAGCTCAACTCCCTGTTTAATCCTGATCCTAAAACGGCGTCAATAACCACATCAAAATACTGTGGTAGTTGTTCCGGAGTACGGGCAGTTTCAAACGCTATTTTTAGGAAATGAAGTCTTTCTTTGTTTATGGTGAAATCTTCAGACGCGTTTGCAAAATCATCCAGACAGATTACCTGAATGTTCCGGTAGCCTTTAATACGCAGTAAACGCGCAATTGCTAAGCCGTCACCGCCGTTATTTCCGGTTCCTGCAATTACGGTAATATGCCGTATAGAACTAATGTCGGTTACAAAAATATCGGTAAACGCTGTGGCAGCCTGTTCCATAAGCTCGGTAGATGAAATTCCCGAATGTTCGCAGGTGTAAACATCTGCTTCACGCATTTCTTTGTCAGTTATTAGGTTCAGCATATTATTAGTTAATTAAAAGTTTCTTATTGTAGAGCTAGCAGTTTAGTCTTTATTATCATTTCCATGCCCAGTCTCTATTCATTCCTCTCAAGTTCCAATAACGATGTATAAGGATCGCCTGTAAGGTTAAGTTCCAAGGCAAACGCAGCTTCCGTTTTAAATCCCTGATTTTTCAGGTTGATAATGCGTTGTCTCAATTTCTCTCCATATTGCTGTAGTAAGTCATATTCAATAATTAGGTGCCTGTATGCTAATTGTTGTTTTGTTGGAATGTTTTTCCCGAATAGTTCAATTTCAAAATCCTGTGTTACAAAGTTGGCTACAATACAAAAATTACCGTTAATCATCACTTCTCTTATTGTAAAGTTATGTTCACTGCCAAAATTGTTTTCAACTGTTTCAACAAATTCTTTACTGCTGGTAAAAAAGCATATAATGTCTAAATCACTGGTAGCAATATCAATTGTAAGTGGTATTGTACCTACCAGTATCGGGTCAAATTTTTTTAGTTTTAATAATATCTTATAGTCATTCAATGTAGTGTATGCCTGCCTTTGTCTGTAAGTACCATATTTCAAATAGGCTATATTCTCAAAATCCATAATAAAATTTTATGTTGTATATAGTTGGCTTTATAATTCTTTAAAATTAATAATTTTAGCAGTAAATTAAAAAGTAAATAACGATATGTTATTTATAATCTTATCGCATAAAAATAAGTTAAGAAAGCTTTAAGCAGTATTTAAAACAGTTATGTAAATAAATGTTTCGGGGATAAGTTAGTTTTTAGTTCTCAATTCTTTTAATGCAAATTCCAGTGATATTGACCACCTAATTCCAATTCAAAGTGAGCACCCAATTCCAATTCAAAATGACCATATAATTCCAGTTGAAATTGACCACCTTAAATTTTATTAAAAAAACTACTTTTCTGTTGTTATAATTTATTCAAATATAATTAAAAATTATTGGCTGTTTTTGCTTCTTTTTTTACGCATAGACTCTCCTGATAATTCTATTCTGTGTGAATTGTGAATAAGCCGGTCTAAAACTGCATCTGCAATTGTTTTTTCTCCAATAATGTCGTACCATCCCTGCACTGGTATTTGTGATGTTACGATAATTGATCCCTTGTTATGACGGTCTTCTATTATTTCTAATAAGGTTATTCTATTTTGACTATCTAATGCTTGAAGTCCAAAATCATCCAATATAATTACATCTTGCCGTTCTAATTTAGCCAATTCTTTTAAGTACGTGCCATCTGCTTTTGCCATCTTAAGTTTAGCAAATAGCTTAGAGGTATTAAAATAACTTACCTTATACCCCTCAATACAAGCTTGGTAACCCAAGGCAGTTCCCAAAAAACTTTTTCCT
>JAVXSC010000011.1:0-32104 GCA_036643355.1 Myroides sp.
TTTAATTGTAAAAAACAGAATTATCATTAAAAACAAAACCAAACAACACAAACCCAAAGCTCCTTTTTGGGCTATATGGAGAAGCCCCATTTAAGCTTTGGCTTTATTACATTCCGAAGCTGAAAGGATAATTAGAAAACTGGATGCGATGCTGCATGGCTTGTCTCGCTTTAGCGGAAGTGCAGCATGACAGGGCGGGTAGGATCAATTGATTTTTGGTTGAAAGTCAAGTTCATAGAAAGTAGCTTGAGTTATCTTTTTTCTTTTAGTCGCAAACCGTGAGGTTCACGGCTGCCAAGCTGTAAAATAAAGCCTGGGCGTAAAGTACTTAAAAACCGAAATGTAGCAATTACAAACAAGGGAGATTGTAAACCGAAAGAAATCTATCACTCCGTTCAATGCAGCACGACAGCGAGATAGATCTGTATTTAAAAAGCAAAATCGGATCTAGTAAATTATAGGGATCAAAGCGCTATTATCGTTAAAGCTGCCTTCCCCGACTCGTTAAAGGATCGGGTAGCTTGCTACGTTTCGATTAGTTAGCTTGTAAGACACTATTTAACCGATTTTAAACCGCGGCAAGAAATCGAAGATTAACTTCGTTCAGTCGCTTCGTTCGAGTCACGATTTCAAAATGCAAAATAGATGATAGAACATACAAAAAGAAAAGACTTTTCCTTCATCTGGTCACAAAAATGAAGAATGACAGTTAATTTTAATTGTTGTAAATGTCGTAGTCATTGAATTTTTGATAAACAACGGAATAGTTTAATTATGGGAATCTATGCACATACCTATAACGGGAATGTAAAAACAGATTTTGATCGAATAATTTTTTTTCCCAAGGTGGGAAAATTACCAAACCATACATCCGTATTTAGCTGAATAAAAATTCAAAATTTATGGACTTCAATCAAACTTTCGAGTTAAAAGACGGTATGCGCAAATACAATTTTGTAAGATGTGTACTGTACCTGCAGCTGCAGGCTAGGGAACTATACGGTAGCAATTACCACATCCGTTCCTCACAAAGAACGCAGTTGCAAAAACTGTTGGCGTACGCTACAGCAGACCGGGACACTTGTACGTTTTACGGTTTAGACCTGCGCAAGGGCTTATTGATAAGCGGACCCGAAAACAGCGGAAAGACCAGCCTGCTGCATCTGCTGAAACCTTTCTTTGAAAGTGAACGGCACTATTTTATCCGCAGCTGTAGGGAAGTGGTATATTGTTACGACCTGTTCGGTAAACGATCTTTTCAATGGTATACCGATAAAGAATTATGTTACTGCTACGATGATCTGGGTATCGTTCCCCGCTGTATAAATACGAAGTTGGATCGTTCCGTGGTGTGGGAACTGGTTAAAACAAGGTTTGTGGGTAGCACGGCTGATACGCACATCATTACGCGGCTGGATACCGAAGCACTTTGTAAGGCCTATGGTAGGCATTTTACGGCTTTGCTGTTCCGTAACCTCAACCATATTGAATTCACAGAATCATTTAATTTAATATAACCGATTATGAAGAAGCAGGAAGTAAGGTTGTGTATTTATCCGAAAGACGTTCAACGCATCACCGGTAAAAGCTACCGGCAAAGCATACGTATATTGAATACCATACGGCAATTATTTGATAAACATGATAAAAGCTATGTGTCGGTTTTTGAATTCTGCGTATATAGCGGACTTCCTTACGAGGAGGTAGCTGCGTTTTTAGATTAGCTGCATTCGCAGGCGGGGTGTTATTTGGATATTGTTAGCTCTTTTATCAGCTTCCCAGAATAGGGTAGGCTGGCTGTGAAAAGGTAGCTGTGCCATCAATGGCCTTACTTCCCCACTTTATAACATAAGTGACTGTTACACAACTCCTTCATTTTAAAAAAATCATAGTGAATTTCGCCTTGTTTAGTGTTTATAGGCGAGGTGTATTTTTTAATAAGCATACTGAATTCTAAATTTTACATTGCTTAAAATGAAGTATTTGATGTTGTATTAGATAGATTTATAAAAAACAAGTTCTTTCCTTGATGTAAGGATAAAACTTGGGCTGAAGCTGTGGGAATTTTAAAAATAAAACGCAGGTATTTCTTCAAGTTGTATGATGAACTTGACATCAATACATGTTTGTTTGCCTGCGCCGTTACCCGACTGTTGATACGCTTCATGTTAAAAAAGTTAATCAGCGTACCTAGAACGGGTTCTACTGTTGCACTCCTACGCTTTACCAACCTGCGATGATACGCTTTATTTTGGGTGAGTTTTTCGCGCATTTTATCGTACAAAGGTTTGTGGATGCTTTCTTCCAGTTTTTTAAACTTGGCTGTTGACAAGCTCTTGCCGGGCAACAATTGTATCTATAGCTGCTTCTTGGCAAGCTTGTAGTTCTTTTCCGGTGTGGTAACCTTTATCTGCTAAGACCGTTAATTCTTTTACTTCGATAGTATCTTTTGCTTCTTTGCTGATAGCATACAAGGCATTTTTATCATTGCGGTTGATCGTGGGTGTAGCCACTACTAATTTATGCTCTTGATCCACGGCTGCCTGGACATTATAACCCACTTCTCCCACAACTCCTGTTACCAATAAGGCTCTCGCATCTGGATCTGTTGTGCTTACTTGTGGTTCTTGGCTTTGAGCCAGCTGATCTTGTAAGACTTCGTATTTTATCTTATGTTGCTGTAATCGAGCTAGTTTTTCTTGCACATCACCAAGGCTTATCGCTTCATCTTCACAGGCATCGGTCTGCTCAAATTCTTCTAGCAATGCCTTGCTTTTTTGTGCTATGTAATCCAAGTGGCGTTGGATCTTTTTAGGATTGTAATTATTTTTTTTGCTATTGTTGCCTCTAATTTTGGTGCCATCTACGGCGATTACTTTTCCGCCTACTAATCCTGCATCTTTCAGAAATGCAACAAATAGTTTAAACAGATTTTGTAGCGCCTTCGCATTGATTTTACGAAAGTCGGCTATGGAATGGTAATTGGGATGCAGTCCCTGCAACAACCATTGCAATTCTATATTTCGGATGGCTTCACGCTCAAGCTTTCTGCTGCTCCGAATGCCATTGAGGTAAGCATAAAGATAGAGTTTGAGAAATAAAGCATCACTAAAAGATGACCGACCTTCTTTCTTTTTATCCGAGGAAGTTAAAGAGCGAACACCTAGTTGCTGAAGATCTAATTTATCTACAAAAGCATCTATAAATCGGACATCATTATCGGTAGCAATAGTAGCTTCTAAACTAGAGAATGTAAGTTGGTGTCTGTCTAAACCATTGATGATAGGCATAAAACCGTGAATTATGAATACCTTATGAATTTAAGAAATATTAACTATATTTGAAAGTAGTTTGTGTACTTTTTTCACAGACTGACGTTATGTGACATTTTAACCAACAATGTCTTCAAATCACTAAAACTATAATGAAAATTTACGATATATCAATTTCCAACTTTAGAGGAATTAAATTACTACAGAATCTTAAAGTTGGTGAAATTAATTCCTTTGTCGGAAAAAATGATTCAGGAAAATCTAGCATTTTAAAAGCGTTAGATACATTTTTTAATGAAAAATTCTCACCAAATGATGTTTTTAAAGGGATTGAAGAAAATGAAAAAACTGAAATTACAATTCGTTTTGAAACATCAGAACCTATCAATGCGCTAGCTCTTGATGCAGA
The DNA here is from genome assembly GCA_036643355.1 of Myroides sp. Taxonomy (GTDB): domain Bacteria; phylum Bacteroidota; class Bacteroidia; order Flavobacteriales; family Flavobacteriaceae; genus Flavobacterium. Next base: position 3,682 of record JAVXSC010000011.1, read on the forward strand.
AGGAAAAATTTGTCTAATTAAAAAATTCTCTTTTTCAAGTGCTGGTAAATTAGTAAAAGAACTATTCTACAAATGTTATGACATTAATTCTGAACAATATTCTAACTGCTGGGGAATTAAAGAGGCTGATATAAATGCATTCTTAGGTGGGTTAGGAGTAGAATATTCCCGTTCTGGTCGTGGAGTAACTAATATTTCAAAGATTGAACTAATAGATTCAAACACTCAGGATTTAGGAAGAGTTGAAAAAATACACATTGGCGAAGAATATATAAAAAATCTAAAAAAGCAATACGATTTTTTTGAAATACCTGACTATTCATTATTTGATGCTGAACAAGATTTAAATGTAGGTTCAACTGCATTTCAATCTCAATTTAAACCTATTGCAACGCAATCATTACAAAACAATTCAGGACTAACAACTCAGATAGAGAATAATGTTCAAACAGATTTGGAAACTGAATTTGGTATGATTACTGAATTGATGAAAAGAAACGTACCTAATCTTGAAAAAATAAAACCATCTGTAGCTTGTAATTGGGGTAACTTAGTGAAGTTTGATCTTTCGCTTAAGTTTAGTACTGATACATATGAAATTCCTATATCAAATAAAGGTACTGGTTTTAAGCGTCTATTAATGGTTGCATATTTTGAATATTTAGCACAAAAAGCAACTAAAAAATATCAAATATTTGGAATAGAAGAACCTGAAACTTTTTTACACCCAGAATTACAGAATGATTTATTGGATTCGATAATTTCACTTTCCGAAAATAGTCAATTTTTTATTACAACACATTCACCAGTATTTGCAGGTGCTACTAGAAACTCAAATATTGTTGTAGTAAAAAAAGAAGATGAAATTTCAAACTATTTTAATTATGAAAATGAATTAGACATTTTAGATGTTGTTATTAAAGAATTAGGCATAAGACCAAACTATAATCTTCTTAACGATAATTATAGAAAGGCTGTTTTTGTAGAAGGGAGCGGCGATGTTAAGTTTTGGCAAAAAGCATTTGAAAAAATTAATGGTACAATCCCAAATGATATCTTAATAATTCCTTGCGGTGGAGACCAAGTTGAATTTTTTGTAAATGCAGAACTTTGTAGAAAGATTAATCGCAAATTTATCTTTATTCTTGACTCTGATAGAGGTGCTACAGATTATGATTCCAAATTAGCAAACAAGCAACAACTAATTAATAAAGTTCAAGAATTGGGAGGCGATTTTGATATTTTACGAAAACGTGAAATTGAAAATTATTACTCAAGAAATGCCATTCAACGTTTAATGCAAGATGGAAATATTTTACCTGATGAATTCCAAATAGAAGATTATACAGATATTAAGGAAGAAATTAAAACTCATATACTCCAGCCTTTCGGTATCAATTTTAAGGCTAAAAACAACTTTGAAATATTTGACGAAATGACTAGAGACGAATGGTTAGCTTGTGCATATCAAATGGAAGAATCTACCGACATTGAAATTATAATTGAAAAAATATTGTCAGAATAAAAAACGTCACATAACAAGCGTAACTGTTGCACAACTCCCATTTTCAGGATATAAAGGTAAAATAATACAAAAAGCAACCACTTTTAAAGAGATTTTAGAGAGGTTGGTTTTTTTATTTTCACTACTAAATTCTAAAATTTGCATTGCTTAAAATGAAGTATTTGATGTTGTATTAGATAGATTTATAAAAAACAAGTTCTTTCCTTGATGTAAGGATAAAACTTGGGCTGAAGCTTTAGGAATTTTAAAAATAGAACGCAGGTATTTCTTCAAGTTGTACGTTAAACTTGACATCAATACATGTTTGTTTGCCTGCGCCGTTCCCCGACTGTTGATACGCCAAAAAGGGCACGTGTGCGGCTTATAGTGGAATGCCAAGGCAATTCTTCGTTTAAATCATCCTTAGTAAAATTTATTACCTTCATTCTTCCTATTTTTACGATTAATTACTGACAATATACGTTAAATCAACATTTTACGGAAATTATGTTAGTTTGTTTTTATGAATGATATGTTTTGAATTTAATTAACAAAATTTATTTTCAACTATTCGTGATCAAATTTATTTTTAAAAATTGGTCAGCAAATGTTATTGGTGCGTTGTTTTATGCATTTACTATCAGCCGTCAGTTTTGTATTTAGTAATGTCGAATTCAAAATCTAATAATTCTTTAGGATGAACATTAAGTGCTAATGCAAATTTGCAAATGGTCTTTATAGTTAAGTTTCGTTTCCCGCTCTCATATCTACTAATTTCACCAGTATCTATTCCGGTTAAGAATTCTATATCATTCTGTGTCTGCTTGTTTAGTTTTCTTAACTCTATAATCTTATGACCTATAAGTGTTAGTATATCTTTATTTAAGTCCATTTGCTATTTTTTTTAGCAAATTGCATTAATTTGATAAAAATATTATTGTGGTATATCACAAGTTAAAATAAATTTATTATATTTGTATATGAATTGCATGTAAAAATGTAATTTCGCAATACTTTATATTGAAAATATCAAGCTATTGCTTTGATTCTCGTATCAGAAAACTGGTAATTTTAAAGGGACGAGATGATAAGTAGATTAGCTCACGACCATGGCGTGAGCTCACTTATCTGTTCCCACGGTATACCAGTACCTCTGATTCAGATTAAGTTGAGTTTCACGCCTTTTTATGCTTCTTACTCAACTTTTGATGGTTATGGTGCTGTGCGCAGGTGCCAATGTTAATAGATATTTTAACAAAGATTAAATCTAAATTTAAAAATTTATGCGGTTTTATAGCTGGTTTTAAAGTCGCTGTTGTAGCGCATTTTATTAAAGTGCCAAACCGAAAAATTTTCGGTTTGCCAACAGCGAGGATGCTAAGTAGATACTGTATGGATACAGTATGGATGGTGCATAAAACGCATTTTCGGAAAAAACATTTGAAAATAGAATATTATTCTAAATTTTTCGATTTAGTCAGAAAAAACAGAAAATTAAAAAAAATGAAAAATGGTGCTTTAAGAAGTAAAAACAGTTAAAGATAAAAAATTAAAAACAAACGGCGGAAATACCGTGTGCAAAATTGGTTTTTGCACTATAAATGCAATTTGGTTCTGATCGAAAATAAGTTATAATGGATACACATATTATAATGTATATCCCGCCCATCAAGCCAAAGGTGTTTAAAACGTTAAATGCAGCTTCGTAAAGAAATTTCGGCGCATAGCATTCGAAATTTTAGAAGTAAATGAAAACGTTTAGCTTTTGGGTTGTAGGGCTAAAAAAAGAGACTTTTATTCAAGCGCTATTATTTTGTTTTAGTTTTCATGATTACTTCGCCTTAGACTATACCGGTAAGTTTTTCTTTTGGAAAGGCTCGTAGTTGGTACTTTTTGTCTCTAAAAAGTACGGAAAAACCGAAATGTAGCAATTACAAACAATGGAGATTGTGAACCGAAAAAGATCTTTCACTCCGTTTCATTGTTCAAGATGACAAACTAAACCAAAAATTGTAGTAACGTAAAACAAAACAAAAATGTAAAAATATATGAAGATAAATCTTACAGCTAAAAAACAATCACAACATACAAAAAGTTAGCTGCGTAAGTCATGGGCAAAGCACATAACCGCTTCCAAACCATAATAGATTAAATATTAATAGTAGTTAGTTGATTGAATTGAAGTAGTTAAAATTCTGGGAGCGTTATGTGCCGAAGCTCTGAAAAGAAGTATAATCCCATAAACCCAAAGCTTTTTTTGGGCTATATGGAGAAGCCCCATTTAAGCTTTGGCAATGTCAAATAAAAGCTTGTTGCTGGATCAATATTGTAAATGGTATATAAACCAGCGGTATTAAGCTTTTAGCGGGTGTCAAAATTGTGCAGTTAGCATTAAAGCATATCGGGGTGCGAAGCGCCGTTTCGATAGGCTGGCTAGCAAACAAGGTTTTGACCGTTAAAAGCTTGACCGCAATAAAAGCACTTTTATTCAAGCGCTATTATTTTGTTTTAGTTTTCATGATTACTTCGCCGTAGACTATACCGGTAAGATTTTCTTTTGGAAAGGCTCGTAATTAGTACTTTTTGTGCGTAAAAAGTACGCAAAAACCGAAATGTTGCAATTAAAAAAATGGGGATTGTAAACCGAAAGAAATCTATCACTCCGTTCAATGCAGTATGACAGCGAGGTTAGGATTATCGGGTTTTATTGAAAGTTTGAAATGGATTTTCTTTTTCTTTTGATTGCGAAGTGTAAGGTTCACGGCTGCCAAGCTGTAAATTACTTCTTGGATGTAAAAGAGAACAATAGTAATGAGTGATGAAATCTTAAATGAAAAAAAACAGAAATAAAAAATAGAGTGAAAACTAAATGCTGTATTAATATGAATCTAAACCCGACATTATAAAAAAGCCGTAAAACGATGAATGTTTTTACACGTTAAGAACAAAATGCCTGTTTGAGCGAAGCGAGTATTATTTTGTTTAGTGGAAAAATATGAAAAGTAGGCTTTTTTATGTAGTCTTGATTTTTTGGTTCGTTTTGCATCAAGGCAAATCGAAGATTCACAGCTTCCAAACCGTAAAATAATTCTTGGATGTAAAATGAACAATAGAATTTATGAAGCGAACTATTTAATTGTAAAAAACAGAATTATCATTAAAAACAAAACTAAACAACATAAACCCAAAGCTCCTTTTTGGGCTATATGGAGAAGCCCCATTTAAGCTTTGGCTTTATTAAATTCCGAAGCTGAAAGAGATATAAAGATAGGATGTGATGCTGAAACTAGTTCAGCATGACAGTGCGGATAGATCTATTGGATTTTGATTACCAATGAAATGGTTTAGTTTCGAGAATTTAAAACCGACATTATAAAAAAGCCGTAAAGCGATGAATGTTTTTACATGTTAAGAACAAAATGCTGTTTGAGAACTTGTTCGAAATCGAAGATTCATGAATACATTACTATTAAATAAAAATGAATGAATAATTTATTTTGTTTAGTGGAAAAATATGAAAAGTAGGCTTTTTTATGTAGTCTTGATTTTTTGGTTCGTTTTGCATCAAGGCAAATCGAAGATTCACAGCTTCCAAACCGTAAAATAATTCTTGGATGTAAAATGAACAATAGAATTTATGAAGCGAACTATTTAATTGTAAAAAACAGAATTATCATTAAAAACAAAACTAAACAACATAAACCCAAAGCTCCTTTTTGGGCTATATGGAGAAGCCCCATTTAAGCTTTGGCTTTATTAAATTCCGAAGCTGAAAGAGATATAAAGATAGGATGTGATGCTGAAACTAGTTCAGCATGACAGTGCGGATAGATCTATTGGATTTTGATTACCAATGAAATGGTTTAGTTACGAGAATTTAAAACCGACATTATAAAAAAGCCGTAAAGCGATGAATGTTTTTACATGTTAAGAACAAAATGCTGTTTGAGAACTTGTTCGAAATCGAAGATTCATGAATACATTACTATTAAATAAAAATGAATGAATAATTTATTTTGTTTAGTGGAAAAATATGAAAAGTAGGCTTTTTTATGTAGTCTTGATCTTTTGGTTCGTTTTGCATCAAGGCAAATCGAAGATTCACAGCTTCCAAACCGTAAAATAATTCTTGGATGTAAAATGAACAATAGAAATTAAAAACTAGATGAGATGCTGCACTTCGACTAAGCTCAGTGACCAGTTCAGCATGACCCGAGAGGATTATATATTGGATTTTTGATTTACAAAGGAATGTATGAATATCAGAAATCTAAAAAGCTAAACCTACAAGGTTTATAAAACCTTGCAGGAGAGAAGACACAACTTGTATAATATAAAACCCCACTATTATGCCACAACAAAACTTTGAATTACTAAAAAGAGGCGACCCCGCTGCATTAGAAAAGATTCACGCCCAGTACAGCAGAAGAATATTTTGGATGGGCAAAAGAATAATAGACGACGAATTTGAGGTGGAAAATCTGGTACAGGATACTTTTTTAAGATTATGGGAATGTCGTGATAAAATAGAAAATCCAATGCACATCTTGTTTTTCTTGCAATTTGTTATGAAAAGATCATGCTATTCGCACTATTCAAAACCAAGAAACAAGTTTTTTAGAACGGTAAATTCTTTGGAAAGCTATGAAAATTTTCAGGACTATCTAGCGGGCTACGATCCCGCTGATGCAATTGAAAACTTAAAGGATCACGACGCACATCAACAAATGTTTGATCTGGTAACCAACGTCTTACCACTCATAAAGCCGGAAAGAAGGCATTTGATCAGCCTTTGTCTGAAATATGGTTTCAGGTATAAGGCAATTGCACAGGTGATGGGCAAGAATACGAAGCAGACCGTAGACGAGGTAAATAGGGCTATTGAAGATATAAAAAAAATGGTTGATATAAGAAAAAGGAACGAAAAGAAGTTTAAACCAGAATTGGAGCAGAATGCAGTGAGCGAAAGGCAGTCACAGGTTTTAAAACTGCGTTTTGAAAATAAATTTTCATTTGCAGCCATCGCCGAACAACTAAACCTTTCCCAAAAGCAGGTGCACGAAGAATTTATGGCAGCCTATAAGTTTGCGCAGCAGCATAACATACAATTACTTTAAATCAGTTATTATGAAGGAAACCATGAAGCTAGCCCGGAAAATACAGATTACCATCGATCTCCCTACGAAAGAACAGCGGAAAGAGGTATGGGAAAAGCTGTACAGGTGGCAGAACATATACTGTAGGGCAGCCAACCTTATTATGAGCCATCTGTATGTGCAGGCTATGATTAGAGATTTTTGTTACCTGTCCGAAGGAATAATGTACAAGCTGGCTGATGAAAAGAAAGATGTGAACGGCATGCTGAAATGTTCGCACAGCAACAGCACATACCGCATGCTTAGCCAACGGTTTAAAGGTGAGATTCCTATTAACATTCTCAGTTATCTTAATCATGAACTGATGAGTAAGTATAGAAAGTGTTATATGGAGTATTTTAGCGGTACGCGCTCTTTAGACAATTTTAAACCCGATAGGGGGTTTGTGTTCGGGCCGGAAGGCTTTCAGCGCCTGCAGTACAACAAAGAGAAAAAAACGTTTTGTTTTAGGTTGTTCCGCATTCCCTTTAATGTTTATATCAGTAACAGAGGTGCCGACAAGCTTAAATATTTAGAACAGCTTGTAAATGGTGAAGTAAAACTATGCACCTCGCGTATCCTACTTCAAAAAGGAAAAATCTTCTGGATACCGGTTTTTGAAATTTCCAAAGAAGTACACTTTTTAAAACCTGATATAGTTGCTGAAGCTTCTTTGTCGTTAGAGTACCCTATTTCTGTTAAAATAGGAACTAGAAGACTACACATTGGCAACAAAGAGGAGTTTTTACACCGCAGACTGGCAATACAGGCAGCACACAGCCGAACCAAAGCTGGGGTAACTTACTCTAGGGGTGGTCACGGAAAGGAACGAAAAATGAAGGCGCTGGACAGGTTTAAAAATTTGGAAGCTAATTACGTTTCAAACCGCCTGCATGAGTACAGCCGGAGGCTGATCGATTTCTGCGTACAGTACCAAGCTGCGACGCTTATATTATTGGATATGCAGCAAAATTCGGAAATAGCTAAAGACGAACAGTTTGTATTGCGTAATTGGAGTTATTACGAACTAATAAACAAAATAAAATATAAAGCCGAAAAGGCGGGTATTGAATTGATTACTGCCTAACAAACAATATATTGAGGGTGCTTGTACACCCGTAAGGTGAGGTTGTTGGTACACGCTCACTGAATGCATAAAGCATATACAACTAGGAATATTAATAAAAAAAAGGCTAACCTTAAAGCGAAAGAGGTACAATTAATAATTAGTTTAATCGTAATCAATTACAAAGCATAGCAGATTACTGTAATGATTATTGGACAAATGCAGAACCTTTTGTGAGTAATAATATTTGAGGGTGCTTGTACACCCGTAAGGTGAGGTGGTTGATCCATACTCACTGAATGCATAAGGCATATACAACTAGAGATAGAGATATTAATAAAAAAAATTTAATCTTAAAGCAAAAGATATAAAATTAAGAATTGGTTTAATAGTAATCAAAGTATGACACAGTAGATTTATAAAATGTTTTCTTGGGCAAAATACGACATAATTCTGGTAGCCCGTAAGGTGAGGTTGTTGGTTAACATTCAATGAATGCCGGAGGCATGCACAACTCTGAAAAAACGGATAAAATAATTAAAAAAAAGCTTTTTCAACAATTTACGGTCGTATGTGTAACGGTTAAAGTTGCGGAACATATAGTTTAAAACTATTTAAGAACCTATATTGAACTCCTATATGTATAGGGATATGATCTGTTGAGGGGGTTTGTACACCCATAAGGTGAGGTTGTTGGTTAACATTCGCGGAATGTAGTAGGCATATACAACTTTAAGATAGTTATTTGTATCAAAAGGTGGATTGGTTATTCAGCTAAGTTGTCGAAATGGTAAGCGTAGATCATAGAATTAATAACGCACGCGGTATTTTCGCCTGATTTTAAAAACCTTATCTTCCAGATCAAAATAGAAGTTAAGTACGCATTTCTTTTTTCTTAGCCACAATTTGGGCACATCATAGCTCCACGCACCTGAGCTGTATATGTTATTTGCAGGCCCGTATTTGTTCTCAAGTTCTTTTTTACTAAAACCTATTTCTTTCTTCTGTTTAAGTATTTTGTTAAGTACTAAAGACCGGTACATTTTATTATTTTGCCAAACAAAGCTATCAACATCTTTATAGGGGTAGCCTATCAATAAAAGTAGTATTTTAATCATAAAAAATATCTGAAAATTATATTGTAAATCTAATTTAAATTTTAATAATTTGTTGATTAATCAGTAAAAATTATTTTTTATTGTTGAAAATGTAAATTTGTTAATATAATAAGGTTTGTTTTGATTTTTGAGAGTATCATATTATATAATTTTTAATTAAAAAGTGAAAAACTAACAACAAGAATGGAAGCTCCACTACTGTAAAATGAATTTCAACATTTTGAAGAAATCAACATGCACAACTTTCAAGTTGTAAAATAAAACATGGATGTAAAAGAAGAGAAAATCCGAAATATGTCTATTGATAATTAGCGATTGCTTAAACACACATCTTGCACAATAGAAATTCTAGATTGGATAATGATCAATTAATTTTCGCAGATAACTTAAAGGAATTGTGTAAAAGATAGGAATTGCCCGTCTGTTGATATTTCGTTAAATATTTCTTCATAAAACAATATTACAGAAAAATAAATAAAAGTATTAATTTGCTGAATCGTAAAGTATTGAGGAACTCTTTGCTTTAAAATGTTAATTTCAATAGATATGGATGCAGAGCGCCTTAATAAACTTTTACAGAAAAGAGAACATTTGCAGGTACGTATTAGGTTTAATGATTTTGTAAAATTATTTGAAGAAGATTTTAAAGAAATCTTAAAAGAGCTGCAGTTTTTAAATATCCATTATAGTATTGCATCATGGCGCTGTGTTCCGCAAGAATTTCATAGTTTGCTGGCAGAGTATATCCAAAAAGATAGTTTCTTAAAAAGTAAGTTTGCAGAAACAAAACTTCTTTCAAACGATGATACCGTTGAAACATTATTAAATGCATTTCCTAGTGTAAATTACCTACGCTACGTTCCGGACCTTAAAATTATGGGAAGGGGAACTGAAATTTCAGCTTTAATACAACCTTTGCTTGACAGTTATGAAATGGAGAGATTGTCTGTGTATTTTTGTTGGCTGAAATATCCTGTGATATTGGAAATGGATATTCTTGAATTTGCTGAACTTGTTAATGGGGAAATATTGGGGTTTTGGCACGGTGATCTGGTTGTTTTTCCAACAGATTTTACTTGGTTGCTCACTTATTCTGTAGAAGATGAATGGCGTTTTGGTATCAAATAAAATGATTGTTTGTAATTTATGTAAAAAAGTAATAAAATAAATATTTTTTTAATAATTTAGGTTCATATTTAAATATATTCGGTATGAAAATAAAACTACTTGGAACATTATTAATAATAAGTTTGAACAGCACGGCACAAAGTAAGTACAAGGTTGTATATGACTACCAGAATGATGTTACATCTTATTATAGAATGTCTAATAATAATATGGTTCTTGATACCATAGAAAGACCAAAATTTAAGAAAAACAGTCTTGTTGAAATACATCTTAAAAATGTAAATCCTTTCGCAGTACAGGTTTCTGCAGATATTAAAGAGAATATGATCCATAAAGCAGGCGGCGGTTTTAATTTTGGGTCATTATTAAGTGGTTTCGGAGGAATGGCAGGTGGTCAGCTAAAGCTTAACCCTCAAAATTTACCTGAAGATGAAAAAGTGTTTTCACGGGGGAAAAGTCGTGGAGCATCAGATTTGCAGGGTTTAAACGATATCATTACAAACGTTAATGCTTTAAAAAGTTCTTTAAGGGCAGATATGGCTAACCCAAATATGAACAAGGAAAAAATATTGGAAAACCTCAAGTCTTTGGCTGCTAAAATAGACGATTCAAGATTGGGTGATCCTAATGATAATTTTTATCTGTTCCTTACCACTTTAGACAGAATTGTTCTGGAATATAAACTGAAAATTGATTCTGAAATAAAAAAGATGTATTCTGAAGTTGATTCTGTAGCGAATGTATCAGTTTCTAGAGGAGAAACAGCTTCTGCATATCAAAGTTTACAACAGACGAAAAACGGTTTGGAAGAATCAACAGGAAAAGCTGCAGCAGATATAGACGATATTGAAAATCTTTACAAATCGCTTGAAGCATCGGCTTTTGGAGTAACGTACGATTACCAGATGACTGCTGATAACCTGGATATGCAGCTTAAATTCAAACCTGCCGAATTTTCTGCTGATGGATCAGCATCGCCTTCTACAAACGTAAAAACAAGAAATATTAAGATTTATTCTACAGGTGGTTTTAATATAAATACAAGCGTAGCGCTGGTTATGACGAACTTCGGTTCAAAATCTAATGACTATTATATAAGTGAGGACGGAATGATACAGGCTGAAAAGAATGATTATTTTGTACCAAGTTTGGGAGCTATGGTTAATTTTTATCCTATGATTACCGAAAGTTTTAATATTGGCGGAAGTTTTGGCTTGGGAATTCCTATTATGGACGAGATTAAAGGAATGAATTTTTTAATCGGGCCTGCAATTTTTCTTGGCAGCTCTAATAGGGTTTCCCTAACGGGCGGGATCGCATTCGGTCCGGTAACTAAATTAACAAACGGATTGAAAGTTGGAGAAACAACCAACGTTACATCTTTAGACAACTATAAAAAAACGGTATATGACTTTGGATACTTTTTTGGAATGTCTTTCAGTATTTTTAACTTAAATTAAATAGAAGCATGAAAAAAATTACTTTTTTATTTGCTGTATTATTCTGCCTGCAGCTCTCGGCAGCTGAAAAGTATGCACTTATTATTGCTGTAGGAGATTATCCGGCAAAAGGTGGTTGGAGTACCATAAGTTCGGTAAATGACGTTCCTTTAATAAAAGGAGCATTGTTGTTGCAGGGTTTTAAGGAAGCTAATATAATGACTGTTATTGATGCACAGGCTACTAAAAAAGGAATTGAAGAAGCTGTTGGATCTTTAGAGAAAAAAATAAAGAAAGGAGATATTGTGGTAGTTCATTATTCCGGACACGGCCAACAGATCTTTGACGATAACGCTGATGAAGTTGATGGATTGGATGAAGCTCTTGTACCTTACGATGCTTACGTAAAATACACGCATAATTACAAAGGTGAAAACCACCTGCGCGATGATGAACTAGCTAACATGATAGCTAATTTCAGAAATAAGTTAGGTAAAGATGGTCAGCTTTTAATTACTTTAGACAGTTGTCATTCAGGTTCTGCAACCCGTGGTCAGAAAACCAGAGGCGGGCAGGGAGCTTTAGTTCCGCCCGATTGGAAAAAATCTGCTGGAGATAAAAAAGGCAGCGGACTTTTTGAAAGAACTAAAATCAATAAAGATGATGCGGCTCCTTTCATTATGATTTCCGGAGCATCTGCGGACGAATTGAACTATGAGTATAATGGGGTAGGGTCGTTAAGTTTTGCTTTTTCTAAGGCTATGAACGAACTTGGTTCTGATTTTACCTACCGTCAGTTATTTTCTACCATAACTGCGAGTATGAACGGTATTGCCCCAAAACAAAAACCAACGATAGAAGGAGATATCGATTATAAATTGTTTAAAGGCGATTATATAAAACAACAACCTTACTATGAGGTTACAAAAGTTGTTAGAAATAATGATATAGTAAATATAAATGCAGGAGAGGTAAACAGAATTTTTAAAGAAACAACCGTTTTTATACTTCCTTCGGGAACTTCAAAAGTAGACGAATCTAAAATACTGGCTAAAGGTAAAGTAACGCTTTCTAAATTTAACGAAGCAATAATTACTCTGGATAAACCTCTAAAAGATACCAACGCAAAAAATTATTGGGTATTTATTGATCAGCCCGCGTACGGGGATATAGCTGTTAAGGTATATTTTGACAGTTCAGTTAAAGATGTTAAAGCTAAAACCGATGTAACCGACTTCTTAACAAAAAATAACCTTGGAGAAGTGGTTTCGGCTGTTAACGATTCTGACGTAATTATTGATTTTGAAAAAGAAAATTATAAAATCAGCTACACAAAAGGTGATGATTCTTTTGCAGGTACAACAGCTTCCAGAGGTGATGCTCTGGCGGAAATAAAGGCTAAAATTTTTAACTATGCACAGGGTACCTATCTAAAAGGATTAACGGTGAAAAATGAAAATTACGAGTTTGAATTTAAGTTACTTCCAATAGCCTTTGATCATGCCACAGAAACATTCGGAGATTTATTGCCTGAAACTGATAATACAAACGAAACAGGTGTATTTAAAGTAAAGGCCGAACAAGATTTTGTGGTACTGCAGGTAACTAATAAAAGTAAAAAAACAATTTATATAAGTATTGTAGAGATTAATACAGCGGGAGAAATCAATCCGTTTTTTCCAAGCAGCGATTGTTCTTTGAATGATAATGAAAGAAGATTGGCACCGGGACAGACAATGGTTTTTAAAGATTGTGTATACTCTTTTGGGCCACCTTATGAAAGATTGGTTTTAAAGGGATTTGCGTCAGACAAACCACTCAACTTCCAGTCAACGGTTTCTACAAGAGGTGAAAGAAGTGCAAATCAAAATCCTTTAGAATCTTTTTTACAAGATTCTTATAACCAAACCAGAAGTAGCAAAGGATCGGCTGTATCTGGTAAGATGGATGGATTTAGTACGGAGTTTGTTTATGAGATTGTTAAAGAATGATTTGAAGTGCTCTGTAATAAAAAAGGCAGCTCCAAAATAATTGAGCTGCCTTTTTTAAATATGGTAAGTTACCAAACAATCCAATCGTAGTTTAGTGTACCTGTTCTTACGTTGGGCTGTTGCTTTCCGTCAGTTAAATCATATACATTTTTTATAACTGTTCTTTGTAGATCGGATATTTTTAATGTATTCCACACGCTGTTATAAAGCAAATTTAAAATAGAGTAGGTAAATACTCCGTTTTTATAGCTTCCTCCTTCAAAAGCATATTCCTTTCCTCCTGAAGCCGAAATAACGATGGTTCCGTTTGCAGATTCTAATTCAGAGAACATTTGCTTCATTAGTGCAAAAGAAGTAGTTCCCCCGTCTTTAGTTGTTTTTCTTGCAATAGCACCACGTTTTGTAACTGCAATTTTACTTTCAGTATCTGTTAAAGTGTCGTTTTCATGATTAATATCTTGCGCTATATCGGTTTCTTGTTGTTCAGAATCGATTTCTCCACTGTGACAGGCATCAATTGTAATTAATTTCTGTCTCGATTTACTATTGTTGGTTAGTTCAACCAGTTCATTATAAGAAAAGCCTCTTTTTTCGGGATTTTCAAAGTCTAAATCGTGAGTAGCAAAATACCAGTTGTAATCTTTATCTAAAACGCCGTGTCCGCAAAACGAAATTATTACTAGATCATCAGTGTTGGTTTGTGCTAATTTTTGCTTGATTTTTTTAATGTTTTCAATAGTAACATCTTTATCTAATAGTAAATTAATATCAATGTTTTTATATCTTTCTGTCAAAGCAATAACCATATCTTTAATATCTTTTGAAGCATATTTCAGATTAAATTTATCATTGTTATAGTTAGAAACCCCAATTCCAAAAAAGTAAACTTTAGGGCTTTTTACTTCTTCTGTTTTGTATAAAATGTTAGTTTTTTCAGAAATTCCTCTTATGTTTTTACTATTGACAGCGTATACTTCAATACTGTTTGAACCTTTATTTAAAATGATGTTTTCAGTAATAGAAGAAGATGTTGAAGTAGTTGGTATTTCTTTATACGGATTATCATTTACTTTTATTATAATTTTTGAAAGCCTGTCTGTTTTTGCATCTGCTTTTATTTCAAGAGTAAAAGAATTTTTATTAGTTTCAAACAGCTTGTTTTTATTGATGACTTCTATTGTAGGTGCTGCACCTGAAAGGTTAGAAATTGAATAATTTTGACGTTTAATTCTTTTTTGAAAAGCTTTTTCGTACATTTTGATTAAATCGGTATTTGTGCTTTTCATTTCTTTTAGAACCAGATCAGGACGATTATAAATCAAATCAAATTGTTCAAAACTATATAGTTTTTCATTTAATTTAAATTGTAGGTTTTTTGCAGCTTCTTTGGTTGAAATGTAATATCCTTGATCGGTATAAAACATATATTCTTTGCCGGACATAGGAACAAGGGAATATAAATTCTTAAGTTTTTCAGAATTTCCAAGCTCATAAACATCAACCTTTTTCCCGTAATTAGAAACATATATATGGTTGTTGTGTGTTCTGAAATTATTTCCGTCAATTTTATGTTCGGTTGCTGTTTTGCTCTTATAATCAATCAATAAAACATTTCCTGAATTGTTATACATGAAAATCTTTTTTTCATTTTCTAAAACTTCCCAGGTAAGGGTTGAGTTATTTATTGGAATATTTTGCTCAAATAGTGTTGTTTTTGATTGCGTATCATAAACCGAAAAAATATTTGAGTGATGTTTATATACACCTAAAAGAGAATTGTTTAATGAAAATAGATCATCTTGATCAACATTATATTCTTCTTTTAATTTAGTGATGTCAATCTCATTTTTTATTGCATTATCTGATGCTGAAAATTTATTGTTTTTAAATTCAAGAGTTTGATATTTTGAAGTGAGATCATTTCCTGTTTTGATATGGATTTGCTTGGTTTCAGAGTTGATAATTATTGGATTACTATATAAAAAACTTACTGTAGAAAGTAGGGAATGAGTTGACTTCAAAGTTCCGTTCTTAATATCCAAAGCAAAAATAGCATCTTCATTTATTACAAATACAGTATTATCTAAAATATCACTAAAATAGCTTTTATAGTTTTTTCTTGGTATTTCGCTTTCCCATAAAATTCGATTGGTTTTTATACTATACAAGTATATTTTTTTTGAATCATCAAAGATCACAAGATTATTATGGAGTTGTTTATGACTGAATGAAGTGGTTTCAAATACTTGTTCTGCATTATTTAGATTAAAAATCTTTAATATATTATTACTTTCTTTAATAAAAAGATACTCGTTTTTTATTTCAAAGTGATCAATCCTAGAGGTATTCTCTGATAAATTTACTGTTTTGCTAGAGTTTGTATCTACAATCTTATATTCATAGGATGAATGATCTGTATTATTACTTGCAAGAAAAAGATTCGGGCTTAATTTTTTGTATTGGGTATCATAACTTGAAGGTGAAAAAAGTGGGAAAGACTTAATACTTTTCTTCGGTAAATTTAAAATGTTTAAAAGCCTGTTATTATCAAAATATACAAGTTCATCAGAATTAGCTCCAAACGAAAAATTGGAAGCATTGTCAGTAATAGTTATTTGATTAGCCAGACTTACAAAGTCAGAACTGTTTTTTGAGTACTTTATTTTATCATGATAACAGTAAATATTTCCGTCTTTGCTTAAAGATTTTATATCAAGAAATTCATCTAAATGATGCTTGATTTTATTATTTTTTAAATCGAAAATTGTTTCATTTTTATCGTTTTTGTAAACAAGCCATCTGTTGTGAAATATCTTAAGATCGTTGGTTTTATTAAGATTTACTTCGGTTTGACTTAGTTTTTGTGTAGCTATGTTAAAAAGATATAAATTACTTTGGTTATCCTTGAGCAGAATTTGATTTAAAGGTTTGTTGTAACTTACAAAATAAAAATTTTCGGTTTCAAGAATTTGTTTTTTATTCTTCAAATCGTAAGCTCTGAAAGATTTTTCATTGTTTATATTATGAATGTATAAATTTTGGTTGTCATAGATGTCAATCAATTTACAATCCTTCATTTCTATAGTTTCAGAGTGTATTGGTTTTGATAAATCATCAATAGAAAGCGTTAAAAGTTTGTCTGAGAATTTTATATATAAATAATTGCCAACTATTAGAATATCATTAGGGAAATTACTGTTTTCTAAAGAAACTTTGTGTAAAGTAGATTTATTTTCAGATACAATATGTTCTGAAATATGAAGTTCATAGGTTGTGTTTTTCCAATCTCCACCTTGAAAATTAGAAATTTTTAAAATTTTGTCTTTTCCTATCGGATAGATGTTTATTTTTTCTTCTGATTTTTCGTGAAATATTTTTCTGCCGGTTTCAATGTCAAGAACTGTATAGTTATTATTTGGATAACCTTCATTGATGACAGTTATTACTTTGTCTTCAATTTTTAAGCTAAAATAACCGTTATCTATTTCTTCAGAAATCCAAAGTAAAGTGTTGCTTTTTAGTTCTAAACAGGCAATGTTTTTCTTGTAATTTTCATCTTCAAGAATCACTAGTATGTATTTGTTGTCAATAAGAATTGGCTCGGTAGGATAAGTGCTTATTTTCCTATTATCTAAACTACTGAAGCTGTTTACTAATTCTCCTGTTTGAATTGAGTTTTTAGTGATCTGATTTTCGGTAAAACGATATACAAAAAAGTTTTCCTCATCGAACAAAATTGTATTTGACCAATTGTTTTGATTCTCGATTGGATTATCAAATGTTTTTAAACTGTAATTTGTAAGGTCATAGACAAAAACTTCTCTTTCGTTATATACATCTGGTTTTATTCCATAAACCAATAGTGATTTTTTATCTTCAGATAAAACAATCTCATGAACTTCGTGTGTTTTTAAAGGTATTGATTTTATGATTTTATCTGTTGTAACATCTTTGATTTGGATATGATTTTCTTCGTACAAAAAAACTTTATTCTGATGAAAATCAATATATTTTTTAGATTTATTGTAATAGGCAGGATTATCATTATTTTCTTTAATAGAAACCTCATGTTTTAGTTTAAGTGATTCTATATCATAAGTTTTGAAAATTTTTGACGTTCCTAAATTGTTATAGGTAATTATGTTATTTTCAAAAGTATAAACTTCATTATAATATTCGTTAAAAGAAATTTTTCCCTGAAAAAGTAGATTTTTATCATATAAATTAATACTGAGATCAATGTTAAATAAAAATAGTAATTGACTGGTTGAATCATAATTTATGCTAACAGGATAATTATCTACTTCATTTAAGTGTATTTTTTTATTTTCGGAAGTAGTAATGTTCGTGAGGTGAAGCTCACTACCTTTTATGTGCAAAAAACTATCATTTATAAAAGGAGAAAAATTTTTGTGAATATAATTACTTCCAATTTTCTGATTAATGATATTTCCGTTTTCTGAATCTAAAATATAAATACTATCATTGGTAGAAACATAAATATACTTATCCGATTTCTCATAGGCTAAAGAACGAACAGAAGAAGATAGACTAACATTGAATTTTTGTTTGTTATGAATTAGATCCCAGACAATAATTTTGTTACTTTCATTTTCGTTAAAAACAAGTTGTGTAAGTTTATTATTTTTTGTTATTGATAAGTTATTACTTACAATTCCTTCAGGAAGCATAAGTTCAATGTTTGTTTGTGAAAAGCTGCTGGAAATCCAAAAAAACAATAAAAAAACAGATATTTTATTCGAAAGTAAATATGTTATGTTGTCTTTCATAGGACATATTATTTATTTTATAATTTTTTCGATGGTCGATGCTCCGTCCTTTACAATGGCGTTCTTGTTATCACTTAAAATATTTGGCAGCTTATTAATGTATTTGCTTTTACTTCCTTCGTATTCTCTTACCTGTACATTTACTTTTACAACCCCGAATTCAGAATTATTTTCTATTTCAGATGTAATGGGAATATCATAATACCAAGGGGAAAGTAATGGTTCTTTAATTTGATTGTCCGCTCCGTATTTAAGGTTTTTAAAGTCGTATTCCTGTTCTATAAGAATTCCTTTATTCGGTGAGCCGTCTGTATTTCTCCACTGCCCTTCAATCTGAACAGATACAATGGCATTAAGATTTTCATCTGAGTAAACTCTTGTCTTAGAAAAAAATATTCTAAGTTGGTTAAAACTTAATCTGCTTACTCCGGGATTTTCAGGATCGTTTAAGATTTCAATTACAGCATGAAAACTCAGTAAATCATCTTCTTTTTGTCGAACAAAGTCCTCAACCATAAGAGCAGCATTAGTTCCTCTTGTTTTTGGAAGATTAGTTATTTCATCTCTAATGGTAACGGTTAGTTCATTTTTATCTTCTTTTTCAATAGGTTTGGCATATTTTTTTATATGGATTTCATTATAGGTTTTTTCCAGATTTCCAGAGTGTAGGTTGTAATAATCATTCACAGATAACGATTGAGAATAGTTGCTTGTAAGTGATTTTGCTGTTTGCTCCGCCAGATAGTTAGCTCCCAAAAATAAACCTTGCAGGCCAATTTCAAGTGCACCGCCTCTGGTTGCGGGTTTCTTAAATTCAACAACAAATTCCTCGTCTGCTTTTATGTGCGAGCGCTTGTGTGTAGAACATGATATTAAAAAGCAGCTTAAAAAAAGTGCGGAAAGTAATGTATGTTTCATAAATAAATAATTTTTATTCAAAATTAAAGATAATTAAAATAAGCACGTATTTGTAAAATAATTATAAAAGGGAAAATTTAGTCCGGTAGCTGGTTTGCTATAGTATTTAGTCTGATTTCCATATAAGTTTTGTGATATTGAAATCACTAGCTCTTGTATTTTAATGCAAAGTGGCATGGATGAATTTTTTTTTGCGGGGGGGTGCACCTCATGCTATGTGTATGTTCTTTCAGTTAGCTGACCTTTAGGATCAAAACGCTGAACAGGTAAAAGGTTTTGGTTGTTGACATATTCTTAGTTCTACTTTTGGGTAATAATCTTTCCAAAAAAGGACAGTGATAATACAAATTCATTTTGTATATAATGTTCTTCGGAGCACATTTCTATAGCATTTTCATGCATTTTGATACTTACACCAGATTATGCCCAAAGTGCATCTGCTACAGAGAATTAGTTTTCCACTACCTGTTTTATTTGTTTTTTAACTATTTGTGCTTGATGCTGATATTTGGGGAAATAATTTTTGGTAGAATTTATTTTTGAAATTGTACATGCTTAATTATAAACTTTAAAATAAAATCTTCGAAGAATGTTTTAATCAAAACTCCAACCTTTGTCTATTTTTGAAACTTCATTCACGCTGTCAAAATATATTGTTGATCGATACCAGGCAAAATCACCATCTTTGTTGTTTTTCTTTAATTTTCCATCACTTGTGTAAACATATTCAATACTATTGATAATTGAATCTTTATATTCGAAAAGAGGTTTACCAAGAATTTTTTCTACTTCTTTAATCGTCTGACCTTTTTTTATTAAGTCAAATTTTTTAGGAGTATAATTTGGTGCAAATTCAGTATCTGAGTAAGGAAGGAATAAATTTTTTCCTTCAATTATATTAATACCTCCGAAAAAGATATTTGATATTACCAAGGTTGCTAACAGAATTGCAGCTAAAATTTTTAAAATTACTTTCATCTTAAAAGAATAAAGGTTTTACAGCAAAAAAAACATATCCGCTGATATATATTAATGAACTTACTAGAAACGAATATTTAAAACTATTGGTGAAAATTGTTTTAAAATTACCTTTTTTAAATAATGCTTCATTCAGTGGAATAGCTACTCCGGTTAACAAAAGAGGAAGTAATAAAGTTAAAATAGTTTCGTTGTGTGAATATATTGTAATGGATAATGCAATAATAAACGATATAATGGAAAACAGAATTTTATAAAAGTCCTTCATGAATTTAGCTTTAGTATGGCTTAAAGATAACGTTTTCCAAATATGCTTTATTACCGCATTTTTAAAATTAGTTTAGAAAATTATCGGAAACTTTATGCCAATTAAAATTTACCAAACTTTCGTCAGTTCAAGCCTGTCATGAACTTTCAATACCAAACTTCTCAATCGATTTTCCTTCATTAGTATTAAGAAAAATCTACTCGAAGTGATGGCGGTCCCTATAATAAATCAAATAAATATTTCATATAGCGTTTTATATTTATTTAAGTTTATTTGAGTGATATATTAAGAATTAGGCGGATCCTGATTTACAGGATTTCCTTAAAAAAAACATAGCCTGTTTTTATAGTTGCCGGTAGGTTGAATGTTAAACCGTTCTTTTTCTGGATTTGCTATATCGTACAGATTAAAATGACGTGATTCGTCAATTTGTTCTGCCGGAAATCTCTATCGTAATGTTTTACATTCTTGTATTTTAAAACTACGCCAAAAGAAACATCAAACACAAATTAATAATATTTATTTTAAAAAGTACAATCCTTATTAGTTACTTTCAAAATTTTCATTAAACCATTTTAGCTGGTTATAGCTGTTAATGAATTTCAACTGAAGGTCTAACAGTTTTTGTTCTGCTTCTAATAATTTATTTTCACGGGTGTTGATTAAAAAAAGTGAACTTTCACCGTTGCTGAACCTTATTTCTTCGGCATTTAATAAACGTTTGTAGTTTTCAATATTATTTTGCATGAGGCTGATTTGCGACTGATAACTTATAACTTCATTCTTATATGCAGTAATTTTTGCATGCAATTCCTGTTGTTTGTAATCGGCATCAAACTGGTTTTGTTCAATTTTATATTTGGCAATCTGGTAATCAGCGCGTGCCTGTCTTAAAAATATAGGAATTTCGAGCTTTAAACCGTACTGGTAATTGTTTTCAAAAAGGGGCAGTAATTCGGTTTCATAACTTTCTTTGTTGAAAAAATTATAGGTAAAATCTAATTTCGGCAGCAAACTTTGTCTTTTCAACCTGCGCTGACTTTCCAGAATATTGAATTTTTGTTGATAATATTGCAATGCAGCATGTCGGTTAATATCTCGTTGATCGATTAATGCTAACAGCACACCATAATTTTCATACGATTCTGCCTGCGTTATTTTCTGCGATGGAATAATCAGCTGCTCCACATCATAAGGTTGCTGGTTTTCGGTCCATAGATAAAGCGAAAGTTCTTGCGTGGCTTTTATAAACTTAAGGTAAGCGTCCTGCTTTTCTACTTCGTAACTTTGCAGTTGCGAAACCACTTCGGTAGTGTCAATGGCTGCACGTTCGCCATATTCGTAGGTTTTTTTGGTAAGGATCAGCCGTTCTTCGTTTATAGAAACGGTACGACTTTGCAACAGATAATTTTCATATAAACGTACCCAGTTCCAATAGGCATTATCGGCGTTAAGCAGTAGCTCGTTTGTAAGCAGTTTTTGTTCTGCCTGCGTCATTTGTAAAGCAGATTTTGCCTGATCTAACAGCGCCCTGCGGGTATCATAGAAAAGGTTTTTAGCCAATGGAACGGTTACGCCAAACTGATACAAACCGCCTTTGGTATCGCTGTTGTTCAGTTTTTGTCCGTTAATGTAGTTGTAACTCCCGTTTAGTTCGATACCGTACCAGGTAGGAATTTCCAAACCCACATTGGTCTGCTTGTAATATTCTGTTCCGTCTATTGTTTTAGAACCGTTTTTGGCATCAATCAAAGGATCGAAATTTCCTCGGGCTTTTTGAATTTCGGCTTCTGCAATCTGATTTTGTAAACGGTAGTTGTAAGCCAGCGGATGATAACTCTTCACAATAGAAATAAATTCTTTGTGGCTCATGCGCAATGTATCCTGCCCAAAACCGGCAATGCTAACAAACATTAGTAAGGTAAAAACGATATTGTGGAACTTTATCATTTCTTCTGGGTAGATTTATCGGTTTTCACGGTATAATAATCAGCAGGGAAACCATTGATGTTTCGCCACAGTTCGTACCAGATCGGCACATCGTTCAAAATAGCGATTCCCTGAACACCGGCACCCATTTTTATTTGAGGCGGCCATGGTTTTTTACCTTTCTCTTCAACAACCAGTGCCTTGAAAAGTCCGTTAGTGGTTATGTTGCTTTCAACGGCAATTACTTTACCTGCAAAGACTCCGTAACTTGTGTTGGGCCATCCCGAAAAAACGATTGCAGGAAAACCGTCGAAAATACACATAACGCGTTGCCCGGGTTTTATTAGCGGTAGATCTACCGGTTTTATGTAAATTTCAACAGCATAGTCTACATTTAATGGAACGATGGAACCGATGCTTTCGCCGTCTTTCAGTATTTCGCCGATCCCCGATTTGGTCAGTTGAACAATCTGCCCGTCTTGCGATGCCAGAACAAAATACAATCCCTGACGAATTTTATAGTTCGACATTTGATTTTCCAGTTTGGCAATTTCGCCCGAACTGCTTTCGATCTGGCCCATACTTGTAAAACGCTCACCTTGAATTTTGCTCAATTTTTCTGTATAATCCTGCACGGTGGCATTTTGTTCTATGTTTACGGTGATAACTTCCTGGCGCGTTTGTGCCAGTTTGTTTTCGGCAGCGGTTTTCTTGGCTAGCGCGTTTTGATACGATACACTGCGTTGTTGGAATTGTGTAAGCGATACCAAGCCTTCATCGTACATTTTTTGCTGACGTTCGTATTGGTCTGCCGAAAGGTTCAGTTCGTTGTTTGCTGCTTTTAATTCGGCTTCTTCGGCAGCCAGTTTGTTGTTCAGTTGCTGAATTTTTACTTTTAGCTGTTGCAGTTTCAGTTCGCGCGAACTGTTCAATGCATCTAGCTGGGCATCGGTAGTTCCAATTTTGGCTTCGTAAAAATCACGCACCCCTTTTTTTGCTTCCACCTGATCTTCGGTACGCGAAAGAAGCAATGGATCCATATAATCTTCCTTAATTTCGGATAATTGCAGTATGGTATCGCCTTTTTTAACGAAGTCTCCGTTTTTTACATGCCATTTCGTAATTCTACCGGGAATGGGCGAATTAAGAAGTTGCGGACGTTGTTCCTGATAAAGCGTAGTTACTGTCCCCGTAGTTTTTATATTTTGTGTCCACGGGAGAAAAAGGGTAATAATAGCGAGTGCCATAATAATATAGAACCACCTTTTTACTCGTGAATTTCTGTGAACATGGTATATATTTTCAAACGATTTTGGTTTCATCGATGTTGTTTCTTTAATTTATTTAATATGGATGACGCTGCCGTTTTGTACCGAAAAGATATGATCTGCCACATTGACTAATTCTTCGTTTTCTGAAACAATTACAATGGTTGTTTCCGATTTGATCTTTTTTAGATAAGCAGTCATTTTCTCTGCAAAATCCTGATCCATACCGTCAACAGGATCTTCCAGCAACAACAGTCGTTTATTACCTAACATGGCACGCAGCAGCAATATTTTTTTTCGCGAGCTGAAAGAAAGTTCGGTATCGGTATCGCTTAACGGAGTTAATAAGCCTTGTGTAAACTGACTCGAAAAATCTTCGATACCCCATTCTTCGGCTAAATTCAATACATCTTGTGTCTGATAATTTTCTTTATCAAGCGTAATATTGTCTAAAAGCGTTCCTTTAATAATGTGCATGTCTTCCAGATAAATACCGGTTTGTTCCCTGAAAGTAGCTTTGTTTATGTTGCTTAAAGGTACTTTATCAAACAAAATAGTTCCGTTGGTAGGTTCGTAAAAACCTGCCATCATGTTCAAAAGCAACGATTTGCCCGATCCCAAATAACCTTTTATAACGGTTAGGCTGTTTTCGGGTATTTCAAAATTAATGTTGTTGATGATAGGTTTCTGATCGTTAAAATGAATGCTGACATCTTTAAAAATAACTTCCATACCATCATTGCTGTCAGGAATTTCAATGTTGGAATCGTTTTCCTCTGGTAATTCGGTTACTTTACTCAATTTGGTCAGCGATGTAATCACATCATAATAACTTTCCAGACTTTTAATCAGTTTTTCAACGGCGGTAAGTATCGTTAATACAACAATTTCTGCAGCAACGAAAGCTCCGATATTCAGCTCTTGGTTGATAAGCAGGTAGGTGCCAATGGAAAGCATCAGCAGCGTAATAAGTACCTTGAAAAGAACAATGGTCCAATATTGCAGCAGTAATACTTTAAAATGGCTGGTACGATGTTTAAGGTATGATACCACCCGGTTGTCTGTTCCTTTTAAATGCGTATCGCTTTTAGAATTGATCTTGAATGTTTTTACCGATCCGGCAATGTCTTCCAGCCACGATGCTACTTCGTATTTTTTATCGCTTTCTTTCAAGCTTGATTCGATACCCGAACTAGAGGTAAATTTGAAAATAACGATGACAAGGATAAATACCAACGCTCCGAAAACCAGAAACCACGGGTGATAGAAAGATAATAATATAATTCCGAATACGATTTGAATTAAGGCAGTTGGAATTTCAAGCAAGATTTTCGAAATACCTTTTTGCAGATTGGGAACATCAAAAAAACGATTGACCAATTCGGGCAGATAGTATTTTTTGGTTGTTGCCAGATTGGTTTTAGGTAGTTTTTCAGCAAATGCCAGCGAATATTCAACAAATAGTTTCTGTTGGATTTTTTCGATAATCTGCATAACACGAATACGGAAAAATCCCGCCAAGAAGGTTCCGAACACAACAAAACCAATCAGAATATATAAAGAGGTTACCATAGTGGCACCCATTACGTAACTTACAATTGCCTGTATGCCCAACGGTATGCTTAACTGCACCAAACCACTAAGAATGGCATAGATATAGATACTGGCTACATCTTTTTTCTCTTTTGTTATATAGGTAAACAGTTTTCTACTGTTAAATTCTGTCTGTGTATTTTTTGCCATATAAAGCTTTTCCTTACGGTTGTTGATTAATTGAATAGTTATTTTGAACTATTTAAATCGATGTAAAAATAAAAAAATTATATGGCTCTGTTTCAAACATTCACCGGTTTTTATTGTTAATTGTATTTTAAAAACGATAAAAAATGGCATTTTAATTACAAAGGATAAGCACTTGAATTTTCTAATTGAATTCTAATTTATCGGTTGTTTTTTTATAACTATTTTTGAAAATCTTAAATGTTTTAAATAAGGCATTTTCTTTAGCTCTAGTCTGCAATTGCTTGCAGACTTTTTTTGTTTTTAAATTGATAGAATAATAAATTTTGGTTGAATTTTTATACGTTAAATGTTCACTTCTTTATTAAACAATGGAAATACAAATCTTCTTTTTTTCCTATTGGTTACGGTTAATAAATGATGTTATTGAGAAGAATTTAATTAACTTTGGTAATAACCGTAATTTATAACAGATGAAAAAGATTTTACTTATTGCTGTACTATCAGTTATTACAACAGCATGTGCCGACAAAAAAACAGAAGAAAATTCAGAAAACTTGAAAGTAGAAACTACAGAAGTTACATCAGATCCAAAGGAAATATTGGGAAAAGAATGGCAGCTAAAAGAGTTGAACGGCGTGCAGGTTGTGTTAGATACCACGTTTTCAAAATATCCCTACATAAAATTCGAAGATCTTAAAACAGTTACCGGAAACCTTGGTTGTAATAGTTTTGGTGCTAAATTAGAATTTACAGGCAGTAACAGTATTAAGTTATCTGAAATTACATCTACAGAAATGGCATGCGGCAATTTGGAAACCGAAACACAGTTTAACAAAGCATTGCAGAGTACTACAAATTATGTTGTATCAGAAAATACACTTTACTTAAATAACAGCGAAAACACTACGGTTGCTACCTTGGAAGTTACAGTAAATCCTTAATTTTTCATTTCTTTAGTAAGATCTGTTACAGATTTCTTATAAAAAAATCAAAAGACTGTCCTTTATGATGAGAACAGTCTTTTTTGATGGATCATACTAAAATAATCTGTTATGTAACGATCTTAATGTTTCAATTTTATAGGTTGATGGCACAAGTAACGAAATGTTGTTTTCGCTTCCGCCATAAGAAATCATGCGGATTGGGATGTGCTTCACGGCTTCGGAAACTATGGTGGCATGTCCGTGATTGTTTTTCTTGAAATCACCCACTATGCAAATGATTGATTGATCGCTGTCTGTTTCAACCATTCCGAAAGATTCTAGTTCTGCTATTATTTCAGGCAGATATTCGGTTTGATCTATTGTAAGTGAAACAGCAACTTCTGAAGTGGTAATCATGTCAATCGGAGTTTTGTATCGTTCAAACACTTCGAAAACCTGTCTTAAAAAGCCATACGCCATTAGCATTCGCGACGATTGTATGCGGATCGCCGTAATACCGTCTTTTGCTGCAATGGCAACAATTTGGTTCTGGTTGGTTGTTTTGCCTGAGATTAAAGTTCCTGATGCTTTTAGGTTCATGGTATCAAGCAAACGCACGGGTACATTGAATTTACGTGCAGGAAATACACTTTGAGGATGCAGAATTTTTGCGCCGAAGTACGAAAGTTCGGCAGCTTCATCAAAATTTAAATGAGCAATAGGCTTGGTATTCGGAACATATCGTGGATCATTGTTATGGAAACCGTCAATATCTGTCCAAATCTGAATTTCTTCTACCTGTAACGCAGCCCCTAAAAGCGAAGCGGTATAATCAGATCCTCCTCGGCGTAAATTATCGGTTTCTCCTTGCGCATTTTTGCAGATGAATCCTTGGGTGATGAACATATTTTCATGAGGATATTTTTCCAATTCTTTGTTGGAATATTCTCTTATATAATCAATATCCGGTTCGTTTTCATGATCGATAAGCATAAAATCTAAAGCAGAAAGTAATACAGATGAAATTCCTTTTTCTTTTAAATGCAAGTGGAACAGGGTAGTGGAGATGATTTCACCTTGAGCCAATACAATTCGTTCTTCTCTTGTTGTGAAATCTGTGTTTTCGAAACTGTAAAGCAGTTCAAAAATTTGATCGATAAATGCTTGAGCTTCAGCTTTACCTTCTGGGGTTTTGAATAATTCGTCTGTAAATATTCTGTATTTGTTGTAAAGGAAATTGATGTGTTTTCGGGCAGCAATGTTTTCTTTCTTCGAATAAAGTTCCGATAATGTTACAAGATCGTTTGTGGTCCCTGAAACGGCTGACAACACCACAAGATGTTTGTCTGCCGTTTGTGATTTGATGATTGGCAATAACTGCTCGATACGCTCCGGACTTCCTACTGAAGTTCCTCCAAATTTTAATACTTTCATAGATTAGGTGTATGTTGTTGAATTATAAACAAAAAAAGAGCCTGTCGTGATGACAGGCTCCTTATATTATCTGGTTTCTAACCACAGGAAAATGACTCACGATTTGCTACGTAAGTTCTGTTTCTTTCCCTTTTTTAAGTTAGATAATATCATTTCTTATTTTTTTGATGGGCAAATATACATTTTTTTATTGAATATGATGTAGATGACTTTATAAGATGAATTTTTAAGATATACCAATCACTACTGCAATAAGTAGTATAGTAATTAATGTTTTTTTTCATTCATTTTGTTTATTCGTAATCTGTTCTAACAACCATATCACTATCATGCGTAACATAAGTTTTTTGGTAAATGCTAGCAGTAGAAACAATCTTGAAAACAATTCATTATTTTTTATTAAATAGATTTGTTTCAGTATAGTTTTACCCAAAGTTGATCTGAATAAAGATTCATAAATTTTTAATTGTAATAAACATAATCTGTATTTAATAGTTTTTTTGACAGACTCAGGGTCGTTTAATTTATTAATTTAAAAGTATGTAGGAAGTTCACTAACAGTATTTTAAATTTTTTGTAAAGAATTTTAAGGATAAGTTCAATTTAAAATACGCTTGTGTTACCAAAAATTAAACAAAAAGCTTTGTTTTTATTAAAAGTAATTTTACATTTGCACCACTTTAATAACAGATATTATTTAGGTTTTTTAAAGCAAAGACTCGATAGCTCAGTTGGTAGAGCACAACACTTTTAATGTTGGGGTCCTGGGTTCGAGCCCCAGTCGGGTCACA
>JAVXSC010000012.1:0-4996 GCA_036643355.1 Myroides sp.
ACGATTTTTAAAGAACAATCACGATAAAGAAGCAAAAGCACTGATTTTGTATTACGTTGGTCGATTTATTCTGAAAGATGCCAAAGTTCACGATGTGATTGTGAAGGGAATGTTGATGGATAGTGAAACCGATTTTCAGAATTATCTTAAAACCTTTGGTATCGAAATCAACTTTAAAGAACTCCGTAAAAACAATTTGTACGTTGCGGTAGAATTAATGGTTTCGGCATTTATCCCTACCAAAAAAACCGAAGCTTATGTACAGTATTTTCTAGATTTGATTTTAGAACGAACCGTAAAAAATCAATCCACAATCGCTGATTTTCTAAATTATTGGGAACAGAATTATCATAAATTGAGTATTCCATCGCCTGAAAATGAAAACGCCGTGCGATTAATGACAGTTCATAAATCAAAAGGATTGGAATTTCCGGTGGTGATTTATCCGTTTGCCGATGAAGATTTTTCAAAATCGCGCGATAAAATTTGGGTCGATTTAGAAGAAAACGATCAGCTGGTTATCCCGAAAGCATTGGTCGATTTAAAAAACGACGTAAAAATGTATGGTGAAACTGCGCAACGTTTATTCGATCAAAAAAAGCAGGAAGAACTACTTGATAATTTGAATGTCTTGTATGTAGCATTAACGCGTGCCGAAGAACAATTATACATTATCAGTAATTACAAACGATCAAAAACCGGAACGTTACCAAATACTTTAGCTGCATTTTTTGTGACGTATTTAGAAGATTTAGGTCGATTTTCTGAAAATGAATTGAATTATGATTTTGGAAATCCGGTGAAAGTTTCTGCCGAAAAAACCGATCAACATTTAAAACCAATCGTGATAAAATCGGTCGAAAAACCAATAGATCAATCGGTAATAAAAATTGCAAAGCGCGAAGCAATTATGTGGGATACCAAACAGCAGCACGCCATTGAAAAGGGAAATTTGATACACGAACTGCTGGCTGAAATTATTACGGTTGATGATATTGCTTTTGTGGTTAAAAATGCGGTATCGAAAGGAATGTTATCTGCAACGGAAGAAACCGAAATATCAGAAAAAATCACAGAAATTGTTCAGCATATAGATTTGCAGCCTTTCTTCAATAAAGAAAATATAATTTACAACGAACGACCAATTTTACATGAATCGTTCAAAAACATAAAACCCGATCGTGTTGCAATAAGCGGAAACAAAGCTTATATCATAGACTATAAAACGGGTGAAGAACAAGCAAAATACACCAAACAGATTAACGATTATGCCTTGGCAATTGAAGAAATGGGCTACGAAATCGCAAAAAAGACGCTGTTGTATATTCAAGACGATTTAAAAATAATAAATTTGTAACATATCAATCTTAAAAATAAAACAAATCATAAAACTATGTACGGAGCTATTAAAGAGTTTTTACAAACAGAAATCGATACCATTAAAGACAATGGTTTGTATAAAAAAGAACGCATTATAACATCGCCGCAAGATGCTGAAATCACAATTAGTACAGGCGAAAAAGTTTTGAACTTTTGTGCGAATAATTATTTGGGATTGTCGTCACACCCGGAAGTTGTTCAGGCAGCAAAAGATGCTTTGGATACACATGGTTTCGGAATGTCGTCTGTTCGTTTTATCTGCGGAACACAAGATATCCACAAAAAATTAGAACAAGAAATTGCTGATTTTTACGGAACCGAAGATACTATTTTGTACGCCGCTGCTTTTGATGCAAATGGTGGTGTTTTTGAACCTTTGTTAGGTGCCGAAGACTGTATTATTTCTGATAGTTTAAATCATGCATCGATTATTGATGGAGTTCGTTTATGTAAAGCAGCGCGTTACCGTTACGAAAATAACGATATGGCTGATTTAGAAAAGCAGTTGCAACAAGCTGTAGCCGATGGTCGTCGTTTCAAATTAATTGTTACCGATGGAGTTTTCTCTATGGACGGATTGGTTGCTCCGTTGGATAAAATTTGCGATTTAGCAGATAAGTATGATGCTATGGTTATGGTTGATGAATGCCACGCAGCCGGATTTATCGGTGCTACAGGTAAAGGAACTTTGGAAGCTAAAAACGTAATGGGTCGTGTGGATATTATTACCGGAACGTTAGGTAAAGCTTTAGGTGGTGCAATGGGTGGATATACAACTGCTAAAAAAGAAATCATTGAAATTTTGCGTCAGCGTTCGCGTCCATATTTGTTTTCAAATTCATTAGCTCCTTCAATTGTTGGTGCATCTTTAAAGGTTTTCGAATTACTAAAGAAAGATACCAAGTTAAGAGATCAGTTAGAATGGAATACCAACTACTTTAAAAAAGGTATGAAAGATGCTGGATTAGATATCATTGATGGCGATTCTGCAATTGTTCCTGTAATGTTGTACGATGCCAAGTTATCGCAGGTAATGGCAGATAAATTACTAGAAAAAGGTATCTATGTAATTGGGTTTTTCTTCCCGGTTGTACCAAAAGATAAAGCGCGTATTCGTGTGCAATTATCTGCGGCACATACACAAGTACATTTAGATAAAGCCATCAAAGCCTTCGCTGAAGTAGCCAAAGAGTTAGGGGTAGTTTAAAAAAATCTTATAAAAATGTTAAAGCTTTCACTAATTTATTTTGTATATTCGTTTAAACAATTTATTTTTGTGAAAATATTACGTAAAGTAGAAAATTGAATAGTTATGAAACAATTAAAAGTATTTGCAGCTGCTTTGTTGCTAGCTGGAACAGCTACACAAGCACAAAATGCTGATCAGCCATGGGCTATTACCGTGGGTGTTAATGCTTTGGACGGTGGTCGTTCAAGTGTTGCCACAGACTTTGCAGACAGTTTTGGTCAATATTTCCAAACAGATAACTGGAGTATTTTACCGTCAGCTTCTGTTTTAAATGTATCTCGTTATTTAGGTGCTAATGTTTCATTTGGTATTACAGGTTCTGTAAACAAAATGAAAAAAACAGTAATGGATGCTAATAGTAACTTAATTGGTGCGGATTTTAGCGGACAAAGAAGAGTAGATCCTTCGGATTTAATGTACTATGGTGTTGACGGTCAATTCAGATACAGTATTGGTGGATTAATCGGTTCTAAATGGTTTGATCCTTCAATTCACGTTGGTGGAGGTTACGCTTTCTTAGGAAAAGCATCTTCAGGTAACGTTAACGGAGGTTTAGGTCTTACTTTTTGGGTTACTGAAAACATTGGTATAAACTTATCATCTACTTACAAACATCAGTTAGAAGACGATGGTGTTATAAGAGCACAAGATGTTTCTGTACCAACTCATTTACAGCACGTAGCAGGTGTATCTTTCCGTTTTGGTGGAAAAGATACAGATGGTGATGGTATTTTAGATAAATACGACGAATGTCCAGAAGTTGCAGGTTTAAAACAATTCAACGGATGTCCTGATTCTGATTTAGATGGTATTCCTGATCATTTAGATCAGTGTCCTTATGAACCGGGTGATGCAGCTATGAACGGTTGTCCTGATACAGATGGTGATGGAATTGCTGATAACGAAGATGCTTGTCCAGAAGTTCCAGGATTAAAAGAATTCAACGGATGTCCTGATACAGACGGTGATGGTATTCCTGATGCTCAAGACGAATGTCCAGAAGAAGCAGGTCCAAAAGCGAACAACGGTTGTCCTTGGCCAGATTCAGATGGTGACGGAGTTTTCGACAAAGATGATGAATGTCCAGAAGTTGCAGGTCCTGCATCTAACAAAGGATGTCCAGAAGTGAAAGAAGAGCATATCAAACAATTAAACGAGTACGGTAAAACAATCTTGTTTAACACAGGTAAATCTACTTTCCAAGAGCAATCTTTCGCAGTGTTAGACAATATGGCTAAAGTTATGAACCAATTCCCTAATGCTAAATTTGCAATCGAAGGTCATACAGATAGTACAGGTTCTGATAAAATCAACGACCCATTATCAAACGATCGTGCAAATGCAGTTAGAGAGTATTTAATCTCTAAAGGAATTTCTGCTAACCGTTTATCTTCTCAAGGTTTTGGTTCAAAAAACCCAATCGATGATAACAAAACTGTTGCAGGACGCGCTAATAACCGTCGTACAGAAATTAAATTAGTAAAATAATTTACAGTTTAAATAAAATTGAAAACGTCCCGATTTGTCGGGACGTTTTTTTATTTTTATAAAATGAATACAACTTCTTTTCTACATAAAATAGCACAGCAAATTGCAGACGACTGTGATTGGAATTTTACAAATACGGTTATTGTTCTTCCAAATAAACGTGCAAGATTGTTTTTATTAGAAGCTTTTAAAAGCACATCAAACAAAACATTTTTTGCACCAGAAATAATCAGTATTGAAGATTTAATTACAAGAATTTCAAAGATGAATACGCTTTCGGGTGTTGAACAGCTTTTTGAATTTTATGAAGTTTATAAAGAAATTACTCCGCAAAATGCACAACAAGATTTTGAGCAATTCAGTAATTGGGCAAAAATGCTTTTGCAGGATTTCAATGAAATTGATCGTTATTTGCTAAAGCCAAGTCATGTTTTTGATTATCTTAAAAACATCGATGATATCAATCATTGGTCTGTAAAAGCAGAAGACCGAAGTGCTCTAATAGATAATTATCTGACATTTTGGGATCAGTTGCCAACTTATTATAACGCGTTTACCAAACATTTAATAGAGCAAAATTCAGGTTATCAAGGATTGGTTTATAGAGTTGCTGTTGATAATATAGATTCTTTTATAAATGAGAATAGCTCTAAAACGATTTATTTTGCTGGTTTTAACGCATTAAATCAGGCAGAAGAGCAAATTATACAGAAATTATTAAAGAATGGTTTAGCGAAAGTTTATTGGGATACTGACGCTGTTTTTTTGAACGATCCAGATCATGGCGCAGGATATTTCGCTCGTAAAATTAAACAAAACTGGTCGTACTATAAATCGCATCCTTATGATTGGATTGTTGATGAATTCAAACAGTCAAAA
>JAVXSC010000012.1:5006-29793 GCA_036643355.1 Myroides sp.
CACATATAATAAACACAGGTATCGCAGGAAGCTTACATAAATCTGTGAAAATATGTGACATAGTTTTTTCTAGTTATGTAACTCATCATGATGTTCGTAAAAATCAAATGAAAACCTGCAAAAAACGGCAGTTGTTTTATCCGAAGAAAATCTGTTGATTCCGGTGCTTTATGCCTTGCCAAATACCGTTGCATCGTTGAATGTAACGATGAATTACGACAGTAAATCGAACCCTATTCAGTTGTTTTTTGCTAAATTCTTCAAAATGCACGTGAATGCTTTAAATCGAGGGAAGAGTAAAGCTGCTTTTTATCATAAAGAAGTTTTAGATGTTTTATCGCATTCGTTAATTGAAAATTTGGCGGCTTCAAAGCAGGTCGTTGATGGTATTAATAAACGAAATTTATCTTTTTTTAATTTCTCGACGTTAGATTTTATTCCCGCTGATAATTCTTTTTTGCAGTTAATTATTAAAGATTGGAACATTGATGTTATTGAAATTATCGATAGAATTGAAGAAATTGTCTTTGAAATTCGAACGTATCTTCGACAGAACAAAGACGATGTTTCGCTTACGTTTCTATACGCATTTCATCAAGTTTTAACGCAGATTAAAAATTATCAGCTTAAGTATAAAGTAATTGAAAACGCCCAACAATTATTGACCATTTATAAGCAGGTTGTAGATTTGGCTGAAGTATCTTTTGAGGGCGAACCGTTGGAAGGTTTGCAGGTAATGGGCGTTTTGGAAAGTCGGGTTTTAGATTTTGACAATGTGATTATCACTTCATTAAACGAGGGGAAATTTCCGGCTGGAAAATCGTCTAATTCGTTCATTCCTCACGATATTAAAATGGAATTGGGTTTGCCTACTTTCCGAGAAAAAGATGCTATTTATACCTACCATTTCTACCATTTGCTATTGCGTGCAAAGAACATTTATCTGTTATATAATTCAAATTCCGAAGGCTTGGATGCAGGAGAAAAAAGTCGATTTATAACGCAGTTGGTTTTAGATCCGCAGGTAAATCATAACATAAAAGTGAATAATTATTTTGCTAAATCACCGGACACGATCAGCGAACCTTTGGCGATTGAAAAATCGGAATTATTACAAAATCGATTGAAAGAAATTGCTTCAGATAAAGGTTTTTCTCCGTCGGCAATTGGTAATTATATGCGTAACCCAATGCAGTTTTACATGCAGCGCGTTTTGGGTATTCGAGAGTTAGACGAGGTCGAAGAAAATATCGCCTTAAATACCTTGGGAACCATTATTCATGGTGCTTTGGAAGAATTGTATAAGCCTGTGATTGATCAAAAATTAACCATTGCAATGGTTGATGAAATGTTACAAAAGTATCAATCCGAAATTGTTAGTCAGTTTAAATTGAATTACTCCGAAAGTGCTGATAAACACGGTAAAAACCTCTTGGCGTTTGAAGTCGCAAAACGTAACGTGTATCATTTTTTAATGCTTGAAAAAGAGATGTTGGAAAGTGGTGACGATGTTACAATAATTGGATTAGAGCAAATTTTAGAAACTGTTTTAGAAGATGCAAAATTACCTTATGCGGTTAAATTATCGGGAATAGCAGATAGAATTGAAATTCGGAACAATGTTGTTAGAATTATTGATTACAAAACTGGAAAAGTAGATTTAAACCAGGTTCAGATAAAAGAAATCGGCGGGATTACTAATGATTTAAAGTTCGAAAAAGCAATCCAATTGCTTATGTATGGTTTAATGTATAAAAGCAATACCAATTTGCCAATTCAGGCTGGGATTTATTCGTTTAAGAATAGAAAATCGGGTTATTTGCTTTTTGGTTTGAAAGAAGATAGAACGGTAAACGAGTTTATTACCGATGATTTATTGATTGATTTTAAAGCAGAATTAATTACTTTATTGAATACAATTTTAGATCCCGAAACAGTATTTGAAGAAAAAGTAGTTTAACTGTTTTTCTTTAAAAACGACGTGATGATTGAAGCTATTTTAGGTTCTTGTTCTATTGTTGAAACATGACCACCTGGAATAATTTCAAAAGTAACTTCGGCACCAGCAACCTGATTTTTAATATCATCTAATGGAATAATGGTGTCGTTTTCGCTTGCAATGATCAGTTTTGGATACGGACTAAAATGAAGTAATGCTTCTCGATCGATACGAATTTTCATGCCTTCTAAAGATGCGATAATTCCTTGTAACGGAGTTTTTAAAGCCTGTTGGGTAAATGCTTCAATTTTATCCGTAAAAAGGCTGTGTGCGTCTTTATCGAACAAATTCTGTGTCGCCATTCTAATAAAAGCATTACTGTTTTTTTTAACGACATCAATGGCGCGGTCGCGATTTATTTTACGTTCATCGGAATCAGGTTGAGCAGACGAGTTTAAAAGAATCAACGATCGAACATTATCAGGATACAACTCGGCAAAAGCCAACCCAATGTATCCGCCCATAGAATGCCCAATTAACGAAACTTTTCGCAAACGTAATTCAGAAATCAATGCAAAAAGCATATCCGCCTGATCTTCCATTGTGTGAACATATCCGTAACAATCGCTTTTTCCATGACCTAAAAGATCAACAGAAATAACTCGGTAACGTTTATCTAAATGCGACGTAAGATCTGCCCACATCGAAGAATCTTCCAAAAATCCATGAATAAGTAAAACGGTGTTTCCTTTGCCAGAATCACTATAATTTATCGCAGTATTTTTGTAGTTAAATGTGTTCAATTTTTTTGTGTAAAAATAGTAAAGAAATCCAAAAAATTAAAAATTATGTTATTTGCAACTAAATTGTATTTTTGCAGATAATAAAAACATACTTATTTAACTTATGAAAACAAAAATTGCTTACCTATTCTTTGTGTTATTTTCGGTAACCTTAAATGCGCAAACAGCTGCTCCAGAAAAAAAAGTAACCGTTAGAGAAATTCCTGTGTATCGGGATGTAGATGTTATGGCAACCTATCGCGGTGGTTATGCGGTAATTCTTAAACAGATTGAAGATGCTACAAAAAATTGTAAAAGAGGATCTTTTAACGGAAAAGACACTACCGTTATTATTGATGTTTTAATTACCGATAAAGGAAAAGTTGCAAAAGTTGAGTTTGTAAAAGCAGATGTAAGCTTGTGCAATGACGATATTAAAAAAGCTATAGAGAAAGGAACGCAGTGGGTGCCAGGAAGAATTGATAATAAACCAGTAAATTCTTATTTGCAATTAACTGTGAATTTAAAAA
The DNA here is from genome assembly GCA_036643355.1 of Myroides sp. Lineage (GTDB taxonomy): Bacteria > Bacteroidota > Bacteroidia > Flavobacteriales > Flavobacteriaceae > Flavobacterium. The sequence goes on from JAVXSC010000012.1 coordinate 8,258, forward strand.
ACGGATACGACAATAGTAATAAAAATGTTGTAAATCGTTTACAATAGAATAAAAAAACAGTCCAACTGTTTTTTTATTTGAAAAATTGTTCTATTTTTATAGAACTAATTCTAATTTTATAGAATATGAAATTAACAGCAGCCGAAGAACAACTTATGCAATACATTTGGAAACGTGATAAAATTGTTCTTAAAGATTTAATAGATAGTTACGGCGATCCCAAACCTGCTAAAACAACCGTTGCAACAACGGTGAAAAAGCTTATTGATAAAGGTTTTGTTGGATACGATGAAATTGGAAATACCCGTGTGTATTTCGCAATTATAAAGAAAGAGAACTATTCTTCTAAACAAATGAAAAATATGATTAAACAGTTTTTTGATAATTCTACATCGCAATTTGCTTCCTTTTTTGCAAAAGATGCCACGTTGACAAAAGATGAATTACAAAAACTCCGCGATTTAATAGATGATGAACTTAAAAATAAATAGTTATGGTGCTTTATTTTATAAAATCGACATTTTTATTATTGATTTTTTGTTTGATATATAAGTGGAATTTAGAAAACAAAAAATCATTACAATTTATAAGATATTATTTACTTGTAAGTATTGTTTTTGCATTGTTTTTGCCTTTGTTTAATTTTCAGTTTTTAGTACCACAAAACAAAATTGTTGAAACTAAAGAGTATATTTTTGATCAGCTGCCAAACATTCCGGTAATAATTCTTGATAGTGTTCCAGTTCCAGAAAACAATATTTCAATACTAACAATAATTTATGTATTTGTTAGTGGTGTTTTTCTTATCCGTTTCCTATACAACCTATTTAATATTTTTCAGATTAAAAAATCAGGTAAAAAAGTTAGTACATCGTTTGGAAACATAATTGTAAGTAATAAAGTTACTTCACCCTTTACCTTTTACAAATATATTTATATAAATGATATAGAATTGGAAAGTAAAAGTATAAACCCTGCTATTCTGTATCATGAACAAGCTCATGTAAAGCAAAATCATTCAATAGATGTTTTGTTTATAGAAGTTTTAAAAATAGCAATGTGGTTTCAGCCTTTTCTCTATTATTTTAAAAGAATTATACAAGAAAATCACGAATATCTTGCAGACGAATTTAGTTTGCAAAGAACAAAAAACCTTAAAAATTATCAAGAATTAATTCTAAACTATTATGGCAATAATCAGCCAATTGTTGCCTTAAGTAGTTCAATCCACTTTAATAATTTAAAAAAACGATTTATTATGATGAAAAACACAAACAAAGGAAAAGTATGGGGAACGATTTTCTATTCGTTCACTATAGCAGTAACGTATGTTGGTTTTGTTGGCATTGAAGCTAAAGCAACAGAGATTTTAAATTTTGAAAATAAAATTTTGAATTTGAGTAAGCCCGCTTACATTGAGGATGTAAAAAAATTAGCTTCTGAAAAATCTAATTCAACAACAAAACAAACATATGTAGAGAAAGATTCTGTTAAATCAAAGGTAAAGATCACTTACAAAGAAAATGGATTTTACTCTAGTTTTGTTGAAATTAACAATCAAAAACTTAATTACGTAGTTGATGGTAATAAAAAAGTTACATTTTATGACAATAAAGGAAATGTTGTGAAAGTAAATAAAGATACATATCATTTAGTAGATCTTTTTATTGATGATATTACTTATTTTTCTAGTAGCTATTCTGTTAGATACAATGGAATAGTTGATAAAAAAAATTTTACAAAAGTTGCTGAACCTTTAATAATTGACGAAAAAAGCTTTGTCAAAGATTTTACTGATATTATCGTAAAAAAAACAGATAAAATAAAAGAAAAAAAGCGTTATGACTTAATAATGACTTTTGATATTGACACTGACGGAGATATTATAAATGTACAGAACTTGTCAACAGATAAAATTAATGTTGAAGAACATTTAAAGAAGTATTTATACAGCCAGCAGAAATGGGCTCCTTCTGAAATAAATAATGAAAAAGTAGTTTCTACCTATAAAATTCATTTTTTGGCTAGGATAAATTATTCTGTAAAAGAAATGGCAGAAGAAGACAATAACGAAAAAACACCTCATTGAGGTGTTTTTTTTATCCGTGAATCGTTTCTTTTGTTCCATAATTCTTAATTAACTGACCTTCAAAATCAAGCCATTCTTTCCAGCGCTTATCAACATTTCCACGTTCACTGTATTTCTTTGCAAATTTTAAAAAAGTAGTATAATGGTTTGCTTCAGAAATCATTAAATCTCTATAAAACTTCGCTAATTCTTCGTCTTTAATGTTTTCAGAAAGCACTCTAAAGCGCTCGCAACTTCTGGCTTCAATCATGGCTGCAAATAGCAATCGATCAATAAAAGCATCGTTTCTAGAACCATCTTTACGCATAAATTTAAACAATTGGTTCACGTAATCGTCTTTACGTTCACGTCCAAAAGTAAAACCACGTTGTTTAATGATATCGTGCACCATCTTAAAATGCTCCATTTCTTCAATAGCAATTTCTGTCATCGCCGTAACTAAATCTTCATGTTCAGAATTGTACGTAAGAATGGTAATGGCATTGGTTGCAGCTTTTTGTTCGCACCACGCATGATCGCTTAAAATTTCTTCTAGATTATCTTCGGCAATATTTGCCCAACGAGGATCGGTCAACAATTTAAGTCCTAACATAAACCTTAATTTTTGCAAATTTACAAATTAATTGCACAGTTAGTATCTTTTACATTTTACTTCGATATTTGCTTTATGAAATTACGTGTTTTAATAATTGGTCTAGTTTGGCCCGAACCTACTTCATCGGCAGCTGGTTGGCGTATGTTGCAGTTGATTGATGAATTGAAGAAAATATCAAACGATATTCATTTTGCAAGTGCAGCATCAAAATCTGTCTCTTCACATCCGTTGGATGAATTGGATGTTGTTACACACGATATTGTTTTAAACGATTCGTCGTTTAATGATTTTATTGCCGATCTTTTGCCTGATATTGTTGTTTACGACCGATTTATTACCGAAGAACAATTTGGCTGGCGCGTAAAACAACTTTTTCCGAATATTGTATCGGTTTTAGATACCGAAGATCTGCATTTTGTTCGCAGAGCTCGAACTAAGGCTTTTAAAACGAATACCGAAGTAAATTATGATACAACGGATTGTTACAGGGAATTATCGTCAATTTACCGATCTGATTTATCAATCATTATTTCAAAATTTGAGTATGATTTGTTGACCAATCATTTTAATATTCCTTCCAAACAATTATTGTATCTGCCATTTATTGAAACCGAAATTTCTGACCAAGTAAAAGACAAGCTACCCGATTTTAATAGTCGGAAAGATTTTATGTTCATCGGTAATTTTATTCACGAACCAAATTATCAAACGGTACTTCAGCTTAAAAAAATATGGACATCAATTAAAAAACGCTTGCCAAATACCCATATTCATATTTATGGAGCTTACGCATCGCAAAAAATTCTGCAGCTTAATAATGCTAACGATGGTTTCATCATTAAAGGAAAAGCCGATGATGTGAATGAAATCATGAAGCAATATCGAGTTTTGGTTGCGCCAATTCCATTTGGTGCGGGTTTAAAAGGCAAATTTATTGATGGGTTTAGGAATGGATTGCCTAACGTAACATCTAAAATTGGAGCAGAAGGAATGTCTGCTGAAAATTGGGGTGGATTTATTGCCGAAAGTGAAACTGATTTTGTTGAAGCTGTTTTTAAATTGTACGAAGATGAAACGGAATGGAATAGAGCAGTAGCAAACGGTTTTGATATTGTGAACAATCAGTTTTCTGAAAGAATTTGGAGCGGAATTTTAAAGGATGCTGTTTTGAAAATTCATGAAAATATCGAACTTCACAGAAGCAATTTGTTCATTCAAAAAATACTGTGGCAGAATAGTTTACAGGCTGTTAAGTACATGAGTTTGTGGATCGAACAGAAAAATAAATAGATTTTTTTAATGGAAAGTTTTTGAATTTTAATTAAATAAAGCTGTATCTTTAAGAAAAGAAAATTCAAATTGTTATGGAAAATCCGTTAGTAAATCAGATCAAACAGTACATTTCGCCCGACTTTATTTCAAGTTTGGCAGTTAGTACAAACGAAACAGAAGCATCAATAAACAATGCTTTTGATGTTGCCATTCCGGCACTACTTTTAAAAATGCATCACAAAGGCGATGCGTATTTAAGACCAATGTTTAGCGAAATTCAGAATGTTTTTGCAAACTCTGTAAACGAATTCGAGTTTAAATTAGAAAAAACAGCTTCTTATTTAGACGATTTTTTAGGAACAGATAAGCAGGAATTTGTAGAAAGAATTTCGGCTTTTTCCAACATTTCTCAAACATCGGCACACAGCGTATTAAAAACAGCGTTTTTGGGAATTATCGATTATTTTAAAGGCTTAGATGCCAATTTCGATCTTTCAACAATAAACGGCGTAATGTCAAACAATCTAACTTCTTTAAAATCTATGATTCCTGTAGGTTTTGGATCGTTAGGTGCTGTAGATTCTACAATTAACCAACCGGCTGCAGTACGCATGGAAGAACGCGAACATGCCGATGCCGTGATTAACAACGTCGTGAACAATAACGAGAAAGATCAGTTTAAAACCAACGAATCGCCTTACACAGACCCACAAAAAGATAAAAGCGGAAACATGTTGAAATACATTTTAATTCCGTTGCTTTTGGGAATTGTGTTGATCTTCTTTTTGTATCGCGGCTGTAACCGAGAAGTTACTATAGAAGAATCGGTTGTTAAAGATACCATTCAAAACGATACATCTACCACGGTAACTACAACCCGTACAACAAAAGAAATTGTGGTGAACGATCAGGTTAAACTGAATGCGTATAATGATGGAATAGAAGATCAAATGGTAGCTTTTTTAAATAAAGGCGAATACAAAACCATGACCGAAGATCAATTGAAAGAGAAGTGGTTTAACTTTGATGATTTAAATTTTGAACATAACACGGCAAATGTTTTACCGGAATCGCAAAAACAGTTAGATAACATAGCACAAATTTTAACGGCATATCCTGAAGTAAAAGTGAAAATTGGCGGTTATACAGATAAAACCGGTGACGAGGCTGTAAACAAAAAGGTTTCAACAGACCGAGCTATGGCTGTTAAAAAGTTTTTAGAAGGTAAAGGTTTAGGCAAGCAGGTTGTTGGTGCCGAAGGATATGGATCTGAATTTGCAGTTCATCCGGCAGATGCATCAGAAGAATTAAGACTCACCGATAGAAAAGTAGCATTAAGCATAAGAAATTAGTAAATAAGGCAACATTTTAAATGTTGCTTTTTTTATATTCGGTTAATATTTTAGGCGAACTAATAAAATATGCTGAAAAAAGATAGTATATTTGCGCTGTTTTAATATAACAGAATACTAAATAACTATAAATATTATGAGTCATAACGGTCAAGACAAAAGCGGAAATGCACTTAAATACAGTCTAATTCCTTTGATGTTAGGAGTAGTGTTGATTTTCTTTATTCACAGAAGCTGCGATACTGCACTTTTTGATCCTACACCACAAAAAGGAACAAAATCAAATGTTGTAGAAGAAGAACTTTCGCCAGAACAACCATTGGTTAAGCAAGATACAACAAGTACAGCTGCTACAGTTACGGCAACAGAGCCTGTTGCAGAAACAGTTGCAAAAGATACTGTACAAGCTGCAAAATAATTTTAGTTTACATGATAAAAAAAGTCCACTTCGTTACGAAGTGGACTTTTTTTATTCTTTTTTAGAAATCATTTTTATACTGAAGTAAGCTAAAATTCCGATAATCAAAATCATGATTCCCCAAAGCCAGAACTTGTTTTCAAATAAAGGTTTCTGTTTAATTTCTTCTGTTTTCTGAATTTGAATTTCGTTTGAAAGCGAAAGAATATTTTTTTCTACACTGTCAAAATAAAAAGCGTCGTAAGAAGGTTTGTAACTCTCTTTATTACCATAATACAAATAATAATCACGATTGTAATCATCAACCGAAAAAAGTAAATTGAACGATAGCGTTTTCAAAACTACAGAATGTATTTCTAAAGGTTGATTATCCTTATTATTGACTGTTATTTTAAAATCTTTTACAAATTTTAAATCTGTACCCGACAAAGCTAATTCTGAATTGCGTTCCGATGATAAAATTCCCGACGAAAAATACGAATAATGCTTAATAAATCCTTTTTCGGTTTTTACGCTGTCTTGTAAATATTCTACAGTAACATTTCTGTTATAATCAATTTTATTGTTGATATTTATTGAAACTGCATAAATTGGTAAAGGATTTTTTAACGAAAATTCTATAGTTGTGACCTTGTTCTTTTTATCTGTTTTTGTGGTTAATTTATCAACTGTAACCGTTCTGAATTTAAGACTGTCTTTTAATTGAGAATGATTTGAATGTACACTTTGAATAGTTGGTTGTTGATCTGAATCAACAGAAATCCTGTAATATTTGTATTCAGAATCATTAAAAAACAAATCTTCAAAACGATAATTTGTTTCGGAATTTTGAATGGCTAAAATTCTGTAATCTTTCAAAATAGTAAACCATTGGTTTTGATTATGGCTTCCTTCCAAATTCAATTTCCAATCAAAATTTTCGTTTTTGAATTTTAAGTATAATTGATTGATCTTTTGATTGGAAGCCTGAACGGTAAAATAACTTCTGTTTTCTGAAACCGACTGATTGATTATTTTTAATGGTTGTTTTAGATCAAAATTAAAATCAGGTTTTTTAGCAATGTTATAACGTACTTCAACCGTGTCGTTATTTTTAATGCCAAAAATCCGAATATCCGATAAATCTGGCTTTACTTTAGAAAACATTTCATTTGGAATTTCAATCGAATTCAACTCCACTGCATTTTTTTTAAGCTCGATTTTTCGTTTATACGAATAACCTTCTTGGGAAAATCCTTTTACGGAAAATCCTATCAAAAATCCTAAAACAAGGTATTTAACTAACTTTTTCATCATCTGTAATTTTGTCTTTAAACTTGTTGTACAAAAACGAAATAATCAATAATAAAATTCCCAAGCTAATAAATACAATAATTCTTGAAAGTGTATTCATGCCAGAAATATCGTAAAATATCAGTTTTAAAAGCGTAATTGCAAACAGTATAATTGCTGCAATTCTTATATATTTTCTTCGTTTAAAAATTCCCAGATAAATCAAAATCAAAGCATAAACACCCCACAAAATACTTAATCCTAATTTAAAAACGCTTTTGTTTCCTGCCAGATCTAACCAAGTTATAAGTTCGTTGCTTAGAAAGCACAAAACCGAAACATAAAATGCAAATTCTGCTATGAATTTCAGGTTTTTGTTAAGCGGTTTCATGAACTCTTGTGTGATGTATTTAAACAAAGTGTAAATTCCAAAGGCAATACAACCGAAAAGTACATAACGTATTAAAACATATCCGAAACCAATTTGGTAGTATTCGTTTAAATTCCTGCCAATATAAGCTTCACGAAGTTCTCCCAAAACAAATAATCCGCCTGTTTCAGCTGCTAACAAAGAAATCAAAGTGAAAATAATTGCTGTAATTCCGAGGGTTTTATTTTTGATTTTCCGGATATTAAACAAAGATAAAATTCCGAAAAACAATAGCGAATAGCCCATAAGAAAAATTGTTCTTAGCGAAAGAATATCATAATTATAGTTTGTATAATCCATATCGCCTTCTTGTTGTTTTGGTACTTTAATGGCAGTGCTGTTAAACCAATTTTCAAAATACAGATTAATTTCATTGCTAAACGTAAAATAGCTCACAATAACTAACATAACAGGCAGTACAATATTCATTACATTGGTTATAGTATTTTGATTTTCAGCTGCGTGAAATTCTTTTTTTCGGTTCAGATAAACAATATATCCGAAACCAAACGTTACCGAAACCGAAGTAAGGAAACCAATATTGAAAATCGCTTTATTTTTAAGAAGATCGAAACTTTCCCCATCATGAATCCAACTAACAAAAGCCAAAAACATAATTACAAACGAAATTTGCTCGTACATAACCACCTTTTTAGTTCGTCCGATCCAAAACAGCAAAACAGATAAGGCAATCCATGAAAGCGTAACCCAATTTCCGTTTAACTGCACAGGAATGGTGATTGTAATAAAAGTGAAAACCAAACCTATAACCAGATAAAACAGGTTTTGATCTGCTATTTTTTTTGTTTTAATAATGTATCCAACGCCAAAATGAATCAGTGCATTCAGCAAAGTAAATAATCCCAAATAAGCGGCTGTGCTTCCTGCCTGTAAAATCCCGTAGCCTAATCCAAAATAAATGAACGAGTTCAAGAGCAATAGAATAATATCTGTTTTAACTAATTTTTCCTTTTGAATTATTCGATTGGTAATAGCAACCGCATAGAACATCAAAAAGAAAATGGTAGCGAAAACAAGTCCGATGGTTTTAATTTTTGCTTCATCTAAATAATACGAGTCAAAATGCCAAAATGCGTAGATCAGCCAAGTAAAAGCAAACGAAACATAGTACAGAGATTTCCAATATTTTTTAATGGAAACAGCTAAAATTCCTAAATTGATAATAGTGATATAGGTAAACAGCGTAGTTACATTTCCCGAATTTTTTGATAGTAAAAAAGGAACCGCATACGCACCAACCAGCCCGATAATCGCGATAACAGAACGGTTGTATTTAAGAGCAGCGAAAACCGTGAAAACCGTAAAAACAACCATTAATGCAAAAGCCATAATTTGCGGAATTAATCCGTAAAAGGCATAAGCAAAGTACGTTATAAAATAGAAAATTGCCATTGCACCGCTAACCAGAACCGCACTGTAACTCTCGAATTTTTCTTTTAGTTTTATGCCGAAACCTAGCAAGCCGATTCCTGTTGCGTAACCTAAAATAATTCTTGTAAGCGGACTTATAAGATTGTTGTCAATAGAGTATTTTCCTAAAATGGTAACTCCTATGATAATTCCTAAAATTCCAATTTTATTAAGCCAGCTTTCTCCGATTATTTTTTCTAAATCTGAAGGTTGTTTTGGCTTTTTCGGAATTTCAACATTAGGAACAACAGGATTTTGTGCCAAAACTTTTGGTTCTGAAACAGGAATAAATTGTTCTGAAATTTTAGGTTTTACTTCGGTTATTTCAGAAGAATCTTTTGTTTGAATGTTGGATTGCCCTAATTTTAAAGAATAAATTTCTGAACGAAGATTATTTATTTCCCTCGTAAATAACTCGTGTTTTCGTGAAAGTTCTTCTAATCGTTTGATTAGCTCTTCTAATTTTTGGTTATTTTCCATAAAAATGGATTTGAATTATTTTCAAATGTAGTTAAAATATAATTGCTGCATCAAAACAAAACCCTCACAGGTTTAAAACTTGTGAGGGCTGTATGTGTAAGCTGTTTATTAAAATAAGAAACGACTTTTATTTAGACATTTCTGTAAAATACTTGTAAAACAACGGAATCGTTTCAATACCTTTTAAATAATTGAAGATACCGTAATGTTCGTTTGGTGAGTGTATTGCATCAGAATCCAGACCAAAGCCCATCATAATGGTTTTCGATTTTAATTCTTTTTCAAACAAAGCCACAATTGGAATTGATCCACCAGAACGTACCGGAATTGGCGTTACGCCGAAAGACTCACTATAAGCTTTTGATGCTGCCTGATATCCGATAGAATCGATAGGTGTAACATAACCTTGTCCGCCATGATGTGGTTTTACAACGACTTTAACTGATGCCGGTGCAATGCTTTCAAAATGTTTTTTAAACAATTCGGTAATTTCTTCCCAATCTTGATTAGGAACCAAACGCATAGAAATTTTAGCAAATGCTTTAGATGCTATAACCGTTTTTGCGCCTTCGCCTGTGTATCCGCCCCAAATTCCGTTAACATCTAACGTTGGTCTTATCGAATTTCGTTCGTTGGTTGTGTAACCAGCTTCGCCATGAATTTCTTTAATATCCAATGCTTTCTTATAATCGTCTAACGAAAAAGGACGTTTGCCCATTTCATCGCGTTCTTCTTTTGATAATTCTTCCACTTTATCATAAAAACCTGGAATGGTGATATGATTGTTTTCGTCGTGTAACGAAGCAATCATTTGTGCAAGAATATTTATTGGGTTGGCAACAGCACCGCCGTATAAGCCCGAATGTAAATCACGATTTGGACCTGTAACTTCAACCTCTACATAGCTTAAACCTCGCAAACCTGTAGTGATAGATGGTTGTGTGTTAGAAATCATTCCAGTATCAGAAATCAAAATAACATCGTTCTTTAATTTTTCCTGATTTCTTTCAACAAACCAAGCCAAAGATGCCGATCCAACTTCTTCTTCGCCTTCAATCATAAACTTAACGTTACAAGGCAACGTATCGGTCTGCATCATTAATTCCAACGCTTTAACGTGCATAAACATCTGACCTTTATCATCACAGGCACCACGCGCGAAAATAGCTCCGTCTGGGTGTAATTCGGTTTTCTTGATAACAGGTTCAAAAGGCGGAGAATCCCATAATTCGATAGGATCTGCAGGTTGTACATCGTAATGTCCGTAAACTAAGACAGTTGGCAGGCTGTCGTTAATGTGTTTTTCGCCATAAACGATCGGGTAACCCGGAGTTTCACAGATTTCTACTTTATCGCATCCGGCTTTTTCTAAAAATTCTTTTACCTTATCGGCAGTATTTAAAACATCTTGAGAATAGGCGCTGTCGGCACTTACCGAAGGGATTTTTAACAAGTCAATTAGCTCATTAATAAAACGTTCCTTATTTTGTTGAACGTAATTTTTTATTACTTCCATTGTATGATTTGAATGATTGCAGTTGATTAGAACAAATATAATGATAAAAATTTAATGAAATTTTGTTGCAGAATAAAAAAGCATTTGTATATTTGCAACGTCTTAAAAGAACAATAGTTCTTATCAAAAACGCCGCGGGTATGGTGAAATTGGTAGACACGCCAGACTTAGGATCTGGTGCCGCAAGGTGTGAAGGTTCGAGTCCTTTTACCCGCACAAAAACCTCTGATTCATTTGAATTGGAGGTTTTTTATTTTGACCTAATTACCTCTTTTTATACTAAAACAAAATCTTAAAACGTTAATGTTAAAAAAAATACATATGCGTTTAATTTTATTGCTGTTTTGCTTAATAACTTTTAAAGTATTTTCGCAGCAAAAATAAAGTTTCTATTTTAATTATAATGAAAGCGAATTTACTGAAACCGAAAAACAAAAGATCGATGATTGGATAAAGATTCATCCAAACCTAACTGTTTTAAAGGTTGAGGGTTTTTGCGATTGGGTAGGTAATAATCAGTATAATAATGAACTTTCCGACAAAAGAATCAATGCTGTTTTAAGTTATTTAACGGGTAAAGTTAAAATTGATCAGGCAATTAAAACAAAATCTTTTGGAAAAGAATTAAAACAAAATGAAGTCCAAGATTTGAATAGAAGGGTTGATGTTTATTTTACTTATTTGAAAGATGAAGACAATTCAGAAAAAAATCTCGATAAAGAACTATATTCTGCTAAAGTTGGTGAGAAAATAAATTTAAGAAATCTGAATTTTAATGGAGGAACAGCAGTTTTTAAAACTCATCATATCCTGTTTTAAAAGAGTTGTTACAAACAATGAGATCAAACGCTAATTTAAAGATTGAAATTCAAGGTCATATTTGTTGCTATACAGAATCAAATGATCATGATGTTTCTGGTAAAAGAGCTTTAGCGGTTTATAACTATCTTATTAAAAGCGGAATCGATAAAAAGCGTTTAAAGTATAAAAGTTTTGGTGGATCGAAACCTATTTATGCAATTCCAGAACAAAACGAAGAAGAACGAGAAGCTAATCGCAGGGTTGAAATTTTAATCTTAGAAAAATAACAGCTTTTCTAGATACTTTTTAGTTACTTCGTATTTTAATTTTCTAAAATGAAATTTACTTCAGACGAATACAATCTGCTTAAAACAATAATTGCAAAGGTGCTAGAACAGAACAGCGCTTTTGCAGATAATGAAAGTAAAACAAAATTATTGACAGATTTGCATGAACGATTAGGGCTTGAAAAAATAATAATGGGCGTTTATCTGCACGAACTGAATATGCAGATTAGAATGTATGTCAGTCAGAATGAACTTACTGATGATGTGAAAAGTAAATTGGAAAATCTGTCGGCGAAAATGAAAAGAAAATCGCATTCTACTCGATAATTTTATCAAAAGGAACACATAGCACTGTAAATTTTCTTAAACAATCGCAATAGCTGCCTTATCTTTGCAAAAATTGTATTGTTGTAAATGAACACAAAAATAAAAAAAGGGCTTAAATATACCGGAATCGCACTATTTGTGTTGATTGGTCTGGTGCTTATTGCGCCGCAGTTGTTTAAACCGCAAATAGAAAAAGCAGTAAAAGATGCAGCTGCCGAATTTGTTACTACTCCGGTAAATTTTACCGATTTAAACGTATCGTTTTTTACAAATTTCCCCAATTTAAGTGTTTCGTTAAAAGATTTAAGCATTAATGCACCTAAAGAGTTTGGTAATCTTAAAACAGTTGAAAGCAATTCGGTTGATTTGGGTATCGATTTGTTCAGTCTGTTTTCAGATCAGATTAAGTTTACAAAACTGTATGTAAACGAAGGAAAATTTAATGTGGTAACCGATAGTCTGGGCAATTTTTCGTTCGCTATTTTTAAATCTTCCGACGAACCTTCTACAGACAGTTCTTTCTCTTTGGCGTTGAACAAAATTCATGTAAAAAACACCGATGTATTGTATCAGGACGATCAATCTAAAATAAAAATTCAGACCAAAAATACCAATATCAGCGGAAATGTGCAGGTGACCGACAAATACATTAATTTTGAAACCGAAGCCGATATTAAATCTTTGTTTTTTGGGTTAGATAAAAGCATTTTGGTCGATCATAAACCGTTAAAAGGAATTATAAATACAAAAGTAAATCTCGATCCTGTTTCGGTCGAGTTCAATAAAAGCGAACTGCTTTTAGCGAATTTACCTTTAAATGTTTTGGGAAAAGTAGCGGTTCTTGAAAAAGGAATCGATTTTAATTTAGATGTAAAATCGAACAACGTATCATTGGAAAATCTGTTTTCGCTTGTTCCCCAGGAATATCAGAAATGGTACGATGGCATGACGTTTAAAGGAAAATCGAACATTCATTTGTTGTTGAAAGGATTGATGCAAGACAGCGTTTCAAATCCCGATTTAAACATTAAGCTCGATATCGCCAACGGATCAATCGCAGCCAAACAGTTTCAAAATATTCCGGTTCAAAATCTGCACACAAAAATCGAACTGAACCTGCCGCAGTTAAACCCCGATTCGTTAACGGTAACTATCCCAGAATTCGCGTTTAATATGGGCAAAGGTCATGCAAAAGGCAAGGCTTTGTACAAATTTCCAATGTTTGTTGATGCTGATTTAAATGCCAATTTAAATGTTACACAGTTGTGGCAAACGCTTGCCATTTCGGGTATGCAGTTAAAAGGCGATATTATTTTAAACGGAACTGCAAAAGGTAATTACACAACGAAATCTTTTAAAAATAAACAAGGGATTTTAATTACCGAAATTACCGAGATTCCTAAATTCAACGTTCAGGCAAACTGGACAAACGGTTATTTTAAATGGAGCGAAATGCCTTTGGCTCTTGATCATTTAACGTTCAATTTGAATGCCGAAAACACCAACGGAAATTATAAAACCACCAAAGTTGATCTTAAAAATATCGATATTAAAGCAGCAGATGATTACGTGAAAGGACGCTTGAAAATTGATAATTTAATCGATTTTAATACCGATACTGATTTGAAAGCTTTCGTGAATCTTTCAAACGTAAAAAATATTTTTCCGATTAAAGAAGTCGATTTTGGCGGACAATTAACTGTTGATACCAAAGCAAAAGGACGATTGGATTTGGATCGAAACAAAATTCCTGTTACAACATCAATAGTGAAGTTTAAAAACGGTTATCTGCGTTACAACAGCTTGCCTGATCTTCCGTTGGAAAAAATAAATCTTGAAACGCATATTTCATCGCCACGCGGTTCGTTGAACGATTTGCGTGTAAATGTACTGCCAATTTCGTTTGTGTTGGCGAATGAACCTTTTATGGTTGATGCAAACCTGTTTAATTTTAATAATCTTACGTTCGATATCGGAACAAAAGGAAAACTGAATCTGGGCAATCTGTACAAGGTTTTTGCAATTGACGGATTAAGTGTTTCGGGACAGTTGGAAACCGATGTGAAGTTGAAAGGAAAGGGCGGGGCAGACGATCCTTCGTCGCTTAACAACCGAGGTTTTGTTTTGTTGAAGGATATTCATGTAAAATCAGAATTTTTTCCACACGATTTTGTTTTTACCGAAGGGAAATTCAAGTTTTTCCGTAAACAAATGAAGCTTGAAAATATTAAAATGAACTACGCCAAACAAACATTTTTTTTAAATGGCGATCTGGAAAATTACATCAATTATTTTCTAACTCCGAATGCAACGCTGAAAGGAAAATTGGCGGTTACATCGCAGTTTATCGATGTTAATTCGTTTATGTTGCCGGCAAATCCAAATGCATCAAAAACAACATCAGCGTCAAATTCCGGTGGAAGTGTTGTTTTGGTTCCCGATAAAATTGATTTTGAATTAACGGCAAACGCACAAAAAGTAAAGTTTAACGATTTACAGTTAGATAATTTAAGCGGTATTTTAAAAGTGTTCGATAAGAAACTGGCATTGCACGAAGCGAAATTCGGTTTAATTGATACGCAGTTTTTGTTAAACGGAACATACCAGCCAATAAACAGCAAACGCGCGTTGTTTGGTTTTGATATTGATGCACAACAGTTCGATATTCAAAAGGCTTACAAACAATTGGCATTGTTCCGTGAAATGGCTCCGGCTGCAGAAAGTGCTTCGGGGCAGGTTTCTTTGAAATATCAGTTGCAAGGTACGTTGAATCAGGAAATGTATCCGAATATGAAATCTATCAAAGGATCGGGCGATTTAATTTTAGAGAATATTCAGTTTAAAGGCTTTAAATTGTTTAATGCGGTTGCAAGCGAAACAAAAACCGATGCCTTGCACGATGCCAACGTAAAAAATGTTGTGGTTAAAACATCGATCGCTAATAATGTAATGACGATTGAACGTACAAAATTTAAGGTTGCAGGTTTTCGTCCGCGAGTAGAAGGACAGGTTACGTTAGAAGGGAAAATGAATATTGGTATGCGATTGGGCTTACCGCCTTTCGGAATCATCGGAATTCCTATCACAGTAAATGGTACAAGTGATAAAATGGATATTAAGCTGGGTAAATACAAGAACGAAGATTTAGCAGAAGACGATGAAGATTACGATGCTTATAAAAAATCGATCGATACTTTAAAACAACAATAAATCAAAATATAATAATGAAAAAAACGCTGTCACTAATTTTATTTTCAACATCACTTATTACTAATGCGCAACAAAGCATAGAGCCTTATCCAAAACAAGGTATAGAAATGCTTACAAAACAACTCGAAGAAAAATTATCTATTCCTTACAGCTACTATGAAAATGAAGGGTTTACAATGCAGGTGAATGTTGATAGTTTATCTAATGTGAAATTAACTTCATTGGATCCTTATGCTCCATTATTTTATAAGGAATTAAAAAAGGTTGTGGAAAATACCGAATGGATTTCAGGAAAGGATAATGGTACAGCGAATACACAATCCGTTTTAATACCAGTTAAATTAGATAAAGGAAAAATAGCAAACATGGAGAAAGCGTATCCTAAAGAAGGTTTGAATGCTTTTTATGAATCGTTTGTGAAATATATTTTTACCACTTATTACAGAAGTTTTAAACATTCGTCTTATAAAATAATATTTGAGGTTGATGAGAAAGGAAAAATCAATATTAATGAAATAAAACCTGCCGATGGGGCCTTTCGATTTGAGGTTACACGTTTCTTAGAACGCAAAACAGAATTGTGGACACCAGCAAAAATTGACGGTAAACCGGTAAAGTCTACATTTACTTTACCTATTAAATTTCAATTAGGTAGTAACTGATATTAAATTTATAAATATCTTTGCAAGAACTAAATAGTCTAAATATGAAAACATTAAAAGGAATATCATTATTATTTATGGCTGCTGCTTTTATGGTAAGCTGTAAACAAACTTCAAACGAGCAAAAAGAAACAGTCACTACAGAAACTACTGAAAAAGTAGCATCTACAGAAGTTGCTGGAACTATGCAAAAAGCAACATTTCAGGTAGAAGGTATGTCTTGTGCAGTTGGTTGTGCAAAAGTTATTGAAGGAAAATTAGCAAAAATGGACGGCATGAAAAGTGCTAAAGTTGATTTTGATACTAAAACCGCTACTGTAGAGTTTGACGATGCGAAACAAAACACCGATGCTATCAAGAAAATGGTAGAAGAAATTGCAAACGGAGCTTATAAAGTAGAAAACGTAAACGTTTCTAAAGAAATGGCAATGGTTTTTCAAGATGATAAAACAGATCAAAAGAAATGTTGTTCATCTCACAAAGACGGTAAATCTTGCGGTGATAAAAAAGGTACTGAAAAGAAAAAAGACGGATGTTGCAGTAAAGACAAAAAAGATAAGAAAGCAACTACAAAGCAAAATATAATCTAAATAAAAAACTCTTGAGAAATCAAGAGTTTTTTATTTGTTGGTCCATTCTAAAGATTCCATTAAGGCTTTCATATCGTCTTCGATGTATTTTGTAGCCGGATAAATTGAATCAAAATTTGGTTTAGAGTAAAAGTACAAAGTGCCTACCACAAAGTTTTTGGTGCTGTCTGTTGCATAAAACTGTACATTGGTTGCAGCATCGCCAATTACCTTATAAAACATGCCGTATGTTCTTTTTTCAGGATGTTCAAAAACCGATTCCTGAATATCGTCTGCTTTTATGGTATGGTTGTAAGTTAACTTCTGCGCATCTTTCAACAGTAAATTCAGGTTATTGTTAACCGGGCGGTAGTTCATATAAATACTCGCCTTCATTTTAGGGTAATCAATTTTAAACGAAAAATTTTCATCGGGTTTTACAACAGCCCATTTGTTTTTGTTGAACTTAAATTTTCCGCTTGGATCAGTGTAAGTTTCATAAGCCGCTGTAGGATATTCCAAGCTTAAATAACCATCGGGTTTTGGGATTGCATCTTCTTTACAACTTGTTAAAGCCAGTGCAATTATAGCGGGAATTAAAAATTTACTAGTTTTCATTAATGGTTACTTTAATTTTTTCTAATCTGCGTTTGTGAATGCTTACAACTTTAAAGCGGTAGTTTTCAAAAGTGATCACATCGTCGATTTTAGGGAAATCTTCAAACTGTTCCAATAAAAATCCACCTAACGATTCGGCATCCTGTCTGCTTTCTTCAAACGGTTCTTCGTCAATATCTAAAATTCTGCAAAAATCAAGAATCGATATTTTCCCGTCAAAGATATAAACATTTGCATTTAGTTTTTGATACAATTTATCGTCTTCATCTAATTCATCGGCAATTTCGCCCACAATTTCTTCAATAATATCTTCTAACGATATAATTCCAACGGTTTCACCAAATTCATCAACAACAACCGCCAAATGGTTTTTGTCCGACTGAAAATCGGTCAGTAAATCGTCTAACTTTTTACTTTCGGGAATAAAATAAGGTTCGCGCAAAAGAGTTGTCCACTGAAAAACTTTTTTATCTAAAAACGGAATCAGATCTTTAATGTATAAAATCCCCGTAATATTGTCGATACTTTCTTTATAAACCGGAATTCGCGAATAACCTTTTTCTATAATTTGAGGCAGAATTTCATGGAAAAGTTCTTCATCGCTTATCGCAAAAAGATCAATACGTGGTGTCATTACCTGTGTAACTTCGGTTGATCCAAAAGAGGCAATTCCTTCTAAAATACGCTGTTCGTCTTCGTTTGCCGGATTGTAATCGGTCATTTCCAAAGCCTGCGACAATTGTTCCATAGAAAAAGAATCGTCTTTTTTGTCGATCTTTCCCATTATAAATCGGTTGGCTTTTCGAAAAATCCAAGTAACAGGCGTTAAAACGGTGCAGAAAACGTAAATAGGTGTAATTGTTTTAACAACCACTTTGTTTAACTGGCGCGAGCTGTAAATTCTGGGATAAATTTCGCCAAATAATGCCAACGAAAAAGTGCCAATTAATACTACAATGATGATTCCCCAAAAGCGTGTAAAAAAGAAATGGTTGTAGATTACGAACAAACTCCACAAAAACAAAACCTTGAAAATGGTATTGCTTAGATTAATGGTTACCTGAAGTTTTATGGGTTTATCGAGTAATTTTTGATACATTTTTGCTTTTTGCGGAAAAGATGCCAAAAGCTGCTCAAAACGATTTCTAGATGTTGAAAAGTACGCAACTTCTACGGCTGCAAACAATGCAACAAAAAATAACGAAGCTACTAAACAAATGGTTGTGAAAGCTATAAAAAGTAATTGTAATGTGGCGGGGGCGGGATCCAAAGGGGGAAAGTTTAATTAATTAAAATGGAATATCGTTTAGTTTGTCGTAATCAGAAATTTTAGGAACTTCAAAATTGTTCAGTTTATCTTCTTCGGCATGTTTCATTGCCTTGGTTTTAGCATCGATTTCTTTTTTTACGTTCAGAAAAATAAACTCGGTAACCTGAATTTCGGTCGTGTGTTTTGTAGTACCGTCTTCGGTTTGCCAGTTGCGCGTGCGAATTTTTCCTTCTACATAAATTTTATCGCCCTTGCTTAAATATTTTTCGCACAGTTCGGCAGCTTTATTCCTAAAAACAAGGTTGTGCCATTCTGTAGAGGTAATTTTTTCGTTGGTGGTTTTGTTAATGTAAACCTCGTTGGTAGCAATAGAAAAGCGCGCAATAGAATTACCGCCTTCAAAATAATGCATTTTTACATCGTCGCCCAAATGGCCAATTAAAGTTACTTTGTTTAAAGTTCCGTACATAAAATGTGTTCGTTATTAATCAAAAATACTAAATTTTTTCAAGCGTAAAAAAATCTTTTAGAAAATTCCATATAACAATCGGATACGCATAATTATGTAAATCGTTAATTGCTGATGTTTGTTGGTTTGAAGTGAATTCACATACATTTATTTCATAAAAATTGATATGCAGTTGCTGATGCGATAATTTATGCTTGATGGTATTTGCAGTAACTTTTTTTATGTTGTTGTTTGGATACAGGTTTGATAAATGCAGGAAAAATTCTTCTTCATTATCTGATGAGGTTTCAATAAGCGGAAGTTCAAACAACTGTTGCCAAATGTCTTTTTCTGTTCGTTGCTGAATTACAATTTCATTGTTGTTTCTTAAAATAAGATAATTCAAATAACGGTTTTTAACGCTGATTTTTTTGTTTTTTACGGGTAACTGCGCCACTTCGTTTTTCAAGAAAGCAAAACAGTTTTCGTTAAAAATACAACTGCTACATTTTGGGTTTGCTGGTAAACAAACGGTTGCGCCAAAATCCATAATGGCATGGTTGAACAAATCGGGGTGTTTTGTTGAGATCAGTTCATTTGCCAGATTTTGAAAAACAGCTCGGGTTTTTGTTATAGCGATATCATCATAAATCCCAAAAAATCGAGACAGAACTCTAAAAACATTTCCGTCAACAACAGCAACCGGTTCTTTATAAGCAAATGATGCTATTGCAGCTGCCGTGTATGGTCCGATGCCTTTTAGTTTGATAATTTCAGCATACGATTTCGGAAAAACACCATTCAATTCGTTGTAAATGTATTGAGCCGTAAAATGTAAATTTCGTGCACGCGAATAATAACCCAAGCCCTGCCAAAGTTTTAAAACAGCATCTTCATCTGCCGTTGCCAGATCTTTTAATGTCGGGAATTTAGTTGTAAACGCCTCATAATATGGCAAGCCTTGTTCAATGCGTGTTTGTTGCAGAATAATTTCAGAAAGCCATATGTAGTAAGGGTTTGTGGTTGATCGCCACGGTAAACTCCGCTTGTGTTTTTTATACCAATTAAGCAGTTGGTGGGTAAAATCCATCAATACAATTTTAAGGTGCAAAGATACACGATAAAAGTGTGGAAGATCGGTCTAAAAAAGGGTTTAATTTAAAATGAGTAACTTTGTAATAGTAGAAATTAAAAAAATGAATATGTTAGAAATCAAGACGTACAGTCAAGAAAACAAACCTGATCAAAATGAAAAAGAAACAATTTTAAACTTTCTATTTAAAAATTTAGAGCAATACGGCGATCCAAAACAGGATATCGAAAAGTGTATGAACTATGCGTTGAACGAAACTCCGTCGTTCGGTGGTTTCATCGTAACTGCATCATTAGAAAACAACATTGCAGGTGCTGTAATTGTTAACGAAACCGGCATGAAAGACTACATTCCCGAGAATATTCTGGTTTATATTGCAACCGATGCCAACCAACGCGGAAAAGGTATTGGTAAAGCATTAATGCAACACGCAATTGACAACGCCCAAGGAAATATTGCCCTACACGTAGAACCAGACAATCCTGCCATAAAACTTTACGAAAAGCTTGGTTTTACCAACAAGTATTTAGAAATGCGCTTAAACAAGTAATTGTTATGGCGATAATTACTTTACACAAAGAACGTTTACAATACAATTTTGAACGTTTAGATTATTTCTTTAAACTAAAAGAAATACAATGGTCTGTAGTGACCAAAATACTCTGCGGAAACGAACTTTTTTTGAAAGAAGTTTTAAATTTAATGCCCGATCAGGTATGCGATTCACGCGTTAGCAATTTAAAAGCTATCAAGAAAATCAACCCTAAAGTTGAAACAATTTACATAAAACCTACGCCAAAACGGTCGGTTGCTTCGGTGGTAAAATATGCCGATATCAGCATGAATACCGATATTGAAACCATTAAACTGTTGTCTGCCGAAGCCCAAAAGCAAAACAAAATCCATAAAATTATTATTATGATTGAATTGGGTGAATTGCGGGAAGGTGTAATGCGTGACGATATTATATCGTTTTACGATCAGGTTTTTCAGCTGAAAAATATCGAAGTAACGGGCATTGGTACCAACCTTTCATGCTTGTACGGTGTGTTGCCAAATACCGATAAGTTAATTCAGCTTTCATTGTACAAACAGTTGATCGAGGCGAAGTTTAACAAAAAAATACCGTGTGTTTCGGGTGGATCTTCCGTGACAATTCCATTGATATTTCAAAACAAACTTCCTGCAGGCGTAAATCATTTCAGGGTAGGGGAAACATTGTATCAGGGAACCGATGTTTATAAAGACGCACCGAGTAATCTGCTGAAGCAGGATATTTTTACACTGAAAGCAGAAATTATCGAACTGATTGAAAAACCTAAAGTTCCCGAAGGTGATTTTGGAACCAATTTAGAAGGTAAATCATTTACTTTCGATCAAAAAGAAATCGGAAAAA
>JAVXSC010000013.1:0-26558 GCA_036643355.1 Myroides sp.
CAAATATCGTCTTTTTCACATGCCGATAAACCTAATGCAAGCAAGCCTACAAACCAAATTTTTCTCATACATTTTTTAATAGACTGTAAAAATACAAAATCATTTTGTAAAAAAAGAGCAGCTGTTAATCCACTCTTGTATATTTTATTTTTTTTCTAACAAAACCACATTTTCAACGTGATGCGTTTGCGGAAACATATCAACCGGTCTTACACGGACAACTTTATACATTTCGTCCATTAAAGCTAAATCGCGAGCTTGGGTTGCCGAATTACAACTTACATAAACTACACGTTCCGGAGCAATTTTTAAAATTTGTGCTACCACATCCTTGTGCATTCCATCGCGAGGCGGATCGGTAATAATCACATCAGGCTGACCATGTTGTTCGATAAATTCATCATTGAAAACATTTTTCATGTCGCCCACAAAAAATTCGCAATTGGTAATATTGTTGCGTTCTGCATTCACTTTTGCATCGGCAATTGCTTCAGGAACAGCTTCAACACCAATTACTTTTTTTGCGTTTTTCGATACAAACTGTGCAATGGTTCCGGTACCCGTATATAAATCATACACCAGTTCATTGCCTGTTAAACCTGCAAAATCTCTGGTAATGCTGTATAATTCGTATGCTTGATCTGAATTGGTTTGATAGAATGATTTTGCATTAATGCTGAATTTCAATCCTTCCATTTCTTCCAAAATATAATCGCGACCATGGTAGCAAATTACGTTTTGATCGTATATAGTATCGTTCAATTTACTGTTGATCACATATTGAAGCGATGTAATTTCTGGGAAACGATCTTTTAAGAAATCAAGCAACAATTCACGTTTCTTTTTATCTTCTTTAAAAAACTGAATCAAAACCATTATTTCTCCTGTCGATGCCGTTCTGATCATCAACGTACGCAATAATCCGGTATTTTCGCGCGGATTGAAAAATTCAAGACCGTTTTCATTCGCAAAATCACGAATTTCATTACGAAGTGCGTTTGAAGGATCTTGCTGAAGATAACATTTTTTAATATCTAAAATTTTATCCCACATTTTTGGAATATGAAAACCAAGGGCATTTTCCTTACCTAATTCTTCGCCCGATTTAATTTCATCATCTGTTAACCAACGCGCGTTAGAAAAAGAAAATTCCATTTTATTGCGGTAGAAAAATTGTTCTTTCGATCCTAAAATAGGTTCAAACTGCGGTAATTCAATCTTACCAATTCTCTTTAAATTGTTTTCAACTTCCTGGTGTTTGTATCCCAACTGAAATTCGTAGCCCATGTTCTGCCATTTACAGCCACCACAAGCTCCAAAATGTTGACAAACAGGTTCAACACGTTGTGCAGATAATTTGTGAAAAGCAACTGCTTTACCTTCAAAATAAGCCTTACGCTTTTTAAAGGTTTGTACATCTACCACATCACCCGGAACAACATTCGGAATTAAAATTATTTTACCATCGGGAGCCTTTGCTACCGAAACGCCTTTTGCGCCTGCATCAAGGACTTCTACGTTTTCGAATACGATTTTATCGGTTTTTTTTCTTGCCATGATGCAAAAATAATATAATGTTTGCAGAAATTTCTGCCCCAACCGTTATTTAGATTGTTTATAAAATTAATAGCTAAAGTTTTTAGAAAGATTCTATTTTTAGTACCTTGCACCTTTGGATGATTTCTCTCCGTTAAGAAGGAATGGCTTATTTTAAAATTTATAAACTAATAATAATGAGTAGTTTATTAACAAGTAACGATGCAATTGCATTAGAAGAAAAATACGGAGCGCATAATTACCACCCGCTTCCGGTAGTACTTACAAAAGGTGAAGGCGTTTATGTTTGGGATGTTGAAGGTAAAAAATACTATGATTTTTTGTCGGCATATTCGGCAGTAAACCAAGGACATTGTCATCCGAAATTGGTTGAAGCTTTAACAAATCAGGCACGGCAACTTACACTTACTTCACGTGCATTTTATAACGATAAATTAGGCGTTTACGAAGAAAAAATAACCAAGTTGTTTGGTTTTGATAAAGTTTTGCCGATGAATTCTGGTGCAGAAGCTGTAGAAACGGCTATTAAACTGACAAGAAAATGGGCTTACGAAGTTAAAAAGATTAAGGAAGAAGAAGCGGTAATTGTTGTTTGTGAAAACAATTTCCACGGACGTACAACTACCATTATTTCTTTTTCAAACGATCAGGAAGCTCGTAAAAACTACGGTCCTTATACCGAAGGTTTTGTGCGTATTCCTTATAATAATATCGATGCTTTAAAAGATGTTTTAGCAAACAAAAACGTTGCAGGATTTTTAGTAGAACCTATTCAAGGTGAAGCTGGAGTTTATGTTCCGGACAGCGGATATTTATCGGCAGCATTTGAATTGTGTAAGCAGAATAATGTGTTGTTTATTGCAGATGAAGTTCAAACAGGAATTGCACGTACAGGTAGAATGTTGGCGGTTGATCATGAAAATATCAAGCCAGATGTTTTAATTTTAGGAAAAGCATTATCTGGCGGAATGTATCCGGTTTCGGCTGTTTTGGCAGATGATGAAATTATGAATGTGATTAAACCTGGACAACACGGATCTACTTTTGGAGGAAATCCTTTGGCAGCCGCAGTTGCAATGGCAGCTTTAGATATTGTTCTTGATGAAAAATTGGCTGAAAATGCTGAAAGGTTAGGAGCGATCTTCAGAGAGCGTTTAAATGACTTCATTCTAACATCAAACATTTGTTCAATGGTACGCGGAAAAGGATTGTTAAATGCTATTTTAATTAACGATACCGAAGATAGCGATACTGCTTGGAATATCTGTTTGCGTTTACGCGATAACGGATTACTTGCAAAACCAACACACGGAAACATTATTCGTTTTGCACCACCATTGGTCATGACCGAAGAACAATTGTTAGATTGTGTTAGAATTATCACAGAAACATTGAAAGAGTTTGAGAAATAAAAAAATATATAGTGATATCATAAAAAAATCGAACTTAATTAAGTTCGATTTTTTTTGCTGAATACTACCTGTAAAATAAAGCCTATAATTATTACGGCAAATACGCCGATTGGGTTTAACCACAGATAACTTATTACATCTAAATAATAGATATAGATAACCAAAAGTTGTGCTAATAGTGCACCCCAAAAAGTAGCTTTTGCTTTAATATATTTAAAAAAGAAGGCTATCAGGAAAATACCTAAAACGGTTCCGTAGAAAATAGATCCGATGATGTTTACCAGCTGAATTAAATTTTCAAACAAGGTAATTACACATGCTGCCAAAATACATATGATTCCCCAAAAAATAACCAGATATTTAGTTACTTTTAAATAATGTGTTTCAGATAAATTAGGTTTGTAGGTTTTGTAAATATCGATAGCCGAACTTGATGCTACTGCATATAATCCCGACGCTGAACTTGACATAGCTGCTGAAAAAATCATTGCCAGTAAAAATCCGATAATTCCGTGTGGAAGGTAGTTCAATATAAAATAGATAAATACATAATCTTTATCGTTAGTTTCGGCTTTACTATCAACTTTTGTGATGATATCGCGGGCATTTTGTCGCAACTGAACTTCGTTCTCGTTTAAAGTAACCAGTTTTTCTTCTAACATTTCATTCTCGAAGCCTTGGTTTAACTGTCCGGTATAAATCTGTGTAACTTCTTTCTTTTCGTTCAATAAATCTTTCAGTTCAATTTCTAAATTGCGGTATTCGGCTTGATATTCAGAATTTAAAACCTTTGATGTATTTACCGGATTAAAATGCAATGGCGCCTGATAAAAATGGAAAAAGATAAAAACCATAACACCAACTAACAGAATAAAAAACTGCATTGGCACTTTTAAGATTCCGTTCATTAACAAGCCCATCTGTGTTTCTTTGATACTTTTTCCGGAAAGATATCGACCAACTTGCGACTGATCGGTTCCAAAATAAGCAAGCATTAAAAAGAAACCTGCTGTTAAACCGTTCCACAATGTATATGTTTCAGTAAAATCGGTAGAGAAATTAAGCAGTTCTAACTTTCCTTCGATCTTTGCCACATTAAAAACGTTTACAAAATTTACTTCTTCGGGCAATCGGAACAAAATAATAAAGAACGTTAAAAACATTCCAGCCATTATCACAAATGCCTGCTGTTTTTGTGTGATGTTTAATGCTTTTGTTCCACCAAAATACGTGTAAAAAATAATTACGATACCAATTGATACAATGATAAACGTTAAATCCCAATTTAAGATCGACGATAAAATAATTGCCGGCGCATAAATGGTAATTCCGGTACCGATGCTTCGCTGAATTAGGAAAATAACCGAAGCCAAAGTCCGAGTTTTTAAATCGAAACGTTCTTCTAAAAATTCGTAAGCCGTGTAAACTTTCAGTCGATGGAAAACCGGAATAAAAACCATGCAGATTACTACCATTGCCAATGGTAAACCGAAATAGAACTGCACAAAACCCATTCCGTCGTGATACGCCTGACCAGGTGTCGATAAAAACGTAATTGCACTAGCTTGCGTTGCCATAACCGACAAACCTACCGTAAACCAATTGGTACTTTGGTTTGCCAAAATATATTCCTGAATGTTTTTGCTTCCGCGGGTTTTAAAGGTTCCGTATAAAACAATAAACAACAAGGTGCTTAAAAGTATAATCCAGTCTAATAATTCCATATTAATTGCTAAAATGCATTATAAAATAAAAAAGAATAATGTAAAAAACATTAATTAAAAGCACAATGCTGTAGCTTCTTCGCCATTTAATCCATTTAAAATCACTCATTTTTTAATTCAATTAGGTTAATAAATAATTCTAAAGCGCCGGTGTTTCCTGCGGGTAACTGTCTAAAAAAGCTTAAACCCGTATAAATATAATGTCCTTTTCCGTGTTTTGCAATAAGCAGTGCGCCGTTTGTTTCTTTTTCGTCGAAATCGTGCGATGTAAAAACAGGCTGAAATTCGCCAGCAAAATCATCGGCATAATACAGACCTTGTTCCTGAACCCAGTTTTTAAAATTTTCCTGTGTAATTTTAAAAGGTTTGTTTAAAACCGTTTCGTTAGGATTAATGAATTTTACAACCGCGTTTTCATCGGTAACTCGTGTTCTGCCAATCGTTAATTTGTACGGAGCAATTTCATCGGTCTGTAAATTACCGTTGGTTTGATATTGCGTTATTACCGTTCCGCCATTTTTTACATAATCAAACAACAATTTGTTTTTAGTTTTTAACGAACTTTCGGTATTGAAGGCGCGAATACCAACAATAATTGTTTCGTATTTTGACAATTCTTCTGCTTTAACAGTTTCTAAATTAATAAAATCTACGTTGTAGCCAACATCTTTTAGAACTTGTGGAATTTCATCGCCTGCACCAACAATATAACCTATTTTCGATTTCTTTAAAACACTTTTATTGAAAGACACCACTTTTGTTTCAGAATCTTTTAAATAATAATTTAATGGAATATGATTGTAATCAACCCATTTTGTTTCGCTTGAATTTATAACCGTTTCATTTTCAAATAAATCTATAGTATATTCACCTTCAATAACATCATTGGTAATAACAATTTCTTTATTTTTTTCATTTTTATTCACATTAAAGTCGAGCGTTTTCTTAAAAGTCAATCTTTTAGATTTTTTAGATTTCATTTTAAGAACTAATTTAGAGTTAATATCTTCATTAGAATAATTACTTAAAAAGATAGATATATTTTTATTTTTCTTAGGATTACTGATATAAACAGATTGCTTAAACTGAATAGAAACTGCAGGAACAACATGAAACGGCTTATAAATTTCGCCTTTTACCACATCTTTGTAATGATATTGAATGGGTAAGGTGTACGATAAATAAACGCCGTTAATTTCTAAACCAATTTCATTTTTCTTGGTTGAATTAAACTGATTTTTAAAGTCATTAAAACTGTCGATGAATTTAAAATTCGTATAATCTTGATTGGTGAATTTGGTTTGAAAATAATCGTAATAAACTTCCTGATCTGCTAAAGATTTACCTACAATTGTTTTTTGGGTGTTAATAGTAACATCTTTTATAATAATGTTTTGGTTTGATCTGTTGGCAACTTCAACTTTTACATCAACGTTTTCGTTTGGAGTAGTGTAAGGTTCATTTGTAGTGATATCTAGAAACAAACCTGCGCAGTTTTTAATCAGTTCTTTAACTTCATTTTGTTTGCGGGTTTTCCAGATAGTTTCGGGTAATTTATCAATTTCAGTATAAATTTTTGTCAGTAAATTGATAGATTTTGAAGGATCTTTAAAATCGTATTCTTTTATCAATTGTGTAACCAAAGGCTGAATGCTGTTGCCACCTTTTATACGATTCCAGCTTGTGTCAATTCCTTCAAATAAATTACTCGATTTCAACGCATCGCCATCAACCAGTTCAACATAATCAATTTCTTCGCCACGAGATGACATATCGCCAAAACCTTGCGATTGATGCTGGCTACGACTTAATGATGCAATTTCCTGATTATTTTTTCCCAATTGATTGTAAAAAACTCCAATATTCAAAGGAATGTATTTTGATTTATCGGCTTTATCAAAGGCTTGTTTGCTGCCAAAAAAGAACCATGAAACATTAAAAAACAATCTTTTTGGTTGCCAGATTTCAGTATTTTCTTGTGATAGATCTTTATAATTTTTATCGTTTGCTAAATTAAAAGCCAATTTAGACAATTGCGCCGATGCGGTATGATGTCCGTGCGTTGTTCCTTCGGTTCTATGATCAAAACGATTTACAATAACATCGGGTTGTTCTTTGCGAATCATGTAAACCATCTGTTTCAACAACAAATCTTTATCCCATTTTTCAAAAGCTTCTTTTGGATGTTTCGAAAATCCAAAATCATCGGCAGTAGAAAAAAACTGTTTTCCGCCATCGATATTTCTTGCATTCCATAATTCGTTGCTTCTAATGATACCTAAATCGGTTCCCAATTCATTACTGATTAAATTTTGTCCGCCATTACCACGCGTTAACGATAAATAATTGGTGTAGGCTTTGTCGTGATGAGTTAAATAGGTAATTAAGCGCGTGTTTTCGTCATCGGGATGTGCAGCAATATACATAGCACTTGCCAAAACGTTTAGCTTTTCGATCTTGAAATAAATTTCAGACGAAGTAGGAGTTTGTGGTTTTTGTGCAATGATGTTTTGCATAAATAACGCACAAAAAATATATATAATGTTGTTTTTCATTTTTTTTGATATTTCTAGTAACTAGTGATTGGTTTTACCACATAGAAACATAGTTTATGATTGAGGCAATGCGCTAAAATATTCATTCACAAAAGTTTTTTGCCCTTGCTGAAAAATATTTGAACAATTAAAATTTATAAGAATGCCCTTTGGACATTGCAATAGTTTCATATAGGTTAAAATTTGAGCATCATAAATTGAAATTATTTCTTTGACAGATTTCAACTCAACAACGATACTATTTTCAATAAATAAATCGCATCTAAAATCAATATCAAGTGATTTGCCTTTATAAAGTACGGGAAGTTTCATCTCTGAAATAAAGTTGATATTTCTTTGTAGCAATTCTTCTTTTAAACATTGATGATAAACAGTTTCTAAAAGTCCGCGCCCCATTATTTTATGAACTTCAATTGCACAACCAATAATTTCGTAGGTTAATTCATCTAAATATCTTTTTGTAATCATCTTTAATAATTTCTATGTCTCTATGTTGTTAAAATAACCTACAAAACAACGACAGCTTTTTGTAAAAACAGATTATTTGGATACGAAATTCGTTCGCCTTCAGCTGTAATTAAAATGGTATGAAATGCTTTAATATCATCAATTTCCGCTTCAATAGGGAAATCTTTATCCTGAATTCTTATACGGTCGCCAATTTTAAACGGAAATGCAAAAAACATGATGACACCTGCGGTAAAGTTGCTTAAAACCGACCATTGTGCAAAAAATGCGACACCAATAAAAGTGATTGCTGCACCCACAAAACCAAAAAGCTGTGTTGTATCAACTCCCCATAGTAAAATGATAAAAATCACGAACAGAATATTAAGCATCGAATTAAAATACTTAATGATTAGTTTGCTTCGATTGTCTGATTTTGAAGAATATTCAGAGAATTTTAAAACTACTTTTCGAATAATCAGCCTTAAAAAATAAATAACGATGATTAAAATCAGGGTTGCTATTATTTTTCCGTAATAATCGTGTAAATGAAAATCTTTAAACATTACCATTTCATTAATTCGTTATACAGTTTTTCCATGGGCATTCCCACTACATTTGTGTATGATCCGTTGATTTTTTCAATTCCGATTAAACCAATCCATTCCTGAATACCGTACGATCCTGCTTTATCAAAAGGTTTAAAAGTATCCACATAATAGTCAATATCTGAATTGTTTAAGATGTTGAATGTTACTTCGGTTACATCGTAAAACAAATGTTCTTTTTCATTAGATTTGATACAAACCGCACTAATAACTTCATGCGTTTTACCCGATAATTGCTGTAACATTTGTTTAGCATCTTCACTGTTTTCGGGTTTTCCTAAAGCTACATCATCAATCCAAACAATGGTATCACAGGTAATAATAAGCTCGTTTTTATCTAAATTATTAAAAACCGATGCTTTTTGCTGTGCTATATATAAAGCAATATCCTTGCCCTTTAAGTGGGAAGGATATTCTTCGTTTACGTTAGCAGGTTTAATGGTAAAATTTAAACCTAAATCTGTTAAAAATTGTTTTCTTCTGGGAGAATTTGATGCTAATATTATTTGATAATCGTTATATTTTTCTTGTAAGATCATTTCATTTTAAATTGAAAAATAAAACTACAATAGAAAATATAGTTAACCAAATGATTATGTTTAAAATATTGTTTATGCGGTTAAAATCTTCGGTAGTTTTGGCATTCCACAGTTTTGCAAGGTAAAATAAATAGGGAAGTACCACCAATGTGCCAATGTATCCTATTAAAATAGTCAGGTTTAAATGTATTACACAAAATAAAATAATCAGTACTAAAGGAATAAGTGATAAAACGGTTGTTCGTTTTGCACCAATTTCTCTGCCGTGAATGGTTGCAAGCGATTTGCGTTTGTGCTTAATATCCAATTCCATAAATTTTAGATCGATCAAAATCGTTTTTATGAAATATAGCAGCCACAACAACATACAAATTTGCAATGAGATGTTTAAAAGCTGATCTTTCATAGGATCTAAAGCTTCGTTTGTTTGTAACGACGGCATTAAATCCATAATAATCAATATAAAAAACGGAAACGAGATTATTAGTGAATAAACAATATTATCGAATACTAAAATCTTACGCCATTGGGTAATATACAAATAGAGAATAGCTGCCAAACCTAGAAAAAATCCAAAATAATAGGTACGGTCTATATCGCTTGCAGCAAAAAACGAAATACCAATACCAACGGCATTGAACCCCAAGTATTTGTAATAAGCTTTTTCAACACTTTTTTCGATACTTTTATCGGGAAATTCTTCCTGTAAAACAATTTTGTACAGTAAAACGCCTCCATATAAAATAAAGCCAATGGCAATTAAAAAGGCAAAATAATGAACCAAAGAAAGTCCTAAATCATCAATCAAAGATTCAAATAAAACAAATCTAAAAAGTAAAACGGCTACAATAACTTGTAACATCATTTGTGCTTGATCTTTCTTTAGAACATTCATAAGATTATGTATTTAACTGTTAATCGAATTTTGCTTCGAAGTGCTCAAGCCAATTTCCTTGAACCTTCATAACCTGCTCAATTACATCGCGCACGGCACCTTCACCGCCTTTAATGTGCGAAATGTATTTGCTCA
The DNA here is from genome assembly GCA_036643355.1 of Myroides sp. Classification (GTDB taxonomy): domain Bacteria; phylum Bacteroidota; class Bacteroidia; order Flavobacteriales; family Flavobacteriaceae; genus Flavobacterium. The sequence goes on from JAVXSC010000013.1 coordinate 9,873, forward strand.
ACTTTTTAATTTCGGGCGCAGCATCTTGCGGACAAGCAGGCAAACCTACCTTTTGCATTACCCAGTAATCGGGCAAATCGTCGCCCATGTATAAAACATTTTCGGGTTTAATATTGTTAACATCAATGTATTCCTGATAAATTTCTACCTTATCAATAACCCCTAAATGTATGTCGTAAATGCCTAAATTTCTTAATCGTACTCTAACACCTTCGCTTGATCCGCCCGAAATAACACACACATTGTATCCTTTTTCTATTGCTGCTTTCATTGCGTAACCGTCGCGAATGTTCATGGTTCTTAATAATTCTCCTGCTTGTGTAACTTGTATTGTTCCGTTTGTTAATACGCCGTCAACATCAAAAATAAACGTGTTAATGTTGTTCAGGTATTCTTTGTAACTTTTAGACATTTTCTTGTATGCTTTGTGTAATTAAATTATAGATTGATTTATAGTTTTGATTTTTTAAAAAATCCTGATGTGCTTTTATTGTTTTTTGATCGAACCTTACCGCTGGACCCGTTTGTGCATCTTTCGGATTTAGGTAATTGATTTTATCTGCGGTTTCCTTAATCAGCGGTTTTAAAATATCGAACGGAATATTGTTTTCCTTACAAATTTCATTTCCTATTGAATACAGATGATTGGTAAAATTACTGACAAAAACGGCTGCTACATGCAGACTTTTTCGTTGTTCAGACGATATTTCGAATACATTGTCTGATATTTCTTTTGCCAATATTTTCAATTCGATTAAATCGTCCGTATTTTCTGCTTCCAAACACAATGGAACTTCCTTAAAATTAATTTGTTTGTTTTTAGAAAATGTCTGTAACGGATAAAAAACACCTTTTCGGTTTTTCTCATTCAAAACTTCTAAAGCGGTTGTTCCGGATGTATGAACCACTAACGAATCTTTGTATGGAATTCTTTCTGAAACCTCTGCAATTGCACTGTCAGTAACCGAAATCAAAGTGATATCTGCCGGTTTTAAATCTTCAACAGCAGTTACAATTAAATCCTTCGGAAAAAAATCTGCAACCTTATCTAAAGAACGAACCGCAACATTTTGAATCTTATAATTTGATAATTCGGCTAAAGCCCGCACCAAATGATGAACCACATTACCAGAACCTATTATGTTTATTGTTTTCATAACATCAAAATTAAGGCAACACCATTTTGTAATTTCAAATTAAGTTAAATTTAATATAATTTTAAGAAAAAACGAATTTATAGTTAAAAATTATGAAAAGTTGAGTAAAATACTCACACAGCTTGATCCAACTAATTTTAATTCGATCCTTTAATTGGATATATTTTCGTAAATTTGCAACTTATAAAAAAATATAAATATGTTAACAGTTTCAAATTTATCTGTTCAATTTGGAAAACGTATATTGTTTGATGAGGTAAACGCAACGTTTACCCAAGGTAACTGCTACGGAATCATTGGTGCAAACGGTGCCGGAAAATCTACGTTTTTAAAGATTATTGCAGGCGATATCGATCCAACTTCTGGTCACGTAATTTTAGAACCGGGCAAACGTATGTCGGTTTTAAACCAGAACCACAATATGTTTGACGAGCACACCGTTTTAGAAACTGTTTTAATGGGAAATAAAGTGCTGTTTGCTGTTAAAAAGGAAATGGACGAGTTATATGCCGATTATTCTGACGAAAATGCAGATAGAATTGGAGAATTACAGTTGCAGTTTGATGAAATGAACGGATGGAATGCCGATTCTGATGCCGCTTCTATGTTATCGAATTTAGGAATTTCAGAAGATTTGCATTACACATTAATGGGCGAAGTGGAACCAAAATTAAAAGTTCGTGTGTTATTAGCACAAGCTTTATTTGGAAATCCTGATGTTTTGGTAATGGATGAGCCTACCAACGACCTTGATTTTGAAACAATTGGTTGGTTAGAGAATTTCTTGGCAAACTATGAAAATACTGTTTTGGTAGTATCGCATGACCGTCACTTTTTAGATGCGGTTTGTACACATATTTCTGATATCGATTTCGGAAAGATCAATCATTTTTCTGGTAACTATACGTTTTGGTACGAATCATCGCAGTTAGCTGCAAAACAACGTGCACAACAAAACAAGAAAGCCGAAGAGAAAAAAGCCGAATTAGAAGAGTTTATCCGTCGATTTTCTGCTAACGTAGCAAAATCTAAACAGGCAACTTCACGTAAAAAAATGATCGAGAAGTTAAATGTAAACGATATTAAACCATCATCTCGTCGATATCCTGCTATTATTTTTGATCAGGAACGCGAAGCAGGAGATCAAATTTTAAATATTAAAGGATTAACCGCAACTGCAGAAGGAGACGTTTTATTTAAAGATGTTGATTTTAACATGGCAAAAGGCGATAAAATTGTTGTTTTCTCTAAAGATTCGCGTGCAACAACCGCTTTCTACGAAATTTTAAACAATAATTTAAAAGCAGATTCAGGCACGTTTGATTGGGGAATTACAACCATACAATCTTACTTACCGGCAGATAACCACAGTTTCTTTACCGAAGATTTAACTTTGGTTGACTGGTTACGTCAATGGGCGAAGACAGAAGAAGAGCGTGATGAAGTTTTTATCCGTGGATTCTTGGGTAAAATGATTTTTTCTGGTGAAGAAGCGTTGAAAAAAGGTTCAGTATTATCAGGTGGAGAAAAAGTGCGTTGCATGCTTTCACGTATGATGATGATTAGAGCGAATGTTTTGATGTTAGACGAACCTACAAACCACTTAGATTTGGAATCGATTACGGCATTTAACAATTCATTGAAAAACTTTAAAGGTTCGGTATTGTTTACAACACACGATCACGAGTTTGCACAAACTGTTGGTAACCGTATTTTGGAATTAACACCAAACGGAGTTATTGATCGTTACATGACATTCGACGAATATTTAGATGATCCAAAAATTAAAGAATTACGTACAAAAATGTATTCTTAATTACATTTTATAATATTATTTAAAAACAGTTCCATAAAACGGAGCTGTTTTTTTATTATATTTACTTTTTAACTAAAAAATACATATTATGAACAAAAAATTACTTTTCTTTTTACTAATTCCTTTTTTCGGGTATAGTCAGGTTCAAATAGGCCAGGATATTGATGGTGAGGCTGCGGGAGTTTATTCTGGATCTTCTACTTCTATATCTGCTGATGGTAGTATAATAGCTACAGGTTCTCTATCAGGTGATAATAATAAAGGTTTAGTTCGTATTTATCAAAACATTTCTGGCGTTTGGACAAAGCTTGGTCAAGATCTTACAGGTAAAGCAACTGGTGATGGGTACGGTGCTAATGTGTCTCTTTCAGCTGACGGAACTATTCTGGCTATTAGTGCATCAGCAGCTGGAAATATTGCTACTACTTCTTATGTACAAGTTTATAAGTATATAACTGGAAATTGGACAAAAATAGGTCAAGATATTACAGGAGCCAGGATGGGAAATGTACCCAAACTTTCATCTGATGGTAGTATTTTAGCAATAGGCAATAGTAACACAACTGGTTTTTCAGGTAATGGTCATGGGTCTGTTCGGGTGTTTAAGAACGTTTCGGGGACATGGACTCAAATAGGTCAAGAAATTTTCGGTTATAACAACGCAGATTGGAACGGATTTGATGTATCTATTTCTGCTGATGGTAATGTTTTAGCAATGGGAGCTCCCGTTAATCATGGAATAGCAAATACTAATCAAATCAGTTATGTACGAATATTTAGAAATAGTTCTGGGGCTTGGACACAGATAGGTCAAGATATTGAGGGGGTATTACAAGATCAAAGTGGAAGAAGTGTTTCACTTTCAGCAGATGGAGCTACAATTGCAATAGGTGCTATGAATTTTTCTTCAAATGGAATGATCAATAAAGGGAAAGTGAAAGTTTTTCAGAATATTTCTAATAATTGGATTCAAATAGGTCAAGATATAGAAGGTGTAGCAAATCATGATTTATGTGGCTATAATGTTTCTTTATCAGCAAATAGTAAAGTTTTAGTAGTTAGTAGTGCACGTAATAATCAAAAAGGTACTTTTTTCTCAATTGTAAAAATATATGAAAATATTGGTAATGTATGGGTGCAGAAGGGAAATGATATTTTGCAAGAAGCAGATGGTGATGCGGCACATTACATTTCACTTTCTTCTAATGGAAAGAAGTTAGCTATTGGAGCTCCTTACAATGACGGAAATGGTTTGAATTCAGGTCATGTACGTGTGTATGATCTTTCTGGAATTTTATCAAACAATGAATTCGTATCACAAAATTTCAATATTTATCCAAACCCAACATCAGATGTTTTAAATATCAGTTTAGAAAATAATTTGGTGTTGCAAGAAGTAACTATTTATAACAATTTAGGTCAGGTGGTTAAAACAGCAACTGAAAATATTATTGATGTCAGTCATCTTGCTAAAGGACTGTATTTTGTTGAGGTTACAACAAATCAAGGTAAAGCAACCAAAAAAGTGATTATTAATTAAAAAATACATATTATGAACAAAAAATTACTTTTCTTTTTATTAATTCCTTTTTTAGGATTTAGCCAAGTACAAATAGGGCAGGATATTGTAGGCGATAACCTTAGGGATCATTTTGGTGATAGGGTTTCTATTTCTGCTGATGGAAAAATTATTGCAATTAATTCATTTCCTGATTTAGTAGATAGTTATGTAAAAGTTTTTCAGAATAATTCAAATACATGGACACAGGTAGGACAAACACTAACAGCTAATAATTTTAACGAAATTTTTAAACGGTCTATTTCGCTTTCAGGAGATGGTACAAGACTTGCAATTTCAAGAGCTGTTCTCAACACGCCAGGTTCTGGTGCAACTCAGGTTTATCAAAACGTTTCTGGGATATGGACTCAAGTTGGACAGGATATCACAGAAAAAAATATTAACGAAGTAATGCAAAATACAGCTGTTCTTTCATCAGATGGAACTGTTTTAGCTGTTGCATTTTCCGAAGGAACAATTGGAAATCGTGTTCGGTTATACAAAGATTTAGCCGGAGTTTGGACACAGATTGGGCAAGATATTGATGGTAGCCAGTACGGGTGGTTAAGTGGTTTTGGACTAGCTATGTCTCTTTCAGCAGATGGAAGTGTAGTAGCCATTAGTGCATATGGAAATTACATAAATGGTGTTGAAAGTGTTGGCTCTGTATTTGTCTATAAAAATATTTCAGGAACGTGGACAAAAATAGGTCAAGATCTTAATGGGGAACTCTTTATTGAACGTTTTGGATCAAGCATTGATCTTTCGTCTGATGGAAGTGTCCTTGCAATATCATCACATAAGTTGAAAAACAATATTCCAGAAATTATTGGTAATATAAAGGTTTATAAAAATATCTCTAATGTTTGGCAGCAGGTTGGCAATACTATACTTGGAGAAAGAAATCCCGGAGGTGTTTCCTTATCTGCAGACGGAAACACTTTAGCATTTGCCAGCGACCCCAATCATACATCTTTGCCAGCAGTTTTAAGAGTTTATAAAAATTTATCTGGAGTATGGGCAAAAATTGGTAACGATATTCAAGAGAAGGAGCCAGATGCAATATTAGGTAACTATTCCAATTCAGTATCAATTACGGGAGACGGAACTATTGTTGCTGTTGGAGCCCCTTATCTTTCTTTCTACCCTCAAGCAAAAGAAGGTTATGTTCAAATATGGGATTACTCAAAGGCAACTGTTTCTAACAATGAATTTGTATTACAAAACTTTAACATTTACCCAAATCCAACATCAGATGTATTAATTATCAGTTTAGAAAATAATTTGGTGTTGCAAGAAGTAACTATTTACAACAATTTAGGTCAAGTTGTTAAGAAATCTAACGAAAATATTATTGATGTAAGTAGTCTTGCAAGAGGATTGTATTTTGTTCAGGTAACAACAAATCAAGGCAAAGCAACTAAAAAAGTAATTGTTAACTAAAAGCAACATATCATGAACGAAAAATTACTTTTCTTTTTATTAGTTACTTTTGTAGGATATAGCCAAGTTCAAATAGGGCAGGATATTAATGCAGTCCATCAAATGGAATTTTTGGGAAATCGTGTTGCTATGTCGGGTAATGGAACAACCATTGTGACATCAGCATCAGGTTATAAAACTGTAAATAATGATAGTGGTGCAGTAAGGGTTTTTAAAAACATAAATGGTAATTGGGTACAAGTTGGTTCTTCGATTGAAGCAAATGGAGCTGCAGATCATTTAGGTAGTGACGTTGATATTACTCACAGTGGTAATATTATTGCGGTAGCAAGTGTTGGAAATCAAACAGAAAATTCAATTGGATATGTTGCTGTTTACCAATATGATAGTGTTGGTAATTGGATTCAGCTAGGTAATAAAATTTATGGAATAAATTCAAAAGAAAATTTTGGATATTCTATAACCTTATCTTCTGAAGGAAATACTATTGCAATAGGAGCGCCTCATCACACAGATAATATGTTGAAAGGTAGAGTGCTGGTATATCGTTTTTTAAATGGTGATTGGACACAAATTGGTTCTGATATCAGTTATGCAGACAATAATTCCTCATATTTTGGATGGGATATTTCACTTTCTGATGATGGAAATATTCTTGCTGTTGGTGCTTTGAATAATTGTCCTAATTGTACAGGTATTGCTAAAGTACATGTTTATGAGAATATTTCAAGCAATTGGACTAAACTAGGTAATGAGATAACTGGTAGTCTACCATTTGAAACAAGTGCAGGAGTTTCTTTATCATCCGATGGTAAAACCTTAGCTGTTGGTGCACCGCATAATAGTAGTAATGGAACCTATGCTGGAGAAGTAAAAGTTTACAAATATTTAGCTGGTTCTTGGTACAAGATTGGTAATAGCATTAATGGTTTACAGGCGGGTATGCGTAATGGCAACTCATTATCTTTGTCTGCTAATGGTTCTGTTTTAGCAGTAGGATCTCCAGGTCATTCTAATATGTCAGGAAGCGTACAGATTTATGAATATATTGGTGGATTTTGGTATAAAAAAGGAGTTGATATAAATAGCAAAATATTAGGTGATTATACCGGAGAAAGCGTTTCACTAAGTGCAGATGGAACGAAAATAGTTATAGGTTCCCCTCACTACTCTTCTGCTGGTTACGGATTTACGGGCTTAGTTCGTGTATATGATTTAACTAATATTTTAGCAATAAACAATTTTGTTTTAGATAATTTTAAAGTCTTTCCAAACCCAACATCAGATGTTTTAAATATCAATTTAGAAAATAATCTGGTTTTAGAAAAAACAACTATTTACAACAATTTAGGTCAAGTGGTTAAAAAAACAACTGAAAATGTTATTGATGTGAGTATTCTTGCAAAAGGATTGTATTTTGTTGAGGTTACCACTAATCAAGGCAAAGCAACAAAAAAAGTGGTTTTTAATTAAAAATACATGATTATGAGAAAAAAAATACTTTTCTTTTTACTAATTCCATTTTTAGGATTTAGCCAAGTACAGATTGGGCAGGATATTCAAGGTGTAGAAGGAGATGATCATAACGGTGCTTGTGTTTCTCTTTCTGCTGATGGAAGCATTGTGGCTGTTGGATCTCCAAATAGCTCAAAAAACGGAATCGCTCAATCTGGTCATGTGAGAATTTTTAAAAACATTTCGGGAAGTTGGATTCAAGTAGGTAATAGAATTGAGGGAGATATTAGCCAAAGCTTTAGTGGACGGAGTGTTGCGCTTTCATCAGATGGAAATATTGTAGCTATTGGAGCTACCGGTAATAATAGCAATATGATAACTACAGGACAAGTTCGTGTATATGAAAATATTTCAGGGGTTTGGAAACAAATGGGAAACAAAATAAATGGGAAAGCAAATTATGATGCTATGGGAGTAAGTGTTTCTCTTTCTTCTGACGGAAGTACATTGGCTGTTGGAGCTCCTGGTAGTGGTATAATATCTACTGGTTATGTGCAAATATTTAAAAATATATCAGGTGTTTGGACACAAATTGGCTCAGATATTAATGGAGAAGCAGGAGGTGATAGTAGTGGCTGGAGTATTTCTCTCTCTCATCTAATGGAAATATTATAGCAATTGGCTCTCCTCACAATAAAGGAAACGGCGTAGCGTCTGGTCATATAAGAGTCTACGAAAATATATCAGGCGTCTGGACAAAAATAGGTGCTGATATTAAAGGAGAAGCTACAAAAGATCGAAGTGGCTGGAGTGTTTCTCTTTCGTCTGGTGGAAATATAGTAGCTATTGGAGCATTGTTTAATAATGGAAGTGGAAATCTTTCAGGGCATGTGAGAATATATGAAAATAAATTAGGAATTTGGTCGCAAGTAGGAAACGATATTGATGGAGAAGCGGCGGAAGATCAAAGTGGTCTTAGTGTATCACTTTCATCTGATGGGAATACTGTAGCTATTGGTGCTCCTCATAATGATGGAAATGGAGCTAATTCTGGACATGTTCGTATTTATAAAAATATTTCAGGAAATTGGATAAAAGTTGGTTTTGATATTGATGGAAAAATTATTGGAGAAGAAAGTGGATGTAGTGTATCACTTTCTTCTGATGGAAAAACTGTTGCTATTGGAGCTTATAGAAGTACATCTTTAAATGGATTTTATTCTGGTTATCTAAGAATTTATGATATTTCTAATTTATTAGCATCTAGTGAGTTTGTATCGCAAAACTTCAACATTTATCCAAATCCAACTTCAGATTTTTTAAATATCAGTTTAGAAAATAATTTGGTGTTACAAGAAGCAACTATTTACAATAATTTAGGTCAAGTGGTTAAAACATCAACTGAAAATATTATCGATGTAAGTCAGCTTGCAAAAGGATTGTATTTTGTTGAGGTTACAACAAATCAAGGAAAAGAAACTAAAAAAGTGGTTGTTAAGTAATCAATAAAAAAATCCCGAAAGTAACTTTCGAGATTTTTTTATTTCATCTTTAAAGTAGTTTTTTCAATTTTTTCTGATAAGTTACTCATCCATATTAATTGGTCAATTATTAATTGAGATTCTTCTAGCTTCTGAATTTTAGATGCATCGTCAATATCCAACTTTTCTACTTCTTGTCTGCGAATGGCTTTTAATTCGGTAATGCTGATTTTAAAATCTTCTTCGATATCAGACGTTATTTCAGCATCAAAATCCAAATTATGTAACGACTGACTTAAATTATTGTTGATGTAATCCATCACCAGTTTAAACGCTTTTGAAGCTTCGGTAGTTTTGTGAAACTGAATATACGTTCCAATACTTGCTGCCGACGAAACCAAGGTTTGATTTAAAACGGTTAACTCATACAATTCGGCACGGTTTACTTGTTTGCCTTTAGGTTCTTGTATCATTCGCTGAAAACTAGCCATTAAATTTCCTACTTCAATAAACGCATTTTTTCGAGCTATTTTGTAAGATGTAGTGGGTTCGCCTTTCTTTATATAGTAATACTTTACTTCGATAATATACAATTTTATGGCTTTCAACGAATTTTCCAAATGAATGTTCATAGAATTCAGCTCCCATGTTGGCCAAACGAATCTTGTGGCTAAAAATGCTAAAAGTGCTCCGACAACTGTATCCAAAATTCGATAAACCAATTGAGTTTCTGCGTTGTCTGTAAGCAATCCGTAAATTAAAATCACGTAAAAGGTTACAAAAGTTACACCTACTTTATAATCGATACCCGAAAACCAATATCCCAAAAGCATCGAAATAATTGCCAGAATACTCAAAGCAATATTACTGTCGATTAAAATCAGCGCCGAAATTCCTAAAATTCCTCCGATAATAGTTCCAATAACACGGTGTGTAGATCGTTGTTTTGTTAAACCGTAACCAGGACGCATAATTACAACTATGGTCAGTAAAATCCAATAAGCATTTTCGAAATTAAAAATATTGCCGACAATCAATCCCACAAACATAGTTAAGGTAATACGCAAAGCATATCTAAAGGTGGACGATTTAAAGTTTAAATGATCTAAAAACGTTTTTAAACGGTAGTGTTCAGGTGTGAAAAACTTTTCCAAATCACGATACTTTCCTCTTAATTCATCGGCGTTTACACGTTCTTTATACACGCGTTCCAAACCTTTTATCTTTTCGATCTGCTTATCGGCATAAAAAAGAAGGTTGTTCACGTTTACGGCATTTTCATCGTAAATAGAAATATTCTGATTTTTAACATAATCGTTTATTCGCAGTTTCAGCTTTTTAAAATCGTTAGCCAAACTTCCGGTAGAATGGTGCTTTTTATTTGTTTTGATATGAAAAGCCAAACTTTTTAAAGTGATAGAAAAACTATTTGCCAACGTTTTATATTCCGCTAAAATAGAATCATCTTCTTTAAAAAACTCGATAAATTCTTTATGGTTGAATGTATTTGCCATCGCCAATTCTAAAATATCAACCAATGACGATAACGAAACCAATAGTTTTCGGTTGTTGTTAGAGTTTAAAGTACGCGCTTTGTTGTAAACCAGATATTCGCGAATGTGTTCGTGTAGTTCGTTAATTCGGACCTGCTTTTCCAACATCTGTCTGTTGATTTTTTCTCTATCGGCATTCAAAACCCATAATTTCGAACGTAATTCTAAATATTCACCGGTAATTTCAATACATTCTGCAACTTCAAGATTTATGTATCGGTTTGGTTTGATAAAATAAAAAACGATCGATATCAACGTATAAAACAATCCTCCTAATAATAAATACAGACAGTTTTGAAGTAAAATTTCGGGTTCATCGTGATGAATAAACGATAAGCTGATCGTTAACAACAAAGTAAACGACAACAAATTGGCTCTGTGTCCAAAAAGCGATATAAATGCCGATAAAAATACAAGCACGCAAAACAGCGGTGCAAAAATATAAAAGTACGGATAGGTGTAGGTTAACGAAAATGAAATAATGGGAATTAAAAACGAAACCAGCAGCAAACCAATAATTTTATGCTTAAAATTGCTCGATATATCAATAGGTGCGCACAGCAAAGCGCCTAAAGTAACAGTAAAAGCAGCGGTAAAATCGGCAGAACTGTAAAAAATAAAAAAGGCAACAATGGCAGTAAACGTAATCTTAATTGCGTTATAAAACTGATTATCACCAAATTTCAAGAATAATTTATCGAACATTATAAAAAGATCATTAAATAAAAAGTGGGCTTATACAAACATTAAAGTTACTTAATTAGCTGTAAACTTTAGTATATTTTGTAAATTTGCATCAATATTTAAAATACGAAACAATGATTTTACCTATTGTAGGTTACGGCGATCCGGTTTTACGTAAAGAATGCGAAGAAATTTCTAAAGATTATCCGCAGTTAAAAGAGCTTATTAACAATATGTACGATACTATGGATAATGCTTATGGCGTAGGTTTGGCAGCCCCGCAGATAGGTTTACCCGTTCGTTTATTTGTTGTAGATACCAAACCTTTTGGCGAAGATGAAGATTTGCCTGAAAGCGAGCGCGATTTTCTAGCGAATTTTAGCTGCACCTTTATTAATGCAAAAATTTTGAAGGAAGAAGGCGAAGAATGGTCTTTTAACGAAGGATGTTTAAGTATTCCCGGTGTTCGTGAAGATGTTTATCGCAAACCGAATATCACTATTGAATATTACGACGAGAATTTTGAAAAACAAGTTAAAGATTTTTCAGGATATGCAGCGCGCGTAATTCAGCATGAGTACGACCATATAGAAGGTGTGTTGTTTACCGATAAAATTTCTACATTAAAGAAGAAATTAAACAGCAAACGATTACAGAATATTATGGAAGGGAAAGTTTATCCCGATTATAAAATGAAATTTATAAACAAAAAAGGTAGATAATTTTGGATATTAAATTCAAATTAGGATATTTGTGACCTTGAAAAAAATAAAATAATGAGCGTAGAGAAAGTTTTAGCTATATCTGGAAAACCAGGATTATACGAATTGAAAATCCAAACAAGATCAGGATTTATTGCAGAATCATTAATTGACGGAAAAAGATTAACAGTTGGCTTACGCAGTAATGTAAGCTTGTTATCAGAAATTTCGATCTATACAGAAACAGGAGAATTAAAGTTATTCGAAGTTTTTGCAAAAATTGCAACCAAAGAAAATAACGGGCCAGCTTTAGATCATAAAGCAACAAACAACGATTTAATGGCTTATTTCGGTGAAGTAGTTCCAGATTTCGATCGTGACCGCGTTTATGTATCAGACATTAAAAAAGTATTAAACTGGTACAACATTTTACAGCAAGCTAATTACATTGCAGCTTTAACAGCACCGGCAGTTACAACAACTGGTACGGTTACAATCAACAACAACACAGAAGAGCAGGAAACTGTAGAAGCAGAAGTTGTTGAGGAAAAGCCAAAAGCAAAGCGCGCAACAAAAAAGAAAACAGAAGATAAAGAATAATATTTAAACCGGCTATTTTGCCGGTTTTTTTACACCGTTTTATTATGAACAACAGAGCAGCACAATTAAAGGCATTCGAAGAATTGTTAGATATTATGGACGATTTACGTGAAAAGTGTCCTTGGGATCAAAAGCAGACCTTTCAATCGTTAAAACATCTGACTATTGAAGAGGTTTATGAATTGAACGATGCCATTTCTGACAACGATACAACCGAAATTAAAAAGGAATTGGGTGATCTTTTGCTCCATATTGTTTTTTATTCTAAAATTGGTAGTGAAACCAATTCGTTTGATATTGAAGCGGTGTGTAAAGGAATCAGTGAAAAATTAATCAGCAGACATCCGCATATTTATGGCGATACCGTTGCCGAAGATGAAAAAGCTGTTCTGGAAAATTGGGAAAAACTTAAGTTGAAAGAAGGCAACAAATCTGTTTTAAGTGGCGTACCAAAATCGCTTCCGGCAATAATTAAAGCATTCCGTATTCAGGATAAAGTAAAAGGTGTAGGTTTTGATTGGGATAATAAGGAAGATGTTTGGGCAAAGGTTGAAGAAGAACTGAATGAGTTTAAAGTTGAAGTTGCCAATAACGATTTCGAAAAGCAGGAACAGGAATTTGGAGACGTTTTGTTTGCATTAATCAATTACGCTCGTTTTTGTAACATAAATCCCGAAGAAGCATTGAACAAAACCAATCAGAAATTTATCAATCGATTTACAAGAATGGAAGAATTGATAAAGCAGGATTCTAAAACAATTGGCGATCTACCTTTAAAAGAATTAGATGTTTATTGGAACGAAGTAAAAAAGTTTGAATCGCAATAAAAATTTCATATATTTAAATAAAAAATTTAAGCTATGAAAGATTTATTAAGAGCGCTGTTAGCAGGCTGGGGCGCAAAGAAAGCCGGTTTTGGGTGTTTTGGAACCATTATTGTATTTATAATTTTATACTGGATATTAGGTAAATTTATGTAATAAAAAAAAGCTGTTCAATTTGAACAGCTTTTTTTATTAAGATAAGTTTCCAAATTTTCCTTGTTGAAAATCTTTAAAAGCCTGCGTAAGCTCTTCTTCGGTATTCATTACAAACGGACCATAATGTGCAATAGGTTCGTTTAAAGGATCTCCAGATAATACTAAAACAATACTATCAGATTCCATTTCTACAATAAAATCATCTCCGTCATGATTCATTAATGCTAAATGATCGGTATCTATTTTATTACTTCCATTAATTTTCATAGATCCCTCTATTACTAAAAGGATTGTGTTGTAATGTTTCGGAAATTTCAAATCAATTTTTGCACCAACTTTTGCTTTGATATTGTACATGTGTATTGGTGAAAATGTTGATGCCGACCCTTGAATATCTTTATAATTTCCAGCAATGATTTCAATTTCGCCCAAATTATTATCTAATGTATAACGTTCAATAGCACTATTTCCTATAGATTGATATTTTGCAGGTGTGTTTTTATGAGCTTTAGGCAAATTAACCCAAAGTTGTACCATTTGAAATTCTCCACCGGTTTTACTCCATTCTGTTTCGTGGAATTCTTTGTGTAAAACGCCAGCTCCGGCTGTCATCCATTGTACATCTCCTTCGCCTATAATACCGCCACCACCACTGCTATCGCCATGCTCTACACGACCTTTGTAGGCTATCGTAACGGTTTCAAACCCTTTATGTGGATGCACACCAACGCCTTTAGGTATGTTAGATGGCGGGAAATTGTATTTTGAATTATAATCTAACATAATAAATGGATCCATTTGTTTCATATCCATTCCCACAACGCCTGGAATAAAATTATGTACTCTAAAGCCATCACCTACAAAATGAGGTGTTTTTGGTGCTACTATTTTATTTAATGTTTTCATAACCTGTTTGTATTTAATGATATATCAAAGTTATGATAGAATTTTAAGAATACACATGGCATAGATTAAGAAGTGATTATACAAAAAAAAGTAGCCTTTTGTCAGACTACTTTATGTTATTCTTTAATAACTTTTGTTGGATTTTTATCTTTATCTAAAGCAACAAAAGTAAATTCACCGTTTATTGCTAAATATCGTACATCGGTGTACATTTCTTCGATATAAATTTCAACCGAAACCTTTAAACTTTTGTTACCAACATGTGTAACTTTTCCTATAAGTTCAACAATTGTTCCTGCCGGAATTGGTTTGGTAAAATCAATTTTATCAGATGAAACCGTTACCATCATTTGTCTTGAAAAACGGGTTGCCGTAATAAAAGCAACTTCGTCCATCATGTGCATGGCAGTTCCTCCAAAAAGCGTGTCGTAATGATTGGTTGTATTTGGGAAAACAGCTTTAAAAATTCGTGTTTCGCTGCTTTTAATTCTTTCTTCTAATGTCATTTTTAAAAATATTTGTTAAGCTTCGCAGCTTGTACAAGTAACTAAATTATTTACAAATTCTTTTGATACACTTTGGCTGCGTTGGTAGTAAAGCGTTTTTACACCTAATTTCCAAGCTTCAATCAACAAACGGTTTACTTCTTTTACTGATAAATTAGACGGAATGTTGATGTTTAAACTTTGAGCCTGATCGATGTATTTCTGACGGATTGATGCCTGCAAAATAATTTCGTACTGACTGATTTCTTTAAACGTTTTAAAAACATCTTTTTCCTCTTGATTCAACTCCGGTAAATGCTGTACACTTCCGTGGTTTAACATGATGCTTCTCCATGTTTCTTCGGTATCGATACCTTTATTTTCTAAAAGCGTTTTAAGGTATTTGTTTTTACGCATAAAGTTACCTTTTGCCAAACCTGCTTTGTAATAATTACTGCTGAAAGGCTCAATTCCCGGAGAAGTTTGTCCTAAAATTGCCGATGAAGATGTTGTAGGCGCAATTGCCAACAAAGTGGTGTTTCTTCTTCCGTATCCTTTTAAGATAGATGGTTCTCCGTAAATACGAGCCAAATCTTGTGATGCTTTTAATGCTTTGTCTTCAATTTCTTTGAAAATTTGGTTTGTAAGCATTTTAGCTTCTAAACTTTCAAACGAAATCATATTTTTCTGTAGGTACGAATGCCATCCCATAACACCTAAACCTAATGCACGGTGGTTTTTAGCGAAATTATGAGCCGATGTTAAATAGTAATTTCCTTCAGTTTTCGAAATAAATTCACTCATAACCGCATCTAAAAAGTACGTTGCCAGTTTAACTGCTTCGGTATCTTTCCACTCGTCGTACAACTCTAAATTCATTGATGACAAACAACATACAAACGATTCGTCTTTAGACGATGGTAACGCAATTTCCGAACAAAGGTTACTTGCATAAATCTGCATTTCTTTGTCTTTATAAACTTCTGGTTTGTTGCGGTTTACGTTATCTGTAAAGAAAATATACGGCAATCCTTTTTGCTGACGGCTTTCTAAAACCTTAGCCCAAACTTCTCGCTTGTCTTTATCGCCATCAATCATATCCTGCATCCAATAATCTGGCACACAAACGCCTGTAAATAAATTCTGAATAGGATTTCCGATGTTTTTAATATCTAAAAATTCTTTAATATCGTCGTGATCAATATCCAAATAAGCAGCAAAAGCACCGCGGCGAACGCCACCTTGCGAAATGGTATCCATGGCAGTATCGAACAATTTCATAAAACTTACCGCACCACTACTTTTTCCGTTATCGGTTACAGCACTTCCGCGTTCGCGCAATTCACCAAAGTAACCACTTGTTCCACCACCAATTTTGGTCTGCATAATCACTTCGCCTAATTTGTGCGTAATTCCTTCGATATGATCTGGAACATAAACGTTGAAACACGAAATTGGCAATCCGCGTTCGGTTCCCATGTTAGCCCAGATTGGCGATGATAAACTCATCCAGCCTTTTTCGATCATTTCAATAAAAGCTTCAGCCAATTCTGGTTTGTATAATTGTTTTGCTGCAGCATTTGCAACACGTTCAATTGCTTTTTGTGTGGTTTCGCCTTTTAAAAGGTATCCGCGGTTTAATATTTGTTCGCTTTCTTCGTTAAGCCACCATAATCTTTCCATAGTTGATTTTATTTTTGTTTGTTAGATCGAATAAATTAGAAAGATATAAATTAGTTCGATGTAACAATTGATGTTATAAACTTAATTTCTGATGTTGCTTTTAGAATAAATCTTCGGCAGTAATACTTTTGTCGTGTTTGGTGTAATCCACCGGACGTTTTGCAAAGAAATCGTCTAAACTGTT
>JAVXSC010000013.1:26568-27964 GCA_036643355.1 Myroides sp.
TATTCGCGAAAATTTCTTCTTCAAACCAGATCATCGGCTGATAGTCTTCTTCTGAAACGTGGAATATCTTTTGTAATCCGATCTGACGCATACTGTCGTCTAATCTGAATTTCATGAAGTTTAAAAGATTCTTTTTAGAAATGGTTTCCAATTCGCCGTATTCAAAAATCCAATCTAAAATTTCACTTTCAATATCGATCGATTCTTTTACAATCTGATTGATTTCTTCAACCGTTGCCGTATCAAAATAATCAGGAAATTCTTCTTTGATTTTATTGATAATATAAATACCGGCATTTGCGTGAATTTGTTCGTCTACCGATGTCCAGGCAATAATATTGCTCACATTTTTCATAGCACCTTTAAAGCGCGTGAACGATAAAATAATGGCAAACTGACTGAATAACGAAACGTTTTCTATAAGTATAGTAAATAAAATCAGCGATTTTAAGTAGTCTTTTTTGTCTTCGGCTTTTGAGTGTTTTAAGGCATCAGACAAATAATCTATACGCTTTTTGATTACAGGAATCTGTATAACGTTTTCAAAAGCGTTGTTGTAACCTAAAACTTCCAACAAACGTGAATAAGCCTCTGAATGACGGAATTCGCACTCTGCAAACGTGCTTCCCAAACCGTTAAACTCCGGTTTTGGCAAATGCGTATACAAATTGCCCCAGAACGTTTTTACGTTCACTTCGATCTGTGCAATTGCCAATAAACTGCGCTTAACAATTTCTTGTTCAATTGGCGATAAATGCGAATGAAAATCTTGAATGTCTGCAGTAAAATCTACTTCAGAATGTACCCAGAACGATTTATTAATAGCGTTTGTGAAGTCTAAAATCTCCGGATATTCAAATGGTTTGTAATTAACACGTTTGGTAAAAATACTCATAACTAAAATTTTTTTATATGTAACAATAGAAGTAAATTTTGAAAGAATACGTCCATATAAAAAAGAAAGTTTCCTAGCAATTTACTTTAAAGGGCGAAAGCAACGCTGTTTTTTACAAGAGGTCTGACTCATAAGTTTCTCACTTATTTACAGTTGCGCAACAGTTCAAGGCTTACACTTGATTCTCTTAATCGTTGTAAAAATCTATGTCAAAATTATCGTATTTAATTTGATTTTCAACTTCATTTTTGTGTTTTTTTAATGATAAGTTATGAACAATTTTTGTTGATAATTAATTTTTAAAATTTTACCTAAATTTAAATCATTTCGCTTGGTTAGTTTAAAAATATTTTTATTTTTTGTAAACTTTTTTAATTTTAAAAAATGTTATAGTGTTGATATTTAGTTTTTTAATTAAGTTTATTTGTAAACTTTTTAGTTTTTATTAATTTTAGTTGTTGTTGATAACTTTTAATTTATTTTAAAGTAAGTTGTGTTTTG